>DAOUBY010000186.1:0-24803 GCA_034432325.1 Anaerolineales bacterium
GATCACGAAAACCCTGCGTAACTTGCGCTCTCTAGCGCAAATTCGGCGGTAGAGACCGCCAAATACGCGCTTTCGTGAAGTACTGAAATTAACAAAGAAACACCACAACCGCATAGTTGGCATTCTCCCTGGACTGTCCGCCAGGACAGGCTAACGCCAGCGGGCGCGTAGTACGAGATTATTTTCATAAAATCCATCATGCCGCAGCCAAAAGGCGACATAAATGTCGCGGTACAAACATGGAGTAGAAAATGAAAATTGCAGTGACAGGCGCGTTCAGTTATTCGGGCAAGTACATCGCCAAACGGCTTTTGGCGCGCGGCGAGGAGGTCATCACGCTGACGGGTCATCCCAACCGCCCCGACCCTTTCAACGGGAAGGTGAAAGCCTACCCGCTGGATTTCGACGAGGCAGGCATGACCGAGTCGCTGCGGGGCGCGGATGTGCTGGTCAACACGTATTGGGTGCGCTTCGACAAGGACGAAAATACCCAGCCGCGCGCCGTGGAGAACACGCGCAAACTGGTCAACGCCGCCAAAGCCGCCGGGGTGAAGCGCATTGTACACATCAGCATAGCCAACCCGTCGGCAGAGTCGCATCTGCCGTATTATTGGGGCAAGGCAGCGAACGAGAAGGCGGTGATCGAGTCGGGACTTTCGTACGCCATCCTGCGCCCTACGGTGCTGGTGGGCGGCGGGGAGGATATTCTTATCAACAATATCGCCTACTTCCTGCGGCATTTCCCCGTCTTTTTCATCCCCGGCGATGGGGCATACGGCATCCAGCCCGTTCACGTGGAGGATTTGGCAGACCTCGCCGTGGAGGCTGTGTACAGCAAGGAGAATGATGTCATTGACGCGGTCGGTCCCGATGGTTACACGTTCAAGGAACTGGTTCAGTTGGTCGGTGAGACCATCGGCGCGAGGCGGCTGTTGATCTCCGTCCCGCCGAGGCTGGCGCTGCTTGCAGCGCAATTCATCAGCCTGTTTGTGAGGGATGTCGTTCTCACGCCCGAGGAAGTGGAAGGGTTGATGGCAGACCTGCTCGTTTCCAAAGAGCCGCCGCGCGGAAAAATCATGTTCATAGATTGGCTGAAAAACAATCGGGAGACCGTCGGCGCAAGGTACGCTTCGGAACTGAAAAGGCATTACGCATGAGACCGCATGGCTTTCTCAAAGTCTGGTTTCAGGCTAAAAAAACAAACAGGATAGACAGGATTTCAAGATAAGCCGCGCGCAAAGCAGGGCGAAAACATCCTGTTTATCCTGTCTATCCTGTTATACAAAGCGGCGCAAGCGATAATGAGAAAGCCATTGGGATAGCAGACTTTCGCACAGCGCCTTTACGCCGGCAGGTCTCTGCCGGCGTTTTTTGTTCGCCTGCATTCGGGATAATCGCCGAGACGCGGAGAATACAGAGAAACTCATGCAAAAATCTCCTCGAACTCTGCTCTGAATTCAGCCCTTATCCCGAACTGTCGTTAATTTCTCGCATTGTCAGCCGGCGTTAGAGAACGCCTCCTGCGCCAGAGCGTATTGTGCGCTCTCTGGCACACTTTAGTAAGAGCAGGACTTACGCGTAATCAACGTTCTCTAACGTTGATTAGAGAGACTGCGCGTTAGAGAACGCGCTCTATAGAATTGCTCTTGAAAAACCATCACAACCGCGAAGATTTTGTAGAGCGACATTCATGTCGCTTTAGGTTGCGGAATGAATTCCGCACTACGCAAGGTTTTGCGTAAGTCCTGAAGAGGTTTAAGGTAAGAACCGGGCAATTCATGTATACTGGATGTTGTTACAAAAACTTGCAATAAGGATACCATGACCTGTTCCTCCGATTACGCCCCTCAACTCCGCGCGCGCGGCTTCCGCATGACCCCTCAGCGGCATGCAATCCTGCACGTCCTGCGCCACGAAGGGACGCACCTCTCCCCGGGCGAAATCTACAAAAAGGCTCGGGAGGAATTGCCCGGACTGACCGAACCGACGGTCTACCGCACGCTCGAATTTCTGGCGGAGAATGGGCTGGTGCGGTCAACCTACGCCGGCAGCGGGCGCCTGACCTACGAAATCGCCGCCGCTGACCACCATCACCTCGTCTGCCGCGTCTGCAAGGCGGAAATCGAAGTGGAACACAGTCTGCTCGCCCCCCTCTACCAGGCGCTGGAAGCCGCCAGCGGATTCAAAAACCTCAACAGCCATGTGACTTTCTTCGGGGTGTGCCCGAAGTGCCAGACCAATTAAAAAAAGGAGAAAACCATGCATTACGCACCCGCTCCCATGCATATCCCTGATGGATTTTTGAACGTCACCGTTTCGGTCATCTTTTGGGTCCTCACCATCGTCATAATTGGCATGGCGGTCTCGCGGACGAACAAATCGCTCGGCGAGAAGCAGGTACCGCTCATGGGCATCATGGCGGCGTTCATCTTTGCCGCGCAGATGATCAACTTCCCCGTGGCAGGCGGCACGTCCGGTCACCTGCTGGGCGGCGCGCTGGCGGCAATCGTGCTCGGTCCGTGGGCAGGAATGCTGGTGATGACCGCTGTCATCGCCGTGCAGGGATTGCTCTTCCAGGACGGCGGTCTGCTCGTGATGGGCGCAAACATCTTCAACATGGGCTTGCTCACCGCCGCCATCGGGTATGGGTTGTACCGTTCGGTCATGAACAAATCCACAGGCACAAAACTGGTGTTCGCCGGCGTTGCCGCGTGGTTCTCGGTCATGGCGGGAGCGCTCTCCACGTCTCTGCAATTGTGGTTGAGCGGCACCAGCAACCTGCAAACGGTGACAATTGCCATGCTCAGCGTTCACGCGCTGATTGGGATCGGCGAGGCGCTCATCACGGTGGCGGCGTTGTCGTTCATCTTCCGCACCCGCCCCGATCTGCTCGGCGAGGGATCGGCATCCGCCGAAGGCGGACGCGGCTGGATCATCGCCGGCGTGGTCGTTGCGCTGGTCGTCGTTCTGCTTTCCCCGCTCGCCTCCGCCCACCCCGACGGGCTGGAGCGCGTCGCCATTGACATGGGCTTCATCAACGCCGGTCAATCTGCGCCGTTCCAAATCATCCCCGATTACACCCTGCCCTTCCTCGGCGCGACGCCCCTCTCGACCATCCTCGCCGGAGCGATTGGCGTTCTGATCGTGCTTGGCATCACGATTGTGACAGGTCGTTCACTGCAGAAGAAAACGTCGTAGCGCGGAATTCATTCCGCAACCTAAGGCGACATGAATGTCGCGCCACAAAATCTTCGCGGTTGTGATAGTTTTTCAAGAGCAATTCTATAAAGCGGTCTTGCTTTGCCTTTCGCATCACCAACCTAAACTCGCAACTGACGTTACGAAGTTCATTTGTACCGCGACACATCGTCCCCGAATGGAGATTCATGTCGCCTGAAACCGCGAGATAAATCTCACGCCACTGCGTAAGGTGAGCTCGTAAATCCAAAATCACAAACCGCCCCATGCACTCCGACGCCTTTGACCGCTACCACGCCACCGACAGTTTCCTTCACCGCCTCGACCCGCGCGTGAAGGTGATCGTCACGGTTGCGTTCATCCTCTCGAACGCGCTCCTGCCCGATGCGGCATGGACGGCGTTCGGGCTTTCGTGGCTTCTTCTTCTCCTCGCCAATGCGCTCTCGGAACTGGGAGCCGGCTTCACATTCAAGCGGTCGTTCATTGCCCTGCCGTTCGCGCTCGTGGCAATTACAGTGTTGTTCTCCATTCCGGGAAATCCACTTACCACCTTTCACTTTCTCGTTTGGGATTTGACCATCACCGACGCGGGCTTGCTTCGTTTCGTCAGCATCATCATCCGCTCATGGCTTTCGGTGCAGATGGCAATTTTGCTGGTGGCGACGACGCGCTTTCCGGATGTCGTCCATGCGCTGGAGCATCTGCGCGTGCCGTCCATTCTGACCACGATCATCGCGTTTCTCTACCGTTATCTCTTCGTGCTGGTGGACGAGGTCTTCCGTCTGCTCAGGGCGAGGGAGGCTCGTTCGGCGGCAGCGGCAGGTTTGAGGTCGGGGGGAGGCGTGGCGTGGCGCGCCGGAGTGGCGGGGAATATGGCGGGTCAACTCTTTTTGCGGAGTTACGAACGCAGCGACCGCGTCTATAATGCGATGCTGGCGCGCGGGTACAAAGGGCGTCTGAATACGATCAATCCGCATGAAATGCGCCGCGTGGACTATCTCGCCGCTGCGCTGGCGCTGCTGGTCATTTTATTTTTTCAATGGATCGGACGGTTATGACAAACGTTTTATCGGTACGCGACCTGCATTTTTCATATCACGACCATCACGAGGCTTTGCGCGGCGTCTCGTTTGACTTGTGTGAGGGCGACAAGGTGGCGCTGGTGGGACCGAACGGCGCAGGGAAGTCCACGCTGATGCTGCACCTGAACGGGATTTTGCGCGGGCAGGGCGAGGTCATTGTGGGAGGCGAACGCATCACCCGCGACAATTTGCCTGCCATCCGCGGGATGGTCGGACTCGTCTTCCAGAATCCCGACGACCAACTCTTCTCGCCGACGGTGTTCGAAGATGTGGCGTTCGGTCCGCTGCACATGGGGCTGCCGAAGGACGAGGTGCTGGCGCGCGTGGAAACGGCGCTGCAGGCGGTGCGAATGTCGAACTACCGCGACCGTATGTCGCATCACTTGAGCGTGGGCGAGAAAAAGCGCATCGCCATTGCGACGGTGCTTTCGATGAACCCGCAAATCCTGGTGCTGGACGAACCCTCAGCCGGGCTCGATCCGCGCGCGCGGCGGACGTTGATCAACCTGCTGCGTGAACTGCCGATCACGATGCTGGTTTCCACGCACGATATGAGGATGGTGCAGGAGCTCTTCCCGCGCACGATTGTGATGGATGAGGGGCTGATCGTGGCGGATGGGAATACGAATGAGATTCTCGCCGATGAGAAGTTCTTGAACGAACATGGGTTGGAGAAGCCGTAGCCGGGGGGAGAAACCGCGCTGCCCCAGCGCGACGGGCAGCAACAGGCGCATTTCAGCGCAGAATGTGAAATATAATCCCCTCCATGACCAGCCAACGCGACCGCTGCGCAGTCATCATCGGCGGCGGGGTTGCGGGAATGACAGCCGCCCTGCATCTCGCCGAACGCGGACTCAAGCCGCTGCTCCTCGAAGCCGATGAACGCATCGGCGGACGGCTTTCGGGAAAGGAGGCAATCGCCGTCAACGGCTGGAAGTTCCCCAACGAACACGGCGTGCATGGCGTCTGGTCGTCGTATGTCAACTTCAAGCACATGCTGAGGCGGCACAACCTGCTCCCCGCCCTGCTGCCCGCCGGCGAGGAGGAGTGGATCTATCGCGTTCACGAGAGTATCCGGCGGGCGCCCATCGGTTCGAGCATCCGTCACAGCAAAATCCCTGCGCCGTTTCATTACATTCAACTCTTTCTTCTTCCGCAGTTCCTCTCGATGCTTGGCATCCGCGACTGGCTGGGCATCTTCCACGTCTGGTCCACGCTGGTGATGTCAATGGGCATTGACCCGTTCGTCGAAGACCAGCCGCTCGAAGGGCTGACGTTCGGCGCATCGCTCAAACGTTGGGGACCCGCCCTGCGCGCCCTCTTCCTCGGTCTCACGCGCAACGGACTTTCCACCGACCCCAATCAAGTCCCGCTGGCGGGGTTTCTCGCCTTCCTGCGTTTTTACACGGTCATGCGGCGCGACGCCTGGGCGTTTGGGTATCTTCCGAACGGCGGCGGCGAGGTCTGCGAAAAACTATCGGCGAGGATCAAGGATTTGGGAGGGGCGATCAGGTTCAGGTCCCGTGTGAAGCGGGTGGATGCTTCGCCAGATGGGGGTTGGGTTGTGCATTTCGAGGCAGACGGAGTCCCCGCTTCGATTCGATCCCGCTTCGTCATCCTCGCTTCCGACTCACCCGCGGCTGAGTCCATCATCAAAAGCAGTTTCCCCGCTGACGGTTTGTTCTTCCCGCACGGGCTTGGTCATGCGGTGATTCGCCTGTGGTTCGACAGGACGCCGCGCCGCACAGCCGAGGCGGGCATCTTCAGCGGCGATTTCGTCATGCACAATTTTTTCTGGCTCGACAGGATTTACGAGGCATATCGCCAGTGGCGCGAGGCGGCGGGCGGCTCGTGCATCGAGGTGCATGTGTACGGACCCGAGGAGGTTTTGCGGCAAAGCGATGCGGTTCTGTTGACGAACGTGCTGACCGATTTTTACCGCGCCTTCCCGGAGTTGAAGGGGCATCTCCTCAAGCCGCACCTCCAGCGCAACGCCGCGACGCATACCCTGCCCGCGCTGGGATCGCGCGGCACGCACCTGGGAGTGGAGACGCCCTGGGAGAATTTCTTTTGCGCGGGCGATTGGGTGTGGCTGCAAAACCCGTCCTTCTTTTTGGAGCGCGCCTGCGTGACGGGACTCGAAGCCGCAAACCGTGTGCTGGTTTTATGCGGGAAAGAGCCGTTCGAGGTGCAAAATTATCCGCCGCCCGAACCGCTGGCAGGGTGGATCGAGGCGGCGGTGATGAGAGGCAGGAAAAAGAGAAGAGGAAAGAGGAGGAAGCAGTAAGTGTCCACGCAAAAGATGTCAGGGGGAAGCGTAAGAGACGCTCTCCCCTGGCACCGCCCGCCAGGGCAGGTGTAGCGTCGGCTGGATGACAACTCTTGCGTGCATACAATCAGTGAGCGCCGCTCACGAAATCACACCCAGCCTCTTCCCCACCTTCGCGAACGCCTCCAACCCCTGACCGAGATCGTCGCGGTCGTGAGAGGCGGAGATCATCACGCGAATCCGCGCTTTGCCTTTCGGCACGGTGGGATAGCCGATTGCCATGGCAAACACGCCTTCTTCGAACAACTCGCGGCTGAATTGCTGCGCCAGCGGCGCCTCGCCGAGCATGACCGGCGTGATGGGCGTCTCGCTGACGCCGGTATCGAAGCCCAGCTTCTTCATCTCGGCTTTGAAGTAGCGGGCGTTGTCCCAAAGTTTGTCCACGAGCGCGGTGGATTCTTCGAGCAGGTCCACCGCCGCCAGGCACGCCGCCGCATCGGGAGCGGTGACGGCGGAAGAGAACAGGAAGGGCCGCCCGCGCTGACGCAGCCACTCGACGATTTCCCGCTTGCCCGCCACCATCCCGCCGACCACGCCGAACGCTTTCGACATCGTCCCGACCTCGATATCCACCTTGCCGTGCAAGCCGAAGTGATCCACGATGCCGCGCCCGCCCTTGCCCAGCACGCCCTCGCCGTGCGCGTCGTCCACCATGAAGAGGATGTCATATTTCTTGGCGACCTCGTAGAGGTCGGGCAGGGGGGCGATGTCGCCGTCCATGCTGAAAACGCCGTCTGTGACGATCAACGCCCGGCGGTGGTGAGAAGCGTGTTCCCTGATCGCGTCCTCCAGCGCGCCGGGGTCGTTGTGTTCGTAGGCGACGATCTTCGCGCCGGAGAGACGGCAGCCGTCAATGATGGAGGCGTGATTCAGGCGGTCTGAAAAAATCACGTCTTCCTTTCCGACCAGAGCGGAGATGGTTCCGAGGTTGGCGGTGAAGCCCGATTGAAAGGTGATGACATCCTCCGCGCCTTTGAATTTGGCGAGGCGTTCTTCGAGCTGCACGTGCAGGTCGGTGGTGCCTGCAATCGAACGCACCGCCGCGGGACCGACGCCGTATTTCTTCATCGCTTCGGCGGCGGCTTGCACCAGTTTGGGATGATTCGCCAGCCCGAGATAATTGTTGGAGCAAAAGTTGAGCACATTCTTCCCATCCACAATCAGCCGCGCGCCCTGCGCCGAGCCAATCGTGCGGATGCGGTTGTACAAGCCCTGCTCTTTCAAGCCTTCGATTTCCTGTGTCAGCCAGTCGAGTTTGGACATGGGGAACTCCTCATAGAGAATAGTGGTTCGTTCTTCATCATTATAGCAACCTGCATCGAAGCGGTTGTCACTGATGAGAGATGACAGTCGTTCTATTTTTCTTCGACCTCCGCCAGCAGCCCCAGTTCTGCCAGCGCTTCCATCACTTTTTGGACGGCGCCGCTCTTGACAATGACCGCCGTGGGACTTAACACCTCACCCAGATATTTCGCCGCCTTCGATTTACGCATCTCTTCCAGGACCTCGGGCTTGCTCAGCCGCAAAACGACCTGAGTCTCCACCCGAGCCTCCACCCCGTGAGCATCCCAGCGTTTGAGGGCTTTGACCAGCGACGGCGGAACCCCCGCCTCGCAATGTTTCGAGAGCAAGGCAAGCAGATGTTCCACCTTCAACCCCTGCGCTCTGGCTTTGCCCAGCGAACGGACGGTGAGACGGTAGCGGTACACGTCCTCTTTCGGCTCGTCCCACTCGCAAAAGCGCGAAATCTGATAGCGCACGACCCGAGGCGCATCGCGCGGAATGGCAATCCTGCCGCTTGAAGTCGTTGTAATCTTTCCTTTTTCTTCTTTCGTGTTTTGGAAAGAGGAAAGACGGAAAGAAGTCGCTTCTGCCGCTCCCTCGCCAATACTTAAGTCCACCTCGCCCAGCCAGTGCAGAATGCCCGTGATGAAGAATTTGATTAGCGCGCCGTCCACCTCATCCCAGTGGGCGAAGCCGCGCAGGTACACGCCGTCGGCGGCGCGTTTGATGAACCAGGAGTCGTAGTCGCCGGCGGGGCGCTGGAAGTCGGCGTAGTTTTGTTTGACGCCGCGCAGGAAGGCGTTGAGGCTCCACCATTTGCCTTCGGGGATTTCAGCGAGCAGGTTGAGCAAAAATTCGCGCGTTTCGAGCGGCTGGTTCGTCCATTCGCCCTCGCAGACGATGCCCGGCATGAGTTTGAGTTCGTTGAAGGTTTCGCTCGTCTGCCAGGCGGTTTGCAGGAGGTGGAGCGCCTGCGGGCGGGGGGCTTCCAAAAATCTCTTGAGCGGGTCGGGCTGGGGCGTTCCGTTTTCATCGAGGATGTTGGCGGCGCGCAGGAACGCCCGCAGAACGGCGTGAGGGACGGTTGTGGCGGGCGGGTCTATGCCGAGGCGTAAAGCCGCCAGCAGGGTGACGGCGTCGTCGAGGAGGGAGTCGCCGGCGAGGAGTTCGCGTCCGCGTTCGCCGGGAGAGGCAGGGCGCCCCAACGGTTCGGAAATACCGCCCGCGATTTTTTCCTCTTCGCCTCTTTCGTCTTTCATCAGAGCAAGCAAATCATCAGGAATGTATCCAAATTCCTGAGGTCCTTTTTGGGTGTCGAAGAAGGCGCGGGCAAGCAAGCCGCGATAGTAGAGGACTTCGGCGGGGGAGGCGGGGTTGAGGTAGGGTCTTTCGCGGTCGCGTTTGCCGGCGCCGGCTTCGCGGACGCCTCCGTAGCGGCGGGTGAAGGTCTGCCAGGGAAGCCGCCCGCCGGCATGGATGAGGGCGGCAAGGGCAGAGTCGGCTTCGGGCGGCAGGGAGGCTCGGATTTCGGTGAGCAGGTTCGGGTCGAGGAGAGAAGCGCAGAGTTCCTCCAGCGCGCCCTCGGCTTTGGGAGAGGTCAGTTCGATGCCCCACAGTTCGGCGATGATGCGGAGGTGTCCGATATCCTGTTTGAGGAGGGAATGGAAGAGGTCGGGCATGATGAATTACCAGTTACAAATAATTGTAATTGGTAATTGGTAATTGGTTATGAGCCGCGGATGACCTTGAGCGCATTGGGGACGATTTCGAAGGAGACTTTGCGGAGGTCGGTGCCGGGGCCGGAGAAGATTTCGCCGTCGGCGTGGATGTAGAGGGGGCGGTCGGCGGTGAGGGTGAATTTTTTGCAGGTGGAGATGGTGACTTCTTTGAAGCGCCCGTGCGTGCCTTTCATGACCTCGGGGACGATGCGCAGCATTTTGAGGCGGCTGACGTCCGTGATCATGGCGTAGTCGAGGATGCCGTCGTCTATTTTGGCGGCGGGGGCGACGAGGAAGCCGCCTCCTTCGCGCGGACCGTTGCACAGGATGAGGTAGATGACGTCTTCTTCCATTTTTTTGCCGTCCACTTCGATTTGCATGTGGATGGGGTTGTGGTCGAGCAGAATGGTTTGGAGGACGGCGGTGAGGTACATGAGGAAGCCGCGCAGGAGAGGGAGTTGGTGCGAGCGGATGGTGACGATGGCGCCGAAGCCGATGCCAAGGGTGTTGTCGAAGTATTCCTTGCGCCCGTCTTCTGCGGTCATCAGTCCGAGGTCAACAGTGGCGGGTTCGGCGTGGATGGCGCGGTGGAGGGCTTCGGCGGGGGTGGAGGCGGCGCCGATGCCGTGACCGAAGTCGTTGCCGGAGCCGGCAGGTACGACGCCGAGGATGGGACGGCGGTCGGCGGGGAGTTGCATGAGTCCGTTCATCACTTCGTGAACGGTTCCATCTCCGCCCATGGCGATGACGCGTTCGCAGCCTTGTTCGCCTGCCTGCCGGGCAAGTTCGATGGCGTGACCGGGATAGACGGTGCCGGTCCAGTCTATGCCGCCGTGTTCTTCGGTGATGGAACGCAGGTCGCGCGCGATGCGCCAGGCGTTGCCCATGTCTGCCATGGGGTTGAGGATGATTTTGATTTTGCGCTGCATGAAGGCGCCTCCGTGAAGAAGACCCTAAAGGTGCGTGAGACCTTCAGGGTCGGAATGTGCGCTGATTATAACCCCCGGCAATGGGAAGGGAGGCTATTCCGGGATGATGTTGTGCATGGAGATGGGGCCGGTCACGCCGCGGGCGATTTGAAAGGTGCCGCGGTTGTGTTTTTTGGCTTGGTAGAGCGCCGCATCCGCCGCGCGCAGCAGGTCGGAGGCGGTGCGGGCGTGGACAGGGTAGATGGCAATGCCGCCGGAGATGCTCAGGTTGAGGCGCTTTTTATCTGGCAGGATGTATTTGATGCGTTTCATTCCCTGGGCGATTTTTTCGGTGACGATTCTGGCGGAGGAAATATCGGACTGGGAGAGGATGAGGGTCAGTTCGTCGCCGCCGTAACGGGCGAGGAAGTCGGTGTTGCGCACGCCGCGCGCCATGTGGCTGAAGACGATGCGCAAAACGTCGTCGCCGATGGGGTGACCATAGGTATCGTTGACGGCTTTGAATCCGTCCAGGTCCATCATGACAACGGCAAAGGAGTAGTTGTTGCGGCGGGCAGATTGGATCTCCTCCTCCAGCCGTTCGTCGAGGGCGCGGCGGTTGGGGAGGCCGGTCAGCGTGTCGCTGTATGCCTGACGGCTGATCATTTGGTGCCGGCTGGCGTTGTTAATGGCAATGGCAGCCTGGTCTGCCAGCAGGTCTAGCAGGCGCAGTTCGGAGGCGGAGAACCCGCCGGTATTGGAGCGAGCGAGGTTCATCACGCCGACGACGGTATGGTCCACTTTGAGAGGGATGCCGATGATCGAGCCGCGCCAGTTCGCCGGGGCGTTTTCGTACAAGGGATGATTCTGCATGTCTTCCACGATGATCGTCTCGCCGCTGCGCGCCACGGTGTAGGTCAAGCCGTTCAGGCGCGGATTCGACCAGGCGGTGTTCTTGCTTCCCTGAGCATCCAGCGCCGCGCCAAAAGAGAGTTTGCCATCGGAGTACAGGAAGATGTGAACATCCTGGGCGTTGGGGATCAATTGAATCGCTTCTGAAACCAGCGTATCGAGCACATCGGGCAGGTCGAGGCTGGAGGTGAGGTTGATGCTCAATTTTTTGAGCGCATTCAGTTCCTCCGTCTGCTGTCTGAGCAGGGCAAGCAGGGCGTGATGGTCAATCACCGCTTCGGCAAGGCTGTTCACATCTTCGCGGCTTTGAGCGTATTGTTCAATGGACACGGCAAGGATACCAATCAATTTCAAGAGGATGTCCCTCTCCGAATCGGGGACGTTTGTGGCATCGAGACGTTTGCGGGCTTCCGCAAGGACTTGCAAAATTTGTTCTTTCATTTGCTCCAACTTTTATCGCTGCGCCATCAAAAACGTCCGCACAATTTTCGACGACACGCCCTACATTATAGCAACTCAGCATGGTTTCTGTATTACATGCCCGTTACAGCATTGGATGGGTTACAATGGGGAGCGCATTTCATCTGGAGGACAAAACGTGTCAGACGCTCCAAAATCTGTTTCTGCAACCCCGTTAACGCCGCGCCGCCGCGGACTCATCATCGGCGCATCCACAGGGCTGGGGGCGGCGCTTGCTCAAAAACTTGCCGGGCAGGGAACTTCTCTGGCGCTGGTTGCCCGCAGCCAAGACAAATTGGACGCCCTCTGTCGTCAAATCAACGCCGGCGGCGGCTATGCCCTGGCGTATCAGCATGATGTCCGTGAGTACAACAAAGTCCCAGCCCTGCTCCGCAAAATCGTCGCCGATTTGGGCGGTTTGGATTTCGTCATCTACGCGGCGGGACTCAACCTGCCGCCCGGCGGCATGGACAAATACAACTTCGAAAACGACCGCACAATGGTCGAGGTCAACCTCATCGGCGCAATGGCATGGCTCACACCCATTGCCGAGATGTTCCAAGCGGCAAAAGCCGGGCAAATTGTGGGCATCTCCTCGGTGGCGGGCGACCGCGGACGCGTGGGCAACCCCGGCTACAATGCTTCCAAAGCCGGGCTGACCACCTACCTCGAGGCGCTGCGCAACCGTCTCACCCGTCACGGCGTGAACGTGCTCACCGTCAAACCGGGCTTCATGAAAACCGCGATGCTCCAAGCCGCGCAGGGACCCACACCCTTCGCCATCGAACCCGAACGCGCCGCCGAAGACATCCTGCGCGCCATGAAGAAGCGCAAGCAAACCATCTACACCGCCCCCCTCTGGCGATGGATCATGCTGGTCATCCGCCACATCCCTTCCTTCGTGTTCAGAAGGTTGTCGTTTTGAGCCGCCGGTTCGACGAGCAGCGCGCTCAATGCAGCGAGGAAAACTCCTGCCCAAAGCCCGAAAAGATTTCCCGCTCTGCACCGCACCGCTCGAAATAACCGAATCCGGAACACGCACCCTTCGCTCCTCATTCAATCCCTATGAACCTCACCCGCCATTTCACTCAACTCGAAAATTTTGGGCACTCGCTCAAAGCATCCTGCTATCGCATCAAAGTCGAAAAAACCGACGATATTTACGAAGCCTTTCAACTCGCCAAAAAAAACGGGCTGACCGTCACCGCACGCGGCACAGGCATCAGTTATAACGATGTGTCGCTCAACGGCGGCGGCATCGTCCTCGACATGAGCGGGATGAATCGCATCCTCGAATGGGATCCAGCCTCCGGCGTCGTCCGATGCGAGGCGGGCGTCACCCTCGAAGACCTGTGGAAGCGCGTCGAACCCGACGGCTGGTGGCCCCCCGTCGTCTCCGGCACCATGAAGACCACCCTGGGCGGCTGTCTGGGGGCAAACATCCACGGTAAAAACAACTTTCGCGTCGGCGTCATCGGCGAACACGTGACCGAATTCACCGCCATGCTCCCCACCGGCGCGCTGGTCACCTGCTCCCCGCAAAAAAACGCCGACCTGTTCTACGCCATGATCGGCGGACTGGGGATGCTCGGCGTCTTCACAACCGTCACGCTGAAGATGAAACGCATCCATTCCGGACTGATTGCTGTGGACGCCTGGCACGTGCCGAATCTCCACCGTCACCTGAGCGACCTGCTCGAACACGCTCCCCGCTACGACTACATCGTCGGCTGGCTCGATACGCTCGCAAAAGGCGCCAGCCTCGGGCGCGGACAAATCCATGCCGCCACCAACCTGAAAGAAGGCGAAGACCCGAACGCCCGCGAGACGATGAAACTCTCCTACCAGCACCTGCCCGACCGTCTCTTCGGGGTCATGCCAAAATCGCTGCTGCACTACTTCATGAATCCCTTTCTGAACAACCCCGGTGTGCGGCTCATCAACACGGCAAAATACCTTGCCAGCCTGCGCCGGCACACCTTCCGCGAATCGCACGCCGAGTTCCACTTTTTGCTCGATTACGTCCCCGATTGGGAACGCTCCTTCGGACGCGGCGGTTTGATTCAATACCAGTCGTTCCTCCCCAAAGAAACCGCCGAAGACGCCTGGCGGGAGATGATTCAACTCTCGCATCGGCGCGGACTTCCCTCCTACCTCGGCGTCACCAAGCGCCACCGCCCCGATAACTTCCTCCTCACCCACGCCGTGGACGGCTTTTCCCTCGCCATGGATTTCAAGGTCACAGACAGAAACCGCGCCCGCTTGAGGGATTTGCTGCAGGAGTTCGACCGCATCGTGGTGAACGCAGGCGGACGGTTCTACTTCGCCAAAAACAGCGAGACCTCTGCAGAGACCGCCCGCGCCTTCCTCGGCGAGGAAGCCATTGCCAGATTCAAAAAACTCAAACAGCGCTGTGACCCGAACAACCTGCTCGAGTCTGACCTGTATCGGCGCATCTTCAAGGACCTTCCTCTTTAGCCCATCCACTTACCATTCACCACCCTCGGCTTCAGACTTCGGAACGGCTATGAATTTTATTGTGGAAGACCTGGGCATGATCGAATACGAGACCGCCTGGAAATTGCAGGATGAATACGCGGCGGAGATTGCCGAGGGCGCTCGTAAGCCCACGCTGTTATTGCTGGAGCATCCGCACGTTTACACCTTTGGGCGGCGCGGCAGGCAGGAGAATCTGTTATGGGGCGAGGCGCAACTCCGTGAAAAGGGCATCTCCATTCACTGGGTGGATCGCGGCGGCGATGTGACCTATCACGGGCCGGGGCAGTTGGTGGGGTATCCGTTGTTTCCCCTCATCCCAACGTCTCTTCCAACGGGAGAGGGGCAAAGGGGCGAGGGAAGAATTCCCCAAACCGATTACGTCGGCTATGTCCGCAATATCGAGAGGGCGCTCATCATCGCGCTGGCAAACCTCGGCATTGCGGCCGGTCAGCGCCCCGGCTTGACCGGCGTGTGGGTGCAGGCGGATGTGCATTCGCGCTGTTTGCGCTGTTCACCGCAAGACCGCCAAAAGCCCGCCAAAATCGCGGCGATCGGCGTCAAAGTGGATGCGCGCGGGGTTTCACGTCACGGCTTTGCGTTGAACGTCAACCCCGATATGGCGTATTGGGACGGCATCATTGCCTGCGGCTTGCAGGATGAGGCGGTGGTTTCGCTGGCAGATTTATTCGCCGAGCCGCCTTCGATGACGCGGGTGAAGGAGGAGGTCGCCAAAGCGTTTCGGAAAGTGTTCGAGTAGTCCCGCCCTCAGGGAAGCCTGTCAATTCGGGGAAAGCCCGCTGTTGTCATGCCGAGCGCAGCGAAGCATCCTGCCAGGCATCGGGCATCGGTGTGTTACGGTTCCCAAAAATACTGCACAAGCGCGTAAATGAAGGGTTTGCCGCCGCTGTATTCGACGCCCACCGCCCAGGTGCGCCAGTCGAGGAAGCCGTTTTGTTCCGTGCCGGCAAAGTGGATGGCGTAGAAATCCCCTTGATAGAGCCAGGCGACCTCGTAACTGGCGCCGCCGTGTTTCAAGTCGTTGCAGTGCAGGGTGTAGGGCTGGTTGAAGAGTTCGACCAGTGAGGGGACAATGACATCGTGGAATGAGCCTCGTTTTTCGAGCCCGCTGGCGGGGTCGCTGCCCCAGTTGGCTTCGTAGGTGGTCTCGAAGAGAAAAGCCGCCTGAAGAGGGGTGTAGGTAATGGCGTTTCCATTGCGGAAGTAGCGCACTTCCATTCCGTTTGGGCTGATGAGCGAGCGGAGCAGTTCGCCGTCGGCGTTGAGCATGGCGGCTTTGAGGGAGTCGATCAGAACGAGAACCGCCGGGTCGGTGCAAACGGTTTGCCCGGAGACGGGGAGCGGCGTGGCGGTGGGGATGGCAATTGCCGCGGGGAGGGTGGGAGAGGCGGCAGGGAGGGAAAGGTTTGGGAGGGGCAAAACAGGCTCGGTCGGGGTGGGAGGCGTGGAGCCGCCTGCCTGGCAAGCCGCAAGCAGGAGGGAGAGAGTCAAAATTGGGAGGAGGGCTTTCATCGCAGACTCCTTGTCCATAAATGATTACTCACCTTACGCGGTAGTGCGAGACATCGTCCCTGCAGGGGGTATCTCGTATTTTCAAGCGGCATGAATGTCGCGCTGCGGGAAAACTGCGCAGCATCAGTGATTATAGCCAGATGGGAAAAAAAATGACCCTCGGCGAGGGTCACGGTTTTTACTGGGGTTCGGCAAACGCTGTTACAACGATGTGCTGGTTGAGCAATTGCGGCGGGGCGGTTTCTTTGCCGGGTACGATTTGCCCGAGGGTGTAAGCGCCTGCCAGGGGGACATCTCTGCCGAGGATGTCTTGTATGGCGGCGATTTCAGCGCCAGGGTGCGATTTGAGGAGCATGTCCCAGGCAATGTCCACCAGGACGAGGGCAAAGACGGGTTTGGCGCCGTCGAGCGCCTGAAGCGCCTGTTGGGCGGCTTGCTGGGCGGCTTTTTCGCAGGATTCGCGGTTGCCCACCAGCAGGTAGGCTTCGGCGCCGTCGCGCACGGGGGCGTTCATTCGGAAACTGCCGTCGGCTTCCACGCGGATGGGCGCGCGGACGAGCAATTGATCGCCCTGTTCGATGCCGAGAGGGTAGAGGCGCGCCAGGTGGCTGAGCGGCGGAAACGCCCATTCGCGCGCGGGATGACCGAAGAGTTGGGCGTAGGTTTCGGAGGCGGGGCGTCCATCGAGGGTGCGGAGCCAGAAGCCGCGCGAGCGGGTGACGCGGAAGTGACTGCCCACCGGGTTCCAGCCGTGAGCATAGCCGATGCCGGCGCGCAGTGCGCCGCGCAGGATGGCAGCGGCAAGGGCGCCGTTTCCGCTTTGCGAGCCAGCCAACTGGTAGGAATGACCGGTGTGCAGGTCGCCGGAAGACAGGGCGCCGACAAGGGGGATGCCGGAGGGAAGGGCGGAGCATAACTGGTCGGCGTCGCCGTTGAAGCCATCGGCAAAGAAGAGGATGGCGTTCGGTTCTTCCTTCCCGGCAAGATGATTCGCCAATTGGGCGCCGGTGCTCCTTCCGCTTTGTGCAAAGCCGGGCAGCCAGAGGGTCTCTGCCTGAAACTCGCCGTTCATGAGCGCCACAATGACGGTGTTGGGGTGCAAGCCGGTGTGCGAAAAGCCCGCCGGGCTGCTCAACCCGATGAGCGGGGTGTCGCCCAGCAGGCTGGCGACGCCGTTGATGACATCGCGCGCCTGATATTGGTGGGAGGCGATGACAAAGCCCGCACGGGGGGTGGCGGAACCGAGGTTGTTCAGGGCGTGATGGGCAGCCTGCAAGCCGGCTTCGCGCCCGTTCAATGCCTGTGCGTATCCGATGGCGGCTTTGAGTGTCATGAAGTCATCCTTCTGCGACCGGCACGGTGAAGTGGAAGGTGGTGCCGCGGCGGAACTCGCTTTCGAACCAGATGCGCCCGCCCTGCATTTCGACGAGGCTCTTGGTGATGTTCAAACCCAAGCCGGTGCCGGGGGCTTCGCGGGCTTTGGAGTCGTCGGAGCGGAAGAATTTTTGGAAGATTTTCGCCTGGTCTTCGATGCTGATGCCGATGCCGTTGTCTTTGACCCACAGGTGAACGACTCTGCGCGCGCCTTCGGGGTCCCACTGGTTTTCGGCTTCCTGGGCGCCGATGAGGATGCGTCCGCCTTCGGGGGTGTATTTGTGCGCGTTGCTGACGAGGTTGGTGAGCACCTGCCCCACGCGCACCGGGTCTGCCCAGACTTTGGGGAGGGATTCGGCAAGATGCAGTTCCACCGTCTGTTTTTTGTCTTCGATCTGGCGGCGGGTGGAGCGCAGCACGTCTTCGACCACATCGGGGATGTTGACGGCTTTGAAGTCGAGGCGCAGGCGCCCGGCTTCGATTTTGGCGTTGTCGTTCAGGTCGGAGACAAGCACCGACATGCGCTCGACGTTGGAGCGGATGGTGTTGAGGAAGTTGGTCTGCATTTCGTTGATGGGTCCAACCGCGCCGCCGGCCAGGAGTTCGGTGTAGCCTTTGATGGAGGTCATCGGGTTTTTGAGTTCGTGCGCCACAAAGGAAACGAAGTCGCTTTTGGCGTCGTTGGCGCGTTGGACTTCAGCGTAGAGTTGGGCGTTGGCGATGGCGATGGCGGCGTTGTCGCTCAGGCGGTTGAGGAACGCCAGGTTTTCCTGCGAGTCGCTCATGCTTTCGAGCAGGAGCAGACCGATGACTTCGGTTTCGCGGCGGATGGGGACGATGATTTGGGTGTGGGCGGCGGGCAGGAGTCCCTTTTCGCCGCTGGCAATGAGCGAGATTTGGGCGGGCTGCCCGCTGGCGAGGGCGGTTTTGATGGTGGGCATGTCAATGGGCAGATGCCCGTTGGAGGGATCGCTGAAGATGGATTCGTAGCCTTCCTGCGCCATGAGGCGGATCTGGTTTCCTTCGAGCATGCCGATCAAGCCCGCTTCGGCGTTGGATTGGCGCATCGCCCATTCGAGGGTGGTGCGCATGGCGCGGTCCACGTCGAGGCTGGCGTTCAGTTCGCGGACGATGCGCCCCATGACTTGAAGTTCTTCGACGCGGGCGGCGAGTTCCTGGTCGGTGAGGGCGAGCAGGCGCGCGTTTTCGATGGCAACCGCCGCCTGCCCGGCGAAGGCAGTGAGGATGTTCTGGTCGTCTTCGGCGAAGGGCAGCCCGTCGCGGCGGTTGATGACTTCGATGACGCCGAGGACGCGATCCTTGATTTGCATGGGGACGGCAAGCAGGGAACGGGAAACGAAACCGGTCTGACGGTCGGTGCCGGTGAAGCGGGTGGAGGATTTCTGCGCGTCGTTTTCGATGACGGGGCGGCCGGTTTGAGCGGCGCGCCCGGCGACGCCGGTGCCGGGGGGCAGGCGCTGTCCGAGCAGGTTGCCGGCTACCGGTCCGGCGGTGACGCGAAAGACGAGTTCGCCGGTTTGTTCGTCCATCAGGAAGAGGGTGCCGGCTTCGCAGTTCAAAATCTTGACGGCATTGTCGAGGATGTTGCGGAGCAGGGGTTCCTGTTCGAGGGTGGAGGTGAGTTGGCGGGTGATTTCGTTGAGTGTGGCAAGTTGATGGGCGCGCTGTTCGGTCTCTTGCAGGAGGCGCGCCTTGACGATTGCGCCAACGGTTTGGTCGGCGATGGATTGAAGGAGTTCGAGTTGGGCGCGGGTGTAGGTGACGGTGGGGTCGCGGCTGCCCACGCTGAGGGCGCCGATGGTTTCGGCTTGTGAGTTGAGGGGAACGCCCATCCAGGCGTAGATGCCCGGCGCGGAGGGGGTGATACTGCGAACCTGGCATTCCTGGCGGTAATCCTGGGTGATGATGGAGCGTCCTTTGCGGATGATTTCCTGCCCCAGCCCAAAGTTGGGAGGGAGCGGTTGGTTTTCGAGGGATTTCACGCGCTCGTTATCGTCCACGCGGAAGGCGTAGTAGTAATATTTGGCGGCTTTGTCGTACAGGCAGATGTGGAAGTAGTTGGAAGGCAGGATGCGGGAGGTTTGGGCAAAGATGAGTTCGAGAACGTCGTCGAAGGTGAGGGTGACGTTGACGCCCTGCGAGACGAGCGAGAGGGCGTTCATTTCCTGGACGCGGCGCTCGAGGTTGGCAACAGTTTGTACGCGGGCAACGGCAAGCGATGCCTGGCTGGCGATGCTTTCGAGGTAGTCGAGGTCCTGGGGGGTGTAGGGGGCGCCGGAGAGGGGCGTTCCCAGGGCAAGCCAGCCGATGGTTCTGCCTTCGCTGTGCAGGCGGACGAAAAGCCGCGCCCCAAGGAGGGAGAGACGCGCTTCGTCGCCTTTGAGGAGCGTGGGCGGGTTGACGGTATCGAGGTAGAGGGGAATTCGTTCTTTTTGGAAATATTGGACGAGGGAACTGCCGGAGGCAAAGCGGATGTCGCTGGTGGGGCGCCCGTCTTCGCCGGGCAGGGCGGCGTATTGGTCGTTGAGCGCGTCGTAGATGAAGATGTGCAGACGGTCGGGCATGAGGGTTTCCACGACATGCTCGCGGATGACGCGCGCGATGGAGGCAAGGTCCATGGCGCCGGTGATGGCGTGACTGTAACTGCGCAGGCGGTCTTCATAAGCGCGTTGACCGCGGAAGAAGATGCTGTCCACCATGCTTTGCAGGCGGTTGCGCAGGGGATTGATGGTGACGGCAATGAGGAAGACCAGCCCGCCGATGAGGTAGGGATTGTTGGCTGGAACAGGCAGGATGAGCGCCACGCCGCTGACCAGGAAGCCGTACGCCAGGACGATCAGCACCGTCAGCAGGGCATAAACCAATCCGCGGCGCACCCAGAAGTCGGTGCGCAAGAGGCGAAAGCGCAGGACAACGTATCCGTTGATCAGCGGGAAGATGATGAGAAACGGCAGCAGGGTGGGGCTGAACGCTTCTCCAGAAAAGATGAACCATGCCGCCAGCGGTCCAAAGGCAATCAGGGAGCCTGCCAGAATGGCGCGCGCCTGGCTTTTGACCACCGGCGAACGGGATGTGATGGCATGGTAGAGCAGCATGCCAAAATAGAAGAGCGCGGCAAAGCCGGTGAAGGCATAAATCATTTGCCAGGCGGCGAGGTAGGCGGTCGGCTTTTGGAAATTGAAGAGGGTCTCGTAGGCGTTGAAGGTCAGAATGAAGCCCGCCAGATACCCCGCCCAGCGGAGGTAGGGACGCCCAACGACAACAAGCGCCTCGCGCGGGAAACACAGCGCCAGGTCAATCAGCGAGCCGCCCGCCATCGCCAGCGCCAGCGTCCACAGATGGGTCAGTTGGTGGGAGGTGTAGAGGTCGAAGAGGGCGCAGGTGCCAATGGCAAGGGAGGAGGTGAAGACCGAGAAGGCGCGCCCGGCGGGTTCGCTGCGGCGCAGGCCGAAGATCCACAGGCTGGAGATAAGAAAGACAACGCCCAGAAATTGGGGGATGTAGAAGTAGGCGTAGCGGTCGGCGGTGGAGAGTTGCTGGAGGACGATGGCGGCTGCCGCCGTCGTTCCGTCGGTGCGGCGCATCGTCACCGTGACCTGGTCGCCGGGTGCGCGGGACCCGAGCATTTCCCTCAACTGAGCCGCTGTAGTGACCGGCGTGCCGTCCACGGCGAGGAGTTGGTCGCCAAGTTGGAATCCCTGCGCGTACATTGCCCAGGTCTTGCCTGCCTCGACGGTGTTCGAGCCGTTGAGGACGAAGGTATGCTCGAAGAAACCGCCCAGGAAGGGGTTCTTCAACCAGTCCGCGGCAAGGTAGAGCGATGCGGCAAAGACCAGCAGGGCGGCGAACTGATAGATCAGCACGATGACTTGCAGCGTGCGGTTCAGGAAATTCCGAGAGGACGGGGAGGGAGGGGTCATGGCGTCAGTAGGTCCACGCAGGGCGGCTGTTTTGAAATTTTACACTACATCCCCCGCTGGCAACTATGGTACTTTCATAACAAAGAAGAAAGGGCGCGAAGAAAACGGGTGGTCTGTAAACAACGCGCAAACGTTAGAGAACGTTTGCTGCGCGCCCGCGCCAATGCGCAGGATTGATAGTATCTCGATTTTTGTCAGGACGTACGCGTAATCAACGTTCTCTAACGTTGATGATCCAGTCTGCGCGTTAGAGAACGCGCTCTATGCAAGGTTTTGCGCAAGTCCTGTTTGTGTAAAAGTGGCGCGGGATTAATCCCCTACGGGGACGATGTCTCGCGGTACGAATTTACACAACTTTCGGCATACGACCGAGACGTTCTCCAGCGCCGGGCACGCTCACTCCACACTTGCGCACAAGAAAACGTCCCGAAGAGAAGGCTCTTCGGGACGCGGCAGGCTAAATGTCGAGGTTGCGAACCGCTTTGGCGTGGGTTTGGATGAATTTGCGGCGCGGGTCCACGGCGTCGCCCATGAGCATGTCGAAGGTGCGGTCTGCTTCCGCCGCATCCTCCACCGTGACGAGGAGCAGGGTGCGGTTTTCGGGGTTCATGGTCGTCTCCCACAACTGTTCGGGGTTCATTTCGCCGAGACCTTTGTAACGCTGGAGGGTTGCCTTTTCTCCGAGTTCCTTCAGGATTTTGTCTTTGTCTTTGTCGGTGTAGGCGTATTTGACCTGGTTTTTGTAGGCAATGCGGTAGAGCGGCGGCTGGGCGATGTAGAGATGCCCGTCTTCGATGAGTTGCGGCATGTAGCGGAAGAAGAAGGTGAGCAGCAGGGTGCGGATGTGACTGCCGTCCACGTCGGCGTCGGTCATGATGATGACGCGTCCGTAGCGCAGCCCTGAAATGTCGAAGTTGTCGCCGATGCCGGTGCCGAGGGCTGAGATGAGCGCCTTGATTTCGTTGGAGGAGAGGATTTTGTCGAGGCGGGCGCGTTCGGTGTTCATGATTTTGCCGCGCAGGGGCAAAATCGCCTGGAAGTGGCGGTCGCGTCCCTGTTTGGCGGAGCCGCCTGCCGAGTCGCCTTCGACGATGTAGAGTTCGGTCTTGGAGGAGTCGCGCTCCGAGCAATCTGCCAGTTTGCCGGGCAGGGTGAGCGATTCGAGCGCCGATTTGCGGATGACCAGGTCGCGCGCTTTGCGCGCCGCGTCGCGGGCGCGGGCGGAGGTGAGACATTTGGCGATGATCGCCTTTGCCGCCTGCGGGTTTTCCTCCAGAAAGGTGCTGAAGGCTTCGCCCACCACCTGCGTGACGTAGGTCTGCACTTCGGGGTTCATCAACTTGACTTTGGTCTGCGACTCGAACTGCGGTTCGGGATGTTTGACCGAGACGATGGCGGTGAGACCTTCGCGGGTGTCGTCGCCGGAGAAGTTGGGGTCGGAATCTTTGAGCAAGCCGTTTTTGCGGGCGTAGTCGTTGATGACGCGCGTCAGCGAGGAGCGCAGGCCGGTCAGGTGCGTGCCGCCGTCCACCGTGTTGATGGTGTTGGCGAAGGAATAGACCGATTCGGTGTAGGCGTCGGTGTACTGGATGGCGGCTTCGATGCCGATGTTTTCGATGTCCTTTTCGACGTGGACGACCGGGTGAAGCGTCTCGCGGTTGCGGTTCAAATAGCGGACGAAGGAGGTGAGTCCGCCTTCGAAGTAGAAGGTCATCTGGCGGTCGGCGCGTTCATCCACAAAGCGGATGGTCACGCCGCGCGTGACGAACGCCATTTCGCGAAACCGCTGGACGAGCGTGTCGAAGCGGTAGTCAATATCTTCGGTGAAAATCTGTTTATCGAATTTGAAGGTCTGTTTGGTGCCGGTCTCTTCTTTGGGCACCTTGCCCACCATTTGGATGGTTCCCTGCGGGACGCCGCGCTTGTATTCCTGCCGCCACCATTTGCCATCGCGCTTGACCTCGGTAATCATCCACTCGGACAGGGCGTTGACCGCGCTGACGCCGACGCCGTGCAAACCGCCGGAGACCTTGTAGCCGCCTCCGCCGAATTTGCCGCCCGCGCCGATGACGGTCATCACCACGTCCACGGTTTCCATCGGTTTGCCGTGGGCGTCCTTTTTCGTCGGGTGCGGACCGACCGGGATGCCGCGTCCGTTATCTTCCACGGTCACGCTGCTATCGGCATGAATGGTGATGTTGATGCGCGTGCAGAATCCCGCCAGGGCTTCGTCAATGGCATTATCCACCACTTCATACACGAGGTGATGCAGGGCTTTGATGTCGGTGCCGCCCACATACATGCCGGGGCGTTTGCGCACATGTTCGATGCCCTCAAGAGCCTGAATGGCGTTTACATCGTAAGTGACTGTCTGTTCTTTGGTAACCACAAAAACCTCCAAAATCACCCGCCCAAACAGCGGATGATGAAGTACTCTTTCAAAGGGAAGATGGCGTCTGCCCCAACCGGCGGAAACGCTCGTAAGTATTTCTAATCCAGTCGGTCATATCGCGGTAGTAAATGAAACTTGCCGCCAGCAAAACCGTTGTAATAAACGCATGCCCGGCAAAGCCCACCAGCGCCAGCCACTGATCGCTTTTCGGCGCGCTCCACAACAGGTCCAAGCCGCGGGAGAGGAGAAAGGCGCTCAGCACGAACAGCCCGCTCGTCGGGAAGGAGAAGCGGCTCATCCACAGGCTGGAGTAGATGGAAAGGAAGGCATTCTGCCTGCGGACGAAAATCCCGTGCGGCGTGAAAAACAACGGCACAATCAGCCAAAACGAAAAAATCATCAAAACGAGCAGGACGATATTCGCCAGCGACGGGCTGATGAGCGCAAGCAGACCCAGCACAAACGTCAGCGGCACGAACAGGATGAACAGCCCGATCATCCAGATCACCGAAAGCAGGATGCTCTGCACAACGGCATTTGCCACGCTGATGCCCGCCTCTTCCGCCCTCAAAACTGATCCTGCCACCTGACGGAAGTACACGCCTCCGCCGACCCACCCCAGCGGAATCAGCGCCGCCATCAACCCCAGCACAATCCAAAACGAAGGGATGACGATGACGAGCGGAGCGCCAAAGGGAGTGTTCACGGGAAACGTCTGCGCCGAAAGGCTGGAAATGCCGATGGGAAACAGTTGCAGTTTCGACAGCAAACTCAACAAATTGAAATTCTGCAGCGCATTCATCACCAGCGACTGGTACTGGGCAAAGCGCTCCAGGTCGGCTTCTGCCACGCCCAGGCGCGCCTGCTCGAAGACCAGGCGCACGTAGGGAGCGAACAATTCACTCACATTCAGGCGGGGACCCAGCCAGAGGAACAGGTCCAACCCCAGCGGCAGGAGAATCAGCGCAACGCGGTTGGCGACAACATCGAACCCCGCCCGCAGCGCGCCAACGACGCCCGGCGGCGGGGGCAATGCTTCCAGTTTTTGAACATCCATAACCATTTGATTCTACCATACCGAGATGCCTATGGCTTTCTCATTATCGCTTGCGCCGCTTTGTTTAACAGGATAGACAGGATAAACAGGATGTTTTCGCCCTGCTTTGCGCGCGGCTTA
>DAOUBY010000187.1:0-8233 GCA_034432325.1 Anaerolineales bacterium
TTTGTAGAAAAAATCCGCGTGAATTCGTGAAATCCGTGGCTAAAGATTGGAATTTGTCCTTCCGATAAGATAAGGTGGCAACTTGAGTTAATTTACAAAAGCGCGTACTTGACGCCCTCTACCGCCTGATTTGCGCTAGAGAGCGCAATCTACGCGTTTTTTCATGATCTACCGATTTTGCCTGACCGTTTTCAAATGCTCCTCGATGTGCGCCAGGTCGCGCTCCACCCACCGCTGAAGGGTGAAACCGCTCCCCAGCGTGGCGTGACGTGATTCGCGCGACCACGCCTCCGTCGGCAGTTTCTTCAACATCTCAACCAGCGCATTCACGTCTGCAGTGAACTCATCCAGCAGTTCGCTCAGCCGCTCGCCGGCGTCGTAATGCTCCTCCATGTAAGCGTCGCCGTCGAAGTTCTCGAACTCTGGGTTATCCTCCTCCGCCGTGCGCCGCACCCGCAGACCATACACCAGGCGGTGCACATCGCGCGTGTGCACGGCAATCTGATGCACATTCCAGCCGCCGTCAATCGGCGCAAACGGGTCTGGGACCGCCAGACAGGCACCGCGAAACTCCTCCGCCGAAGCCGCCAGCCGCTCCAACAACCTTGCGCGATATTCCGTCAATTCTTTCATTCGTCCTCCAAAAGCCCCAGAATCTTTTCGGCAGCGTCTGCGCCTGTTTCCACCAGATGCACGCGGATTCCATACGGACTCAACTCACGCGCCGCCCGATTCGTGAACGCCGCCAGCCCCTGCATGGACGCCGCGAACGCCGCTTCATTCTCCGCCGGCGCCTGATTCAACGTCACGAGGTTGACAATCACCCCCGAACCCTGACTCCGCATCACGCGCCCAGCCGATTGCGTCATCAAAAACGCGCCGCTCAGATTGACATCCAGCGTGCGGTGCCAGTCCCATTCATCCATGTCCAGCAGGGGAACGCGCGGCTGGACGGAGGCATGATTGACCAGCACATCAATCCTGCCGAATTCATCCTCCACCTGCTTGATCAAACTCTGCGCCCCCATCTTTTTGGCAACATCTTCGATGAAGGCTTTGGCGCGCCCGCCCTGCCGCTGAATTTGTTCCACCACCTCTTCGACGTTGATGGGCGAAAGGTCGTTTGCCGCCACCACCGCCCCGCGGCTGGCAAAAGCCAGCGCCAGCGCCCGTCCGCTCCCTTTGCCGGCGCCGGTGATTAAAACAATTTTCCCTGCCAATTGATTCATCGTTTCTCTTTCCTGTTTGTATCTGATGTTCACGTATTTTCTCAGCCGCCCGAGGCGCACAGCGGAATCTGGTCGCGGTTTTCGGATGCGTTCAGCGGCAAGCCAAGGTAGGGAGACGGATCGAGGGTGTTTTTGATTTCCAGTTCGTTCTTGAAGCGTCCGTTCCCGTCATCCTTCACGATGGAGAAGTGCAGATGAACGCCAACCGGGTTGCCCGGGTCGCCGGAGTAATTTCCCTGATAGCCGAGAAAAGTTCCCGCCTCGACGAATTTCTCGGTGGTGCCGGCGGGGAATTCCTGCGAAATGAACGAGTTGCCGGATTCGTCTGCCATGTGGGTGTAGTATAGCCAGATTTGTGTGCCCGGGTGCAGCGGGTCGCTGGGAACGCGCACGATGACGGATGACTTCCAGTCTGGCAGGCGGGTGAGGTAGCCGGGATACGCAGCAATGACCGCTGTGACGCCGACATCCGTGCCGGCGAAAATGTCTATGCCCTGGTGGATGTGACCGGGTCGGAACGAGTCGCCCCACAGGAAGCCGATGAAGCCGTCGGTGGGGAAGATGAAGGGGGCAGATTCGCATTGGGAGCCGGCGGTCAGCCTCCAGTCTGAGTGGGATGCGGGGTTTTGCATCCAGGCGCGAAAGGCGATGAGGCGCGCCGCGTTGGGCTTGTACAGGTAGAAGGCTGTCCCCAGTGCGGCAAGAATGGCGACAACAATGATTGAGAGCATGAGGGTACGTTTTTGCACAGGGCAGGATTATACCGCTGTAACCTTTTCTAATTTTAGGCAGCGGAGATTGCTTGTAATTTTGTAGTGGTGGGCTATAATTAATTCGTCGAAAGGGCAAACCCGTCGTAAGGCGGGGACGCAAAGTCATGGGTCCCGCAGAGGAGCGGGATCGCCAGACCGCCGAAATTGTTATTTTCGGCGTTTTTGTTTTTTTACGGAGGTGCAAAAGTAAAAATTGAATAGAACCATTGCCAGGCACGTCCACTGCAAGCAAATCTCAAACTATCAGAGGAGAAATAGTTATGAAAGCAAAGTGGTTCAGTGTGTTATCTGCCCTGGTCATTCTTACGCTGGCGATCGTGCCGGTTGCCGGCGCGTCGGATGGCGTGACCAAGGTGGAGCCGCTCGTCCCGGTGCCGGCGGATGACTCCGGCGGATTTGTGGACGAGACTCCCGATTTGTGGTTTGTGGAATTCGCCAGCGCCCCTCTGGCAGACGGCGGTTCCAAGACCCTGACGGATGCCGATAAGGCGAAATTCCGCGCTGCCGCCGCGGCAAAGGGGATCAAATTCACAGAGCGGTTTGCCTTCAGCAATTTGTGGAATGGTGTTTCCATCAAAGTAAATCCTGCGGATGTGAGTAAACTGAAGACGCTGCCCGGCGTGGTGGCTGTTTATCCGGTCATCTCGATTCCGATGCCGCAGACTTTCGACAGCGCCAGCCCTGAATTAGCCACCGCCATTCAGATGACCGGCGCCGACATCGCTCAGAACGAACTGGGTTACACCGGCGCGGGCGTCAAAGTGGCGATTATGGACACGGGCGTGGACTACGATCACCCGGATTTGGGCGGTTGTTTCGGTCCGGGCTGCCGCGTGGCGTATGGCTATGACCTGGTCGGCGATGCCTTCAATGCCGACGATACCTCCCCCTCGTATAACCCCATTCCTTCCCCCGATCCCTACCCCGATGACTGCAACGGTCACGGCACGCACGTGGCTGGCATCGTCGGCGCGAACGGCGCGGTGAAGGGCGTGGCGCCCAACGTGACCTTCGGCGCGTACCGCGTCTTTGGTTGTGAAGGCTCCACCACAGCCGACATCATGATTGCCGCCATGGAACGCGTGCTGGCGGACAAGATGCAGGTGCTCAACATGAGCATCGGCTCTGCCTTCACCTGGCCCCAATACCCGACCGCCGTCGCTTCTGACCGCCTCGTCAAGAAGGGCGTGGTGGTGGTTGCCTCCATCGGTAACAGCGGCGCGAACGGTCTGTACTCGGCGGGCGCGCCCGGCCTGGGCAAGGATGTGATCGGCGTTGCCTCTTTCGACAATACTCATAACACCGCCAACATCTTCACCGTCAACGGCAGAGACATCGGCTACCTGCCCATGTCGTTCTCGGGACCCGTTCCCACCTCCGGCGATGCGGAAATCGTGTATGTCGGACGCGCTTGTAATGCCGACCTGCCGCTTTTGGCGGATCCGACCGGCAAGACAGCCCTGGTTGTCCGCGGCGCCTGTACTTTTGGCGAGAAAGCCACCAACGCGATCAATGCCGGCGCAACCGCAGTGGTCATCTACAACAATACGCCCGGTCTCTTCAGCGGCACGTTGGGCGGGCAGATCGGCGATGGCAGCGTTCCGGTGGTTTCCATCTCGCAGGCGGATGGACAATTCATCGCTGCGCAGACCGCCCCGGTGATGATGACCTGGACCGACCGCATCGGTTCCTTCCCCAGCCCGAACGGCGGCTTGATTTCCTCCTTCAGCTCCTACGGTCTCGCTCCCGACCTGAGCCTGAAGCCCGACATCGGCGCGCCCGGCGGCAACATCTACTCCACCTATCCGCTGGAACTGGGCGGCTATGCCACCTTGAGCGGCACCTCCATGTCCTCGCCGCACGTGGCTGGCGCAGTGGCTCTGCTGCTCGAAGCCAAGCCCAAGACCAAAGCCCGCGACGTGCGCGGCATCCTCCAGAACAGCGCCGACCCGAAACCCTGGTGGGGCAACCCGGCTCTGGGCTTCCTGGATAACGTCCATCGCCAGGGCGCCGGCATGCTCGATATTGATGACGCCATCAAGGCGACCACCGTCATCACGCCTTCCAAGATTGCCACCGGCGAATACTGGGAAGTGATGGATCCGTGGGTCCAGCCGATTGATGTGAAAAACAACTCCAACAAACCGGTGACCTACGACATTACCTACGAGAACGCCCTCTCCACCGGCGGCGTGATTACCCCGTCGTTCTTCCTTTCCGATGCCTACGTGGAGTTCAGCGAATCAACCATCACGGTGCCGGCCTGGAACAAGTACACCATCGAAGCCTACATCCACGCCGCGACCGGCCCGGTGAACGGCATCTACGGCGGTTACATCGTCTTCACCCCGCGCGACGGCGGACAGGTCTACCGTGTGCCGTACGCCGGCTTCGTGGGCGATTACCAGGGCATTCAGGTTCTGACGCCCACCGCCAACGGCTTCCCGTGGCTGGCGATTAGTTACCAGGGCTCCTTCTACGGTCCTGTGACTGGTCCCGATGACTGGGTGTACAGCATGGTTGGCGAAGATGTGCCGTGGATTCTGGCGCACTTCGACCATCAGGCTGAGGTCGTCCACATTCACATCTACAAGGCGGACGGCACCCCGGTCCACCGGGTTCACAACTACGCCTACGCCGAAAAGTACTTCCCGCGCAACTCCACCACCAGCGGTTTCTTCGCCTTCGCGTGGGACGGCAACCGCATGAGCGAAAACGGCAAGATTGTCAAAGCCCTGCCGGATGGGGATTACATCCTCGAACTGGAAATCCTCAAGGCAGGCGGCGATCCCGGTAACCCGGATCACTGGGAACACTGGATGTCGCCCGTCATCCGAATTGACCGCCCATAGTCGGGCGTCGAGCGTAAAACATCAGGCTGGCAGAGACCCTCTGCCAGCCTGAACTTTTATTGCTTCGGCAGCGCGTCCAGCGGGAGCGCCGAGGGGTTCTCGCAGTAGATGACCGTTTCTTTCAAGTCGGTGTGGTATTCGAATGTCCGCTCGGCGGCTTGCAGGCGGATCAGATAGCCGGGGGTGAGGACTTGAAGGTACATCGAGGAGGGGGTGGGGCATCCCAGGCTGGAATCGGGCCAGGTGACGGCGGCGGCTTCCTTGAACTGCACCTGTTCGGCAGGGATGGAGAACCGCTTGGTCAGGTCGGCGGCGGCGAGGGCAATCAATTTTTGGAGGGTGGGGTTGGAAGGATCGGGCATGGAGGGGGAGTCTCCCTGAAGGGATGAATCAGGCGAGGGCGTGGGCAGAGGCGAAACTTCCACCGGCTGGGTGGGGTTTGGGGAATTCTGGGGCGGCGGCGCCGGTTCTTCCAGCGGCGGCGCCTGTGGCTCTCTTGGCGTCTGCGCGCCGCTCTGTCCGCATCCTGCCAACAGCAAAGCAAACAACAAAATCCAGCGAAGTTTCATAGGGCGCTCCTTTGTTTTCAGACGATGACGATGTGCAAATGGTTCCGCAAAATTCTTACAAAAAACCTATTTTTTGCCGTTACCTTGTTTACATGGCAGGGGTACCATACGCACAACTCGATCAACAAAACAAGGAGACAAGCCATGACCTTCTATCTGCAAACTTACCCGTATCATCGTCCGTACCGCCGCATGATTCGCCGCATGGTCGAAAACGAACAGCATGCCCTGGGTGTGAACATCCGTGAAGAAGAAGACGCGTACATCCTGTCCGCGCTGGTGCCGGGGCTCAAAGCCGAAGACCTGAACATTCAGGTGCTGGATGACGTTGTCCGCATCGAGGGCGAGTACAAGCAGGATGAGAAAGATTACCTGCTGCAGGAACTGCCGCGCGGCTCTTTTTCGCGGACCTTGCGCCTGCCCGCCCCTCTCGACGCTGACCGCGTCGAAGCCAAAATCGCCGACGGCGTCCTGACGCTGACCCTGCCCAGGGCAGAATCCGCCAAACCGAAGAAGATCAAAATCAAGGTCAAGTAAGAAGCGCAGACCTGTTGAAGACGAGACCGCGCGAAAAGGCGCGGTCTTGTTTTTAATCCCAGCGGGTATAATTCGCCCATTCCGTCTTTGGAGAATTCCCGTGCGTTTTCGATTGCTCACCTTTCTCATTCTCATTGCCTTGTTGAGCGCGTGCGGCGCAGAGACTCCCACTGCCGAACCGTCGCCGGTTCCCTCTGCCACCGCCGCTGTTCCCACCCTCACTCCCACGCCGATCATTCCTCTTGCCATCCTCGTCCTGCCCCCCGATTTGGAGCCGGAGACTTCCAACCTGTACCAAAAAACCGTCTATGACCTCACGCAGGCTTCGGGCATGCGCTTTCAGGTGCGAAACGCTCTGACCGCTGCCGACCTCGAGCCGGGCTTGAAGATTGTGATTGCGCTTTTCAACGACCCCGGTCTTGCCGCGCTTGCGCCCGCCGCGCCGGATGTGCAGTTCCTTGCCATTGGCATTCCCGGCATTGCCGCCGGTGGAAACGTTTCCGTGCTGGGAGATGCCAGCCAGGTGGAAATTGTCGGCTTTCTTTCAGGGTACACCGCCGCCATGCTCGCGGACGATTACCGCACCGGCATGTTGATGCCCAAAGACAACAACGATGCCATCCGCATGTTCAACTCCTTTGCCAACGGCATGAAATATTATTGCGGTTTATGCCGCCCTTATTTCTTCCTGCCCTGGTCTTTCCCGCAATACCTCGAAATTCCCGCCGACGAAGATCCAAACAACTACGACGCCTACGCCGACATTCTCGTCCTCCAGCGCAAGGTTGGGACGCTCCTCGTCCACCCGGCGATTCAAACCCAGGACCTTGTGGATTACATCGGCACGACCGGCGTGTACATGATTGGGATGGTCACGCCGGAGCGCCGCCCGGCAGGCTGGGTGATGACGATTCGACCGGATACCGTCAAAGCCATCCAGACTGCCTGGCCTCAACTGCTCGCCGGGCAGGGAGGCGTGACGGTTCAGGCGCCCCTCGGCTTGAGCGATGTGGACCCCAGCCTTCTCTCCCCGGGGCGGCTGCGGCTGGTCCAACAAACGCTGGATGATTTGCAGGCAGGTTTGATTGCGCCCTAGAAAACTGAAACCCCCGCTGAAAAAGCGGGGGTTTCAGTTCAAAAGGAGGAGAAACCAGAAGGAGGTTACGCTGCCGATGATACGCTCAACGGACCGGTCATATATTTTTTTCGCTGTCCGTGCCCCAGCCATGCCATCGCCTTGACCACCAGCACTGCCGGGTTGACGGGTTTCACCAGGCATTCATCTGCGCCTGCCTGGTTGGCTTCCATCACCTCTTCGACGGTGTTTGCCGCGGTGAGAAGGAGGATGGGTCCGCGGCTGGCGGCGCGCAGTTCCTTGAGCATCGCGTTGCGCGCGGCTTTGGAAAGTTTCATGTCCACCAGCATCAGCGAGGGACCGACCAGCCGTGCGGTTTGCAGGGCGTTGGCGGCGGTCGTTTCGGAAAGCACAATACAATTCCTCTGCTGAAAGAGCGCTTCCAGGGCAGAGACATCCTCCGGGTGATCGGACGCGATTAACACCGTGTGGAGAGGGATCGTGTCAATATCCGTTTTCCAGGTAGCCATACGAGTAAGCCTTTCGCTTTTCCATTTACTTGACGGAAAATCAACCCGCATGTTACACTCACTTCGCTGGTAAATTTCAAAGAAAGGAGACGCACGAGAGATGGTAATGAACATCGCCGGTATCATCATGAAGCCTTTCCGCATCGAAAAAGGCGGCGTTGGTTTCATTCCTTGTCGTAGTGCGCCTGCTCATCGTTAGTTTACAAGCAGCATTGTAAATGACAGCCGCGGCGCACTTGCCCGCGGCTGTTTTTTGTCACCCTGCAGCCATGGGCGCAAAGCCTGTGGCTGTTTTTATACCTTACCCCGCCTTCTCCTTGATGAAGTTTAACAATCATCAATACCGGAACCGTGTGCAGTTGGCGTTCTCTTACGCCAACGGGCGCGTAAGAGAGTGTTTTATAAATCGGGATTTACCGTAGATGAACATGGATGAACACTGATTCTGAAGAAAAACGGGATGAAATCACCTTGTAAATCCAATTTATCTGTGTTCATCTGTGGTTGAAACATGAATTTCAAAACACTCTCTAACGCCGGCTGACTTATGCAAGAGATCAAATCATTAAACGAAATAGAGGAGAATTGAGTTATGGGAATGGAGTCGAAATACATCTGGTCGGACGGCAAACTTGTGGAGTTCGAAAAAGCCACCGTCCACATGCTCA
>DAOUBY010000188.1:0-2728 GCA_034432325.1 Anaerolineales bacterium
TTTGTAGAAAAAATCCGCGTGAATTCGTGAAATCCGTGGCTAAAGATTGGAATTTGTCCTTCCGATAAGATAAGGTGGCAACTTGAGTTAAGTTACTTTTGTCATCATTTGTCTGCATGGTCTCTGTGATACAATCGTTTTGTATTCTTCATCACAAATCAAACCTGGAGGTTTATTATGGCTGTAAAAGTTGGCATTAATGGGTTTGGACGCATCGGTCGCCAGGTTCTCAAGGCGATTCGCGACAAATATCCCAACGAGTTGGAAGTCGTTGCCTTCAACGACATCGGCGACATGAAGACCATGGCGCACCTGCTCAAGTACGACTCGAACTACGGGCGCTTCAACGGCGCGGTGGAAGTGGTGGACGACGGCTTGTTGATTGACGGCAAGAAAATCAAAGCCTTCAAAGAGACCGACCCCGCGGCAATTCCCTGGAGCGATCTCGGCGTGGAAATCGTCATCGAAGGCACGGGCTTGTTCACCATCAAGGAAGACGGCGTGAACAAGAAAGGAAAAGCGGTCAAAGGCGCGGTCAACCACATCACCAAGGGCGGCGCCAAAAAGGTCATCATCACCGCCCCTGCCGAAGGCGAAGACCTGACCGTTGTGCTGGGCGTGAACGAAGACAAGTACGACCCGGCTAAGCATCATGTGGTCTCGAACGCCTCCTGCACCACGAACTGCCTCGCGCCTGCCGCCAAAGTGGTTCATGACCATTTCACCATCAAACGCGGCTTCATGACCACCGTCCACGCGTACACCAACGACCAGAAGATTCTCGACCTGCCCCACTCAGACCTGCGCCGCGCCCGCGCCGCCGCCATGAGCATCATCCCCACTACTACCGGCGCCGCCAAGGCGGTTGCGCTGGTCATTCCCGACCTCAAAGGCAAGTTCGACGGTTATGCCCTGCGTGTGCCGACCAGCACCGTGTCCATTGTGGATTTCACCGCCGAACTCGAAAAGGAAACCACCACCGAAGAACTCCGCCAGGCATTCCGCGATGCCGCCAAACAGCCCCGTTTCCAGGGCATTTTGCAGGCGGTGGACGAACCGCTCGTCAGCATTGACTTCAAGGGCGACCCGCACTCGTCCTCTGTGGACTTGCAGTTCACGATGGTGCTTGGTAAAGAGAAGAGCAACTTCGTCAAAGTTGTCACCTGGTATGACAACGAATGGGGTTACTCCTGCCGCACTGCCGACCTGACGGCGTTGATGGCGAAGAGCCTGTAAACTGGTAAATGGTGATTGGTGACTGGTAAGTCATAATTACCATTTACCAATTCCCAATTCCATAGGCGGAAATATGAACAAGAAGACAGTCAGAGACATTGACCTGAAAGGCAAGCGCGTCTTCATGCGCGTGGACTTCAACGTCCCCATGGCAGACGGCAAAGTCACCGACGACAAGCGCATCCGCGCTGCCCTGCCGACCATCCAATATTGTCTCGAACAGGGAGCCGCGCTTCTGCTTGCCAGCCATCTTGGGCGTCCGAAGGGCGGTGCCGACCCTGAATTCAGCCTGCGCCCGGCGGCGGAAGTTTTATCTTCGCTGTTGGGGATTCCCGTCAAAATGGCGCCCGATTGCGTCGGTCCAGAAGTGGAAGCGATGGCGAAGGCGCTCAAGCCCGGCGAAGTCCTCATGCTCGAAAACACCCGCTTCCATGCGGGGGAGGAGAAGAACGATCCAGAGTTGGCAAAGCAAATGGCGGCGCTGGCAGACGTCTATGTAAATGACGCGTTCGGGTCGGCGCACCGCGCCCATGCCTCCACCGAAGGAATCGCCCGCTATTTGCCGGCGGTTGCAGGCTTCCTGATGGAACAGGAACTGGAGTATCTTGGCAAAGCCGTCGCCAACCCCGAACATCCCTACATCGCCATCCTGGGCGGGGCAAAAATCAGCGATAAGATTTTGGTCGTCGAAACCCTGCTTTCGAAGTGCGACAAGTTGATTATCGGCGGCGGGATGGCGAACACCTTCCTCGCTGCAAAAGGCTTCAACATGCAAGACAGCCTCGTGGAGACAGCCTCCCTGGAAACCGCCAAAGCCATCATGGCAAAATCTGGCGGGAAACTCATCCTGCCGGTGGATGCGGTCATTGCCGATAAATTCGACGCCGAAGCCAACACGCAAATCGTGGACGTGGACAAAATCCCCGCCGGCTGGCGCATGCTCGATGTGGGACCAAAAACCCTCGACCTGTACCGGCAGGCGCTGACCGGCGCCAAACTCATCGTGTGGAATGGACCCGTGGGCGTGTTCGAAATGCCGAAATTTGCCGAGGGGACGTTTGCCCTCGCCCGCATGCTGGCGGACTCCGGCGCAATCACCGTCATCGGCGGCGGCGATTCAGCCAGCGCGGTCAAGAAGGCGGGAGTTGCCAAACAGATGACTCACGTCTCCACGGGCGGCGGCGCTTCGCTCGAATTCCTCGAAGGAAAGGAACTGCCCGGCGTGGCGGCGCTGAACGATAAATAGTCGGGTACGGCTGCATAGACACATGGTTGTGGACCGTAAAGGATGGGCGGTCCACAATTTATATCCCTGAAATGCTCTGTTGCATGGATTTTTGAAGCGTACTGGGCGTTCTTTAACGCCCGAAGTTGCGCTGGAGAGCGCAAAATTTTTTGAATGATTGATTGCACTGAAAAAACCTTTTCTTACCACGAAGAACACAAAGACCACGAAGTTTTTTTAAATCATCTTGCATCGAATTTCAAGATT
>DAOUBY010000189.1:0-10321 GCA_034432325.1 Anaerolineales bacterium
CGTGATCTACTGAAATTGGATTTACAAGGGAATTTCATCCCGTTTTTCTTCAGAATCAGTGTTCATCCGTGTTCATCTACGGTAAACCCCGATTTATAAAACACTCTCTGACAGATTTACACTGATTTGCTCTTTTATTGCTCGGTTGCGCACACACCAAATACGGGCGGCGGCATGAATCCCCATTCGGGGACGATGTGTCGCGCTACGAGAAAGCCCGGCTAAGAACCCGACGCCCGAACTTTTGTCCGAATGTCGGTTCGCACTTGCTTTGTGATTCGTTCTATGTCATAATTTTGCCATGGAATGCCCGCGCTGCAGGTACGAGCGCTTCACCGCCGATGAGACCTGCCCCCGCTGTGGTTTCAAGGGGGAGCCGCGTCTTCTCGAGCAGTTTGCCCGCCTCAACTGGCTGTTGAGCGAGATGGAAACCTGGGCTGCGCAGGGCATCCTCCCCGAACTCCCCGATTCACTCAAACAACACTACCTCTCCCGCCGCGAAGAGACCCTCTCCGCGCTGGGATTGGAATACCCGCCCATCCCCGCCGAAGAAGCGGAACAAGCATGGGCGGAACTTTATCTTCATGAAATTCTGTTCGAGCAAATCGAAGCGTGGCGGAAGGCGGGCTGGATTAAAACCGGTCTCCTTCCCCTTTACTATGCCCGCATGCTCGAACTGCAAAACCGCCTCGCGGGACATCCGCGCCCGCAAATCGAAAACACCCCAGAAACCCGCCTGGCAGAAATCAACTTTTTATGGGAAGCCATTCGCGCGCTCGCCCAAAGGGATGACTTTGTCTCAAGGGCAGCCAAACAAAAAGTCACCCTGCCGCTTCTCATGGAGAGAGAGCGCCTCGCAGCGGCGCTCCAGCCTCCCGTCGAGAAAGAAGCGGCGGAGCCGTCCAAAGCGGAGGAAACGCCGGCGCCTCCTCCCGCGCCGCAGGCAATTCCCGCCGTCCCCAAACCTCCCGCGCCTCCCTTCCGCGAACGGCTGTGGCGCACCCTGCTCTCCGAGCGCACACTCCAGGCGCTGCTCTTCCTCGGCATTTTCCTGCTGTTCGTGGCGGCGGTTTCGTTCGTCGTGTGGGGCTGGAAGGACTTCTCCGCGCCCGTGCGGGTTGCCATCCCCATGGGGTTCACGGCGTTGTTCTTCGGGCTGGGCTGGTTCGTGCGCACGCGCACACATTTGTACCGCTCCGCCATTGCGCTCAGCGCCATCGCCGCCCTGCTCGTGCCGATTGACTGCTACACCATCTACGCCAACTACGGGGACCCGCCCGCCGGCTGGGAACAGTTTTGGGCGATCACCTCCTTTGCCTGCCTCGCCGCCTACATCCTCGCCGCCCTGCAAATTCAGAGCCGCTTCTTCGGCCACATCACCGGCGCGGCAGCGGGAAGCGCGCTGCTTTCTCTGCTCGAACTGCTGACAGACCTCTCCCGCGACTGGTACTCCGCCGCGCTGACGCTTCTCGCTGTGACCTTGTTCCTGCTTGGGCGGCGGCTCTCGCGTCACCCCCAACCCGGACGCTGGCGCGTGTTCTCCGAGCCTTTTCTGCAACTGGCGCTTTGGATTCCCGGTATCCTCATGCCGCTGACTCTGGGTCTGCGTTTCGTCACCCGCCCAACCTACGACGCCCTGCACTACGCCATGGCGTTGAACTGGTTCGTGGGCGCGTTCCTGTTCGGCTGGGGTGCGGTGCATCACCGCAGCCGCAGTCTGGGGATTCTCGCCGCGATTGCCCTGCCGGTCTCCGTGTACATGGCGCAGGGCGCATGGTTCGATCACAGCGGCATCAACCCCGCCTGGCATGCCTTCGGGCTGGCGCTACTCACGCCCATTTACCTCTTCAGCGGCTGGAAACTCTCCGCCTACCAGGATGACCCCGTCCTCGCCGCCCACAGCCAGACCGCGACGCGCTGGGGGACGGCGCTCATCGTCATTGCCGCCCTGCTCTCCCTCACCGACCTGCGGAACGGAACTGCCGCCGCTGCGTCTCACACCATCCTTGCGGGGAGCGCGGCGTTCTCTGCCCTGCTGTGGAAGAAGCCGCGCACGCTCTACGCCGCCTCCTTCTTCTCGTTCACCGCTGTCACCTTTGCCATGACCGAGTTGAACCTGAGGGTCAACCAGTTGGGCGTGGGCTGGGCTTCACTGGCGATTTTGCACCTTCTACTCGCCTTGCGCTTCGCCCGCATCCCTCCGCCATTGGAATCGTCCAAGCCCTTCCTGCCGCCGCTGGTCATTTCGGCGTATGTCATCGCCGCGCTGGCGGTTCTGCCGCCGCTCTTTTTCTACAACGGCGCGACTCTTGCTTACGCCCTCGGCAACTGGATCGCGCTCTCGGCGTGGGGCGCATTCCTCGCACACCGCAGACAGCCCGGCTTCCTGCCGCTCCATCCGAGCGAGAAGCCGCGTCTGTTCGGCGGGCTGGTGGAGAACGGCGCGATCTATCACTGGTTTGTCAGCCTGCCGCTGCCGTTTTGGGTGTGGGTTGTGAACCGCAACCACGAATGGCGGGCGGAAGCCCTGCCGCTTCTGCTCACGGCGCTGGCGTGGTTCATGGTGCTGCTCAGCCATTGGCTGGGAAAGGTTCAGGCGGAGTATCCCCTCCCGTGGCGGCTGACCGGGCTGACGGTCAGCATTGCCGCGCCGATGGCCGCGTATGCAAACGTCGAGGCGGGATACGTCCCCGCCGCGTGTCTGCTGGCGGTGGGCATCCTGTACTTCGTCAACGCCGCGCTTTCGAGGGGAGGCGTCGGCTTTTACCCGGCGGGGCTGGTCACGGCGGCGGGCGTCTGGCAACTCCTCGAAGAGGCAGGGGCAGAGACGGAGGCAACGGCGTTCGCGTTGTGCGTTCTGACGGCGGTTTATTTCCTCGCCGGGCTGGAGGCGGAACGGCGGAAACTGCCGGGCGCAAGGTACGACTTCCTCGCGCCGCTTTATCACACCGCCCATTTCCTCGCCTTCGTGCTGGTGGCGCGCATCTACCTGCTGCCGCTGGAGGAGTCCATCGGCGCATCCGAATGGACAAAAGCCGAGCAATTGTGGGGCGCGGGCAGCCAGCTGCTCTTCGGCGTGACCTACGGGCTCTTCGCCTGGAGGCGTTATGGCGAGTTTTGGGGTCACATCGCCGCGTGGCTGGGCATGCTCGGAGGCGGGTTTGCCGCCGCCGCTTACAGCCAGGGACACGGCTCGCTTGCCGCCAAGGGCGCGCTCATCGCGGCGGTGATGGTGCTGGCAGAGCGCGGACTGAATCACCTCAAGGAGCGCGAAGCCCTGCAGGAGCGCACCCGCGCCTTCTTCCGCCTCGCCTGGGACTTGTACCAGCGTCCGCTGCTCTTCGCCGGCTGGACCGCCTCCGCGGCGGTGACCGTGCTGGCGCTCGTCCGCAACCTCATCCTGCTCGGCGGCGGGCGCACCCAGCAAACCTGGGCGGCGGCGGGACTGCTCATCATCACCGCGCTCTACGCCGTTTCGGCGCGGCTCTTCCGGCGGTCGCGCTTCGTCTGGTTTGCCGTCATCGTTCTCTTCGCCCCGTGGACCATCCTCACCAACCTCGGCTGGTTCACCTCCTTCACACCCGACCTGCCCGATTTCGGCGTGAGTTGGACGGCGCTCGCCTGGTTCCTCTTCCTCGTCAGCCTGCTCGTCGCCGCGCGCGCGCCGTCGGCGTATGTCCGCCCGCTCAAAACCGGCACTCACCTCCTGCTGCCCTTCGCCATGCTCTGGTCGGTGGCAGATACCGGAGCCAGCCTGTACACGGTTGGGATGTCGGTTGCGCTCTACGCCGCCTCCGCCTGGCTTGCACACCGGCAGGCAGGGCAAACCGACCTGCCGCCCCTCGCCGCGACCAAATTCCTCTACCCGGCGCTCGGGCTGCTCCCCGTTTGGAGCGTGTACTGGCTGAACTTCCTCCGCCCCGATGCGCCGCATGAACACTACGGACTGCTCCTGCTGACCTTCGGCGTTTTGGGCTTGCTCGCCGGGCAGGGACTGGAGCGTCTCGCCCCCCGCCCGAACCTGAAACGCCCTTATGGGCTTCCCGCCCATCTGACGGCGTACCTTGCCCTCATCGTCGGCACGATGCTGGTTGCCCACCTGCGTAATTTCCTCGGCTGGGCATTGTTCTACGACGCCCTGCTTTTGGCGGTCTCTGCCTGGCTGTTCCGCAGTTCGCTGTGGCTGTACCCTGCCGCCGCCCTGCCCATCCTGTCGCTGCTCATCGCGCTCAACGAAGCGGGCATCCCTGCGGAACGGCAGGGCTGGTGGCTGATTGGGCTGGCGGCAGTCTATCTGGCTGGCGCGTGGGTATTGCGGCGGCTGAACCTGCCCTCCTACGGCTCGGCGCTCCTCGCCATGGGCTTCGCGGTGACCGCGCTGGGCTTGCCCCCCTCCAGCCTCGACCGGGCCGGCGCGATGTGGGGGTACGGCGCCGCCGCCCTGCTCTACGCCGCCTGCGCCTTCTGGCTGCGCCAGCCCCTGTTGCTGACGCCCGCCAGCGCCCTCGCCGTCGTCCCTTATGCCGCCGTCATTCAGCAATTGGAAATTCCAGTGCAATATCAGGGCCTCAGCCTGTTGCCGGGCGCACTGCTCGCCCTGCTCGCGGGTTGGGGGCTGGACCACCGCTTTGGGATTCTGGAAAACCTGCCGCGCAAATGGCTCGCCCGCCTCGTCAACCGCTTTTTGACCGACTGGTCGTTCCCGCTCTACACGCTTGGATTAGGATTGGCGACCGCCGCGCCCTTTTTCGCCGCCTCTCACGCGGACCTGATCGCGCTGAACTTCCTCGCGCTCGCCGCGTTCTACGGGTGGGCGGTGTACCGCTTCCGCTCGCGCTTCTGGCTGACGGCGGCGCTGCTCGCCGTTCATCTCAGCCTCGGCAACTATCTCGCACACCTTGACCTGTGGCAATACGAGGACGAAGCCTGGCTGCGCTTCCTGCCGTTGACCGCGGCGCTGACGGCGGCTGGCTTGTTCCTCGAAAAACGCCTGAACGAAGGCTCGCCCCTGCGCGAAAAAATGCTCATCGGCTGGTCGCGTCCGTTCTACTTGTTCGTCTTTTTCGATGTTTTCTTTTCGCAACTCGGCGGTCTGCGCGGCACCTACGAGAGCGCCTGGCTGTCGCTGGGCAATACGCTGATTGCCGCGGCGCTGGCTTCTGCCTGGAGGTCGGATGGAATGGCGTACATCGGCGCGCTGCTCGGCTTTGTCACGCTCACGCAATGGCGGGGCGCGGTGGAGGCATCCACGTTCAGCCTGCCGGTGCATTGGGCGGGGCTGGCGCTGGGGTACGGCGCTCTGGGCTTTGGCTACAGCCTGCTGAAACGCTGGTCAGGTTTGGGCGGGGAAAGAAGCGAGGTTCAGGCGGAGGCGAGATGGTATGCGGTGTGGGAAGTCCCGCTGCAACGGTCGGGAGTCATCCTGTCGTTTCTCGCGCTGGGGGCGGCGGCGTTGTTGGGCATTGACATCATCGGTTGGGTTGTGCTCGCGCTCCTCGGCGTGCCGTTCCGTCAGGCGGTGGACTTCGAGACGGTGTACATGGCGGTCTGGGCGCTGTCGCTGATTGGGTTGCTGTATGCGGGCGCCGCCGCGGTGTACCGCCGCGCGAGGCTGGGGTATCTGGCGGTGGGAATGCTGTTGGCGGGCTGGTTCCTGTATGCGTTCTTCGTCAATGCCTGGGAGAACCTGCGGCAGTTGCAGTGGTATGCCGTGCCGGCCGGGCTCTACCTGTTGGGAATTGGGTATGCAGAATGGGAGCGCGGCAATCGCAGCCTGGCGCGCTGGCTGGATTACGCGGCGATTTTGCTCCTGCTCGGCTCGCTCTTTTGGCAGACGCTGGTCTTCGGCTGGCAGTTTGCCCTGTTGTTGGGCGCGGAAGGCTTTGCGGCGTTCTGGTGGGGCAGCGCGCGGCGGCTGAGGCGGTTCTTCTACGCGGGGATTGCCGGCGTGGTGCTGGCGGGGCTGGGACAACTGCTGAACGCCCTGCAGGAGGTCAATCAGTGGATTACGTTCGGGCTGATTGGTCTGCTGCTGGTGATTCTGGCGGTCATCGTGGAACGGCGGCTGGAGGCGATCAAAGCATGGCAGCAGGTATTGGAGAGTTGGGAATGATTCCGTTTTCCCTCACCCCTCTCCCCTGTGGGAGAGGGGTGAGGGAAGGGCGAAAAACTTCCCCGTCCTTCAATGGTTCAGAGAGTTGGTAGGAGTTAAGCGCAAATGAGTGAAATGCAGAGGTTCACAAGCGCAGTCCCCGATGGGTTGAAGCGGCTCATCCGCACACTTGGAGTACTCCTCATTGTCATCGGCGCGCCGCTGACGATCAACCTGTTGTGCATCCTGCCGCTCGTTGCCATTGCCGCAAGCGGCAGGGAGGCGGTGTATTTCGGCGTGGTCAGCCTGACGCTGGCGCTGCTCACGTTCGGCGCGGGGCTGGCGGCTTTTCAGCACGCCAACCGTTCGTTGAACGGCAAGCCGTCGAAGCCGCTGGTGTTTCCGTCCACGTTCTTGTTGATTGGCATTTTCGTCTTTTTGGTCGGATTGGGGAGCGTCATCGCTGTTTCCAACACGGCGGCGGTGATTCTCTTCCCGCCGGTTTTGCTGGCGGCGGCGGCGCTGCCTCCGCTGTGGGCTGTGGCGTGGATGATTCCGGGGGCGAAGCCGTCAGCGGAGGGAGAGGCTGGGGCGGCGAATCAACCGTCCCTAAGTTGGAGGCGGGGCGTGCTGGCGTTTGCCGGCGGCGCGACGGTGAGCGTCTTCATCGCCATCGCGCTGGAGATCATTTTGCCGGTCACGATCTTTGCGCTGGTCTTCGACCTGGCGCAGAACGTGCTGGCGCAGATGGAGGGCACCCTCCGCGCGCTGTCGAACCGCGACGTGGCAGAGGCGCTGACCAGCCGCGGGTTTATCTACCTGTTCGTGCAGATTGCGGTCATCGCGCCGCTGGCGGAGGAGTTTGCCAAGCCGCTGGTCATCCTGCCGCTCGTCCGCCAATTGAGCCGGCGCGAGACGTTCTGGCTGGGGGCGCTGGCAGGAGCGGGCTTTGCCGCGCTGGAAAATGTGATCTATGCCATGAGCGGCTTCACGGTTTGGGCGGGAATTTTGACGCTGAGGGCAATCGGCGGGGCGCTGCATCCGCTGGGGGCGGGGCTGGTGGCGCAGGGCTGGCGGGATGTGCTGCGCGGCGAAAGGGATGCGGGGAAGAACTGGTGGAAACGCTTTGGGATTGCGGCGGCGGTGCATGCCGCGTGGAACGGCGGGTCGCTGCTGGTGATTACGCTGGGCAGCGCGCGCTTCTTTGGTGACCTGCCGCCTGAGATTGACATCCTGGGCATTTCCGCCGCTGGGACGACGCTGGCATTCCTCTTTATCCTCGGGCTTGCCGCATTGTGGATTGGGCGCGCCTATGGTCACGATAAACCCTTCCTGCCTGCGGAGGGCGAAGCGGAGGCGGGACTTGCCCCCTCGGAGCGCGCCATCGCGCTGTGGGCGGTTGCCTGCCTGCTTGCCATCGTGCCGGCAGGGATTGCAGGGCTCAAACTATGGCTGCGCTGAAGACCCGCCTGAACCTGTTCGCTGCCTTGTGCGTCATCGCCGCCAACCTGTTTGCGTGGGGGCAAATTCTGCTGGCGGCGTCGAACCCGCACGTGGTCGAGCCGGTCATGGACCCGGAGGTGCGCGCCCTGCTGGATTACATCCGTTCGGGCGAGCATTCCGGCGAGACGTGGGAGGTGACGCTGACCGAACTGGAAGCCGAGCAGACCATCACCTGGTATCTGACCCGCTACCCGCAGATTCCGTTTGCGTATCCTGAAATTCACATCACGCCGGATTCGGTCCGCGGCGAGGGGGATGTCATCCTGACCGGCTTGCACTTCCATGTCAGCGGGGAGGCGCGCATCACGCTGGAAAACGGCTTGCCGGTGGTCGAAATTTTAGACCTGAACCTGCCGCTGCCCGGCAACATGAAGGACGCTATTGAGAGCGAGATTCAACGTCAACTGCGCCGCGCCGAACTGCTGCCCGTGCGCTTTACGTCCGCAGAATGGGGAGACGGCGTGGTGGTGGTGAGGGGAATCATCAAGTAGATTTTCTTCGGGTATAATCTGCACCGCCCGCCCCCGTAGCTCAATGGACAGAGTAATGGTCTTCGAAACCAGTGGTTGCGCGTTCGACCCGCGCCGGGGGCACTCTTTTTATGCCCTCTTCTCGTTCCCACCTCCACCTCCTGCACATGTTGACCGAGCGCCTCGAGCGCATCTCCGCGGATTCAGTTTGGGCGCACCGCGCCAGCGGCGTGCGCGGGTCGCTGCTCCGCCTGCTGGAGGAGGGCGAGCAGGGACATCCGCCCGACCAGAAGACGCTTTCCCTCGTCGTCACAACGGCGCTGCACATCCTCACCCACGCCGCGAAGAGGGAGTAAGTTGGTAATTGGTGATTGGTAATTGGTGATTGGTAATTGGGGCTTTACAAAAGTTCAAGGCTGAGGGCGGCGGGGTCTTTTCAGGGTAAGATTTCGGGGCAAAACTCACTCCAATTGCACACCATTTCATCGCAGAGGCAAAACATGTCCGACCATTACACCCTCACGCCCTCCCAAATCGTCATGTACGTCACCGAATACTGCCCCGACTGTCACCGCGCAAAGAAATTCTTCGAGGCGCACAACATCCCGCACCTGCGCGTCAACCTCGAGGGGAATCCCAAAGCCACCGAATTCGTCATGCAGGTCAACAACGGGTATCGCAGCGTGCCAACCATCATCTTCCCCGACGGGAGCATCCTTGTGGAACCCAGTTGGGAGGAACTCAAGCAGAAATTCAACTGACCTGTCCCCAACTCCGTCTGATACAATCAGGCGGAGTTTTTTATGGAACGCTGCGACGCCGTCATCTGCGGCGCGGGCATCGTCGGTGTCTCCGCTGCGCACTTCCTCGCCAAAGCGGGCATTCGCCGCATCCTGCTCGTGGACGAACGCCCGCCCCTCTCCTTCACCAGTGACCGCTCCACCGAGTGTTACCGCAACTGGTGGCCCGACCCCGCCATGCTCGCCCTCATCAACCGCTCCATTGACCTGATGGAGGGGTTAGCAGAAGAAAGCGGAAACGTCTTTCGGATGAACCGCCGCGGCTACCTCTACGTCACAGCGGACGAGAGCAAGGTGGACGAGATGAAATCCGCTTCGGACTTAATCTCGAGGCTGGGCGCCGGTCCAATTCGCATTCACTCCGCCGATACCTCAGCCTACCAACCCTCCCGCCCCGAAGGCTTTCACAACTCCCCCAGCGGAGCCGACCTGCTCCTCGGCAGTGACCTCATCCGCAGGCACTTCCCCTACGTCACCGACAAAGCCGTCGCAGCGCTGCACGCCCGGCGGGCGGGGTGGCTTTCCGCGCAACAGTTGGGGATGTACCTCCTCGAAAGCGGACGCAGGCTCGGGGTCCGTTTTGAAGCGGGCAAAGTGACAGGCGTGGACGTGGAAGGCGGCAAAGTCCGAGGCGTGCGCCTGAGTTCGGGAGTCCGAATCGAATCGCCGGTCTTCATCAACGCGGCAGGACCGTTCCTCAGAGAGGTCGGCAAACTCGTTGACGTGGACTTGCCCGTCCAGACCGAACTGCATCTCAAAGCGGTGGTCAAAGATGCGCTGGGCGTGGTGGGACGCGACGCGCCGCTGTTGATTTGGAACGACGCGCAAACCCTGCCGTGGGAGGACGAGGAACGAACCGCGCTGGCAGATGACCCCGAAACCCGCTGGCTGACGGAGACCTTCCCGCCCGGCGTGCATACCCGCCCCGAGGGCGGCGGCACAGACATCCTGATGCTGTGGGAATATCACACCCTGCCAATGGACCCCGTGGACGCGCCCCCGCTCGACGAGCAATACCCGGAAATTGCCCTGCGCGGACTCGCCGCGATGCTGCCGCGCATGAGGGAATACTTCGGCAGAATGCCGCGCCCGCAACTGGACGGCGGTTTTTATACCAAAACCCGCGAGAACCGTCCGCTGGTGGGACCGATGGGCGTGGACGGGGCGTTCGCGGCTGGGGCGGTATCGGGGTATGGCATCATGTCGGCGTGCGCAGTGGGGGAACTGCTGGCGGCGCATGTGACGGGCGCCAGGCTGCCCGCCTACGCTCCCGACTTTGCGCTCTCGCGTTACGACGATCCCGAATACCGGCAGAAACTGGAACACTGGGGCAGCAGCGGGCAGTTGTGAAGTCGTTCGCTGATGTATATTTGACTGCACTGAAAAAACCTTTTCTTACCACGAAGAACACAAAGACCACGAAGTTTTTTAAATCATCTTGCATCGAATTTCAAGAT
>DAOUBY010000190.1:0-10074 GCA_034432325.1 Anaerolineales bacterium
GTAGAGACCGCCAAATACGCGCTTTCGTGAAGTACTGAATTTATCTGTGTTCATCTGTGGTTGGAACATGAATTTCAAAACACTCTCTAACGCACAGACTGGATCATCAACGTTAGAGAACGTTGATGACGCGTAAGTCCTGCTTTGTCAGACAATTGTACCTTGAATGAGGCGCGGTTTCTGTGGGGTAAAATAGGCGGGAGGTTACAAAACCGTTGCGAGAGGTCATCATGCCCATTACAAAGGAACGCACGCTGGCATACATCGAACAGGAGTGGGGGACGTATGTGGAGCGTTTTCAACGCCTGCCGCGCGAAAAGGGCGAGCGGCGCGTCCGCGAACAAGGCTATGAACGCTTCCGCGACATGCTGGCGCACATCCTCGCCTGGTGGGAGGAGGGCATGGGCATCATCCGCGCGGCGGCAGAAGGGCGCGAACTCGAACGCAAGCAGTATGACTTCGACGCCTTCAACGCCGAAGCGGTGGCGAAATACAAAGATTGGGACGAAGCGGCGTTCCTGGTTCACTTCGAGAAGACGCGTCAGAAAATGGGAGCAGACCTGAGGTCCATGCCCGAAGCGCTGTTCGAGCATCGCCGCGTCCGCGCCTGGCTGAAGGCGGTCATCTATCACCACGCCCGCGAGCATCTCGTCGCCTTGAGCCGCTTCCTCGCCGCAGACCTGCTGGAGAACGAATGGGCAACCTACCTTCAGGACTTCCAACGCCTCGACGACGAAAAACGGCGCGAATTTTTATCGAAGCAGGGATTTGAAAACTTTCACGACCTCGTGGCGCACATCATCGGCTGGTGGGAGGAGGGCGCGCGCGTCATCTCTGGCATTCTCGACAGTCCCGCCTTCAGCTGGCAGCCGCCCGACACCGACGCCTTCAACCGCGAACTGATTCGCAAATACGCCGCCTGGTCCGACGACGACCTCTTCCGCCACTATGAAGCGGTGCGGCAGGGAATGCTCGAACTCATCGCCGACCTGCCCGACGACGCCTTTTTCAACGACGACATCGAAGGCTGGCTGAAGGACGATGTGGTGGGACACTACGACGATCACGCCGTTCCCGTCTGACGCTTCGCTTCGCGCCGCCCCTCAGCCTGATTCTGGAGCATGGACATGAATCACACCGTTTACCTTTCTCTCGGCTCGAACCTCGGCGACCGCGCCGCCAACCTCAAACAGGCAATTGCCTTGCTGCCCCCGCAAATGGCTGTGCTGACGAAATCGAACCTCTACGAAACGCCGCCCTGGGGCTATGCCGAACAGGAACCGTTCCTCAACCAGGCGGTGATGGTAACCACCTACCTCGACCCCGAACCCCTGCTCAAACATCTCAAGCGGCTGGAGGCGGCGCTGGGCAGAACCGAAACCTTCCGCTACGGTCCGCGCCTGATTGATATTGACATTCTCTTTTACGACGACCTGGTTCTCAACTCGCCCCTGCTCACCATCCCTCATCCGCACCTGCACGAGCGCGGCTTCGTCCTTGTCCCTCTGATGGACATCGCCCCCGACCATGTTCACCCGCTCACGGGTAAAAGCGTCCGCGAGATGCTTGCCGCATGCGATACGACAGGCATCCAGCCATATCCCAGGTCTCCCAAAGAGCAGAGGGTATAATCCACTCACATTTTCCCGGAGGCAAATCAGCATGACCGAGATCAAACCCCTGAACTGGAAACCCAAGCCCGGCGTGGGCATGTCGGTGGTGCGCCGCGGCGACGGCGGCATGACCCTGACCTTTACCGACCTTTCGGACGCCACCATCAATGAATGGCGCGAGTTTGCCCTCGAGCATCTGCTCGGTCTGGCGGGGCGCACGCGCAACCTGTACGACCTGCGCGCCGTGAAAGACATCCCCGAAAAGGCGATCAAGATGGCGGTGGAGGCAAACAGCGACCCGGCGGCGCGCAACATCCGCGTGGCAGTGGTGGTGGCAGACGAAGCCGCCGCCGAAGCCATCCGCAAAGTGGCGGCGCTGGCGCTGCCCGAAACCGCCGCGGCGCTGAAACTGTTCACCGACATCAACGAAGCCGAAGCCTGGCTCGCCCGCCCGCTGGATCAGATTCCATAACTCACCTTACGCAGTGGCGTGAGATGTATCTCGCGGCGGCGCGAATGAACTGCGTAACGTCAACCCATAATTCTTTTCAGCCGCCGATTTCACGAATTTCCACTGATTTTCTTTGCCAATCAATCTGTGTAAATCGGTAAAATCCGCGGTAAGGTTTTTGAAGTTGGGACTTACGCGTAATCGGCGTTCTCTAACGCCAATTACCTGTCCAGCACGTTGGAGAACGCGCTCTACGCAAAGTGTTGCATAAGTCCTGGAAGTTTCCCGATAAACATAATAGAGCTGTTTTTATTTTCCCGGTAGTTCTGTGTATCCCTACGGCGTATCAGTGAAATCCTCTTCCCTTCAAATCGGCAGCCACACCTTCGACTGGGGTTCCCGCACCTATGTAATGGGCATCCTCAACGTCACGCCCGACTCGTTTTCAGGCGACGGGTTGATGGCGTATGGCGACCGCGTCGAGCAGGCGGTGCGGCAGGCGGAATACTTCCTCAAGCACGGCGCGGATATTCTCGACGTGGGCGGCGAATCCACCCGCCCCGGCTCACAGCCTGTCAGCGCAGAGGAGGAACTGGAGCGGGTCATTCCTGTCATTCGTGCGCTCGCCGCCGAATTCCCCGATGCGCTGATTTCAATTGACACTTACAAGGCAAAAGTGGCGGAAGAAGCCTTGCAGGCGGGCGCGCGCATTCTCAACGACGTGTGGGGCTTGCGCGCCGACCCGCATCTGGCGAACATCGCCGCCAGGCATGAAGTCCCCGTCATCCTGATGCACAACCGTTCCAACCCCGCCAGCGTGGAAGTCCGCGAGCGATTGGGGAATGCCTACCTCGGCGCCGAATACGACGACCTGATCGCAGATGTGAAGCGTGAACTGCTCGTCAGCGTGGGGTTGGCGAAACAGGCTGGGGTGGAGGAAAGGCGCATTATCCTGGACCCAGGTATCGGCTTTGGAAAGACGCGGGAGCATAATCTGGACCTCATCAACCGCCTCGACGAAATCCGCGCGCTGGGGTATCCCGTTCTGCTGGGTCCGTCGCGCAAATCGTTCATCGGTTTCACGCTCGACCTGCCGCCCGATCAACGCATGGAAGGGACTGCCGCCGCCGTTGCAGTGGGCATCGTGCGCGGCGCAGACATCATCCGCGTCCACGATGTCAAGGAAATGGCGCGCGTGGCAAAGATGACGGATGCGATTGTGAGGTGAAATGTCATTGCGAAGCAATCCCCCATTTAATGAGGAGATTGCTTCGGGCTTCGCCCTCGCAACGACATGAGGTGATTATGTTTGATACTTACGGCAAAGACCTGTTACGCACGGGCATCATCGAAGCCAAAACGGGACGTAAAGACGCGGCGCGGCGCTACCTCGACCGCGCTATTTATTCGCTCAGCGACCACGACGAACTCGCCGAAGCCTGGTTCTGGATGGCGCAGGTGACCGACGACTCCAGGGAAAAGCGGAACGCCCTCGAAAACTGCCTCGCCCACGACCTCCAGCACGCCCGCGCCCGCAAACTGCTGGCAATCCTAGACGGCAAACTCAAAGCCGACGAAATCATTGACCCCGACCGCCTGCCCCCCGCCCCCGAAGGTTTACGCGCCGCAGACGCCGAACGCTTCATGTGCCCCAAATGCGGTGGACGCATGGCGTTCTCGCCCGACGGTCAGGCGCTGGTGTGCGATTACTGCACGCGCCATCAGGCGGTGGGGTTTTCGCGCGCGCCCGCAGATGAGAAGGACTTCGTAGTGGCGATGGCAACCGCCCGCGGACACGGCAAGCCGCTCGATCAGCAGGTCTTTCATTGCGAGGGGTGCGGCTCCGAGTTCCTCCTGCCGCCCAAACAGATTTCCGCCAACTGCCTGTACTGCGGTTCGCCGCACGTGGTGAACTGGGAAGACACGAAGGACCTGCTCGCCCCCGACGCCGTCGTGCCGCATCAATTCAGCAGGCGGCAGGCGGTTAAAGTACTGGTCAACTGGGTGGAGAGTAACCGCATCCAGCCCGAAAAGCGGGTGGAGATGCCGCGCGGACTGTACCTCCCCTTGTGGACGTTCGACCTCGGCGGCGAAATCGAGTACACGGGCGAAGTGGTCGAGGAGGAGACAAGCCCATTTCGGATGCGCTCCGCTCAACGCCGGGTGCGGCGCGTGACCGACCGCTACCCCGTGCTGATCAACGACCTGGCGGTTCCCGCCTCCCGAAAACTGTCCGCTGTTTTCCTGAGGCTGATTCCCACCTTTGACCTTTCCGCCGCCAAACCCTACGACCCGCGCTTCCTGGCAGACTGGCCCGCCGAAGTGTACGACATCCCCCTGGCGGAGGCGTCGCTCGACGCGCGCGGGCAGGCGTATGCCAGCGTGAAGGCGGACCTGCCCGACAGGCTCGCGCCGATGCGCATTTTGAGTTCCTCCTCGGCGAAGATGGCAGTGGAATCCTTCAAACTGACGCTCGTCCCCGTGTGGATGACCGAACTACCCTTCGGCGGGCGGACCCGCCTGGTGCTTATCAACGGGCAGAACGGCGTCGCCGTCAGCGACCTGACCGAAAAGAAACCGAAGGGCGGGCTGATGGACTGGCTGGGGGATTTGCTGGAAGGATGAACTTGTTAATCCCCTTCGACCAATTCCCTCGACTGTTCCACGTAAGCCAGGCTTTGATGCCTGAAGTAGGTGTTGTAGAGGGTTGCGTAATGCCCGCCCTGGGCGAGCAAGCCCTCGTGATTTCCCTCCTCGATAATTCTGCCCTTCTCCATCACCACAATGCGATCCGCCGCCCTGACCGTTGAGAGGCGGTGGGCAATCAGAATGCTGGTCGAGTTTTTCAGGATGAGGTTCAGCGCCTGTTGAATCTGCCATTCGGTGAACGGGTCTATGCTGGCGGTGGCTTCGTCGAGGATGAAGATGGCGGGCTTTTGCATGAGGACGCGCATCAGCGCCACGAGTTGACGCTGTCCCATCGAGAGGCGCGCGCCTCGTTCCCCGACCTCGGTGTGGATGCCGCCGGGAAGGGTTTCCAGCCACTCTCCCTCTCCGATTCGGTGAGCCATGGCGAGAATTTCATCGTCTGAGACGTGCGGCGCGGCGTAGCGGATGTTGTCTGCCACGGTGCCGGAGAAGAGGAACGGCGATTGCGAGACGATGCCCAATTGCCGGCGATATTGCGCCAGGTCGAAGGTGCGGATGTCGTGACCGTCTATCAGCAGGCGTCCCTGCTGGAATTCGTAGAAGCGCGCGATCAACTTGGCGATGGAGGACTTGCCCGCGCCGGTGTGTCCGACCAGGGCGAGAGTCTCTCCGGGTTGGATGACCAGGCTGAAGTGAGTCAGAACCGGTTCGTTATCGGCGTAGCGGAAGTGAACGTCGTCGAATTGGATGTGTCCCTTGAGCGGGGGGACGCCGCGTTTGTCGGTCTGAACGACATTGGGGTCGGCGTCAATCAGGGCGAAGACGCGCTCGGCGGCGGAGAGTCCCGCCTGAATCTGCGCCCAAAAAGCGGAGAGGTTGAGGACGGGGAAGAAGAACTGGTCGAGGCTCATGATGAAGAGATACCACGCGCCGACCGAGATGACGCCCTGCGCCGCGCTGAGCCCGCCAAAATAAATGAGGATGGCGGTGAAGATGCCGCCCAGCGCGTTGAGGGTGGGGAAGACCAGCGAAAGCACGAAGCCGCGTTGAACGTTGACGCGGTAGGACTGCTGGTTCGATTCGTCGAACGCCTGGAAGATGCTTTCTTCCTGACGGAAGTTCTTGGCGATGGAAATGCCGCTGATGGTCTCTTTGATGGCGGCGTTGACATCTGCCATGGCTTTCATGCCGCGCTTGGTGACGCGGCGCGCCATGGCGCGAAAGAGCGAGGCAACGCCAAAGATGACCGGCAGGAAGGCGACGAGCAGCAGCGAGAGTTTCAGGTCGGTGCGGAAGAGGACGACGCCGAGGATGACCGCCTGTACGATCTGCGCTCCCACGTCGGTGACGATGACGATGAGTTGTCCAAAGTCGTTGGTGTCGGAGGTGATGCGCGAGACGATGCGCCCGGAGGAGAACTGGTCGTAGAAGGAGAGGTCGTGTTCGGCGGCGGCGCGGAAGGCGCGGGTGCGCAGGTCCAGCACCGCGTCGCCGACAGCGCGCACCACCAGACTGCGCCGCGCCCAGTTCAGCCCCCACAAGCCGATGCCGATGAGCAGAACCACCAGGCTGACGAGGCTGATGGCGGCAAAGGAGGGTTCGCCCTTCAGCAGATTGACCATGTTGCTGACAACCACCGGCAGCGCCGCGCCGATGCCCGCAATGACGATAACCAGCGCCGAAACCGCCGTCAGCCGTTTTGCCTGCGGTTTGAAGTAGCCAAAGATGCGCCGCGTTAGTTCGCGGTCGTTGTATTGGCGGTCGTATTTTTCGTCGTTAAGTCCGGCAAAGAAGCCCATAATTCCTCATGATGTCATTGCGAAGCGGTGTTCTTCCGCTGAAGCAATCCCCTCCTTTGCGAGGCGATTGCTTCGATCGCTCCGCTCTCTCGCAATGACATTACTCTCGAAATATCCTCGCATACGCCTCGGAGGTCTTCATCAATTCCTCGTGCGTGCCGATGGCGGCGATGCGTCCCTTGCGGAGGACGATGATGAGATCAGCCCAGCGGATTTGGGAAAGGCGGTGGGTGATGATGAAGGTGGTGCGTCCGCGGGCGGCGTTGGCGATGGCGCGCTGAATTTTGTCTTCGGTGGCGGAGTCGATGGCGGAGGTGGAGTCGTCGAGGATGAGAATGTGCGGGTCGGTGAGGAAGGCGCGGGCAAGGGCGATGCGCTGGCGCTGTCCGCCGGAGAGGGTGACGCCGCGTTCGCCGACGACGGTGTCGTAGCCTTTGTCGAAGGAGCGGATGAATTCGTCCGCCTGGGCAGATTTCGCCGCCGCTTCGATCTCACTTTGGGCTGCTCCCGGTTTCCCGAAAGCGATGTTTTCGCTGACGGTGCGGGAGAAGAGGAAGATATCCTGCTCGATCATGGAAATTTGCGAACGAAGCGATGCAAGGTTCCAGTCGCGGACGTCCACGCCGTCCACCAGCACCTGCCCGCGTGTGACATCGTAGGTGCGGTTGATGAGTTTGACGAGCGAGGTCTTGCCGGCGCCGGTCTGCCCGACGATGGCAACGGTCTGTCCCTGCCGAACCTTGAAGGAGATGTCGCTCAGGACGTTCTCCGCGTTTTTGTCTTCCTCTTTCATGGTCGGGTAGGCGAAGTCCACGTTGCGGAATTCGACTTCGCCCTTCATCGGCTGGGCGTATCCCTGCACGTTTTGGTCGAGCCTGGTTTCGCGGTTCATCAATTCGAGGATGCGCCGCGCACCGGAGAGACCGAGGGAGATTTGGGAGTAGGCGAATGTGGAGGTGAAGGTGGGAAACTCCAGCAGGCGCAGGAGACCGAAATATGCCACCACGTCGCCGAGGTTGAGCTGCCCGCTGCGGAAAAGCAGAAGAGCATGAAACAGCCCGAAGGCGTAGGCTGAACCGAGCAGGAGCATGGCGACGTAGCGTCCTTCGAGGTCGCCCTGTTTGACGAAGGCGTCGCGCACGCGGCTGGCGTTCATCACGAAGCGGTCCACTTCGGCGTTTTCCTGCGATGCGCCTTTGACCACTTCCACCCCATCCAGCGATTCGGAGAGGTGCGTGTTCATCGTGCCAAAGGAGGCGCGTACTTCATCGGTGATGGGGGTAAGGGTTTTGAGGTAACGGGTGAGGAAGTAGAAATACAGGATGATGAAGACAAGCGGCGTGAGGACGAGCGAGGGATGATAGCGCCCTGCCACGAAGATGGGCATGAGGATAAAGATGAACGACCCCACCACGAGGTTGATGCCGGGGCTGAACATGTAATTGACTTCGCGCACGTCGTTGGTGGCGCGCGCCATCGTGTCGCCCACGGGCTGAAGGTTGTGGAAGGTCATGCTCTTGCCGAGCAGGGAGAGGTAGAGTTCGTCGCGCACCTGGCGTTCCAGCCTTTGCGCCAGCAATTCCGCGCCGAAGTTGCGTCCCAGTTGGAGCACGCCGCGGATGACCTGCGAAATGCCGACGGTGAGCGCCAGCGGGAGCAGAACGCTGGTGTCGGGGAGCGGCTTGAGCATGGCGTTGAAGGCGTCGCCGGTCAGCACCGGCACGACCGCCGCCAGCGCGGCATTGCCCACCGCGCCGAGGATCATCATGACGATGATCCAGCCGTGACGGCGGGCGTGCGACCAGATCCAGCGCACGGGGCTGGAGCGGTCATAAGCAGCGGGGCGCTTCAAAGAGAATTCAGCAGGGGCAGAAAGGGTGGTCACAAATGTCGATTCTACCATTCAGACAGTCAATGTTTGGAAACTCCAATCCAGCGCTCTCTTACCTTTGGAGAGGAAAGGGTAGTATCTCGATTGTTGTGTAAACGTGGCGCGAGATTAATCTCGCGATACGAATTTACACAACTTTCGACATACGACCGAGGAAAGCCTCGGATTTCGTAACCGCCGGCGTAAACGGGGGTTTTCTTAATCAGAGGGCTCGCGGAGCCTGAAAACAACTCACAAAAGGAGAGTGTGAAATGAAACTGCCCACGACGATTTCCGGTTGGTGTATGTGGTTGTTCTTTCTGTGGTTCGGCATTGGCGCCTTTGTAGCCCTGCCCATGGCTGGGCAAATTGGCGGCATTCTTGCCCTCGGTTATGCCGTCTTTGCCTTGCTCGGCAGATAACCAAACCAGCAAACGGAACGGCTCTCCGTAAACGGGGAGCCGTTCTCTTTTTTTAGCGGTGATGGCAAAAGGTTCGAATGGTTTACACCGGGAACAACTTATCGAACACTTCGGGGCAATACTTCTGTACCATCTCGGAGGTGATGCCGTTCTCCTTGCAAATTTCGGCGTAGAGGTCTGCGCTGGGGCGTTTCGTCCGCTTTTGGGTTTCGAGGTCCAGCGCCCAGAGCCCGAAGCGCTGAGTCCAGCCGCGCTCCCATTCGAAGTTATCCACCAGCGACCAGTGGAAGTAGCCCTTCACGGGGAAGTTGAAATTGACCGCCCGCCACACCTGATGGATGTGCTGGACAATATAACGAGGGCGCATCCGGTCCTCGGCGTCTTCCACGCCGTTTTCGGTGATGAGGATGGGCAGGTTGGGGTACGTCCGCACCGCCCATTTGATGGAGTCGAAAATGCCCGTGGGAATGTTGGCGATGAACTTCGTCGCGCTGAAGTCGGAATCATCAGGGTAATACCGCCTGCCGAACAGCTCTTTGGGGTTGGTGATGTCGAACTTGACCGTATCCACCGAATAGTAGTTCAAACCGAGATAATCCTGCGTTCCTTTCGCTTCAGGGATGCGCACACTGCCCAGCGGCGACTTCATCACCCCCGTGCTGATGGCGCTGGGGAACGCCATGTTGATGCCGTTGTACTGGAGATTGCGCATCCACACATCGAGCGGGAACCAGGAACGCTTCGCCACCATCGGGCGGTAGTGCAGCGCATACCCCACGCGCGATTCGGGCTGGATTTCGTGAATGGCGCGGTACGCTGCGGCATGCGCGCGCAGCATGTTCGCCTGCACCCGCACGGCAATATTCAAGCCCTTGTTACAGGCGGGAAACGTCCCCGCCACGTAGCCGCTCAAGGCATACACATTCGGCTCATTGATGGTACACCAGTACGTGCAATACTCCTTGAGCGCGCCCACCACCTTGCGGACGAACTTCTCGAACAGCGGAATCACCGCCTCCGTTTCCCAGCCGCATTGCTCGTACAGCCACAACGGGTCGGAAAAGTGATGCAGGGTGATCAGCGGCGTTATGCCGCGATCCCTCAATCCGCGCAGCATGGCGCGGTAACGTTCGAGCGCGTCCTCGTCCCAGGTGTCGGGCGTCGGCTGGATGCGGCTCCACTCCACCGACATGCGGTGCGCGTTCTGTCCGCCTTCGGCGGCGCGGTCAAAGTCCTCGCGCCAGCGTCCGCCCCACCAATCGCAGGCGAG
>DAOUBY010000191.1:0-10177 GCA_034432325.1 Anaerolineales bacterium
CGGGCACGCTGTCACAGATTATCACGGATTGGAATAAAAAATCCGTGTAAATCTGTGCTAATCCGTGGCAAAAAAATCCAACCACGGTTAAATGCAGTCCTACCTCACCTTGTAAATCCAATTTATCTGTGGTCATCTGTGGTTGGAACATGGATTTCAAAACACTCTCTAACGTTGATGATCCAGTCTGCGCGTTAGAGAACGCGCTCTATGCAAGGTTTTGCGTAAGCCCTGTAAATGAACTGATGCAGCCAATATTTATGCAACACTCTGTAATTGGAGATTGAAATGGCAAACAAAATCACCTTCCCCGAAAACTTTCTCTGGGGCGCGGCAACCGCCGCTTATCAAATCGAAGGCGCATGGAACAAACACGGCAAGGGCGAATCCATTTGGGACCGCTTTGCTCACACCCCCGGCAGCATTTTGAACGGCGATACCGGCGATGTGGCGGACGATCATTACCGCCTGTGGAAAAAGGACATCGCCCTGATGAAGCGCATCGGTTTGCACGCCTACCGCTTCTCGATTGCCTGGACCCGCATCCTGCCCGCCGGACGGGGCAGGGTCAACCAGAAAGGACTCGATTTTTACAGCCGCCTTGTGGACGGTTTGCTGGAGGCGGGCATCATCCCTTTCGTCACCCTCTATCACTGGGATTTGCCGCAGGCATTACAGGACGAGGGCGGCTGGACGGCGCGCTCCACAGCCGAGGCGTTTGCCGATTACGCCAACGTGGTTTCCCGCGCGCTCGGCGACCGGGTTCGCCATTGGATCACGCACAACGAGCCTGCCGTCGTCACCTGGCTGGGGCATGAAGACGGAGTCCATGCGCCGGGAATTCGCAACTCCGCCGATGCGGTTCGAGTCTCGCATCACCTCCTGCTTTCGCACGGCTGGGCGGCGCCTCTTCTTCGCCGCAACAGCCCCGCAGCGGAGGTGGGCATCACCCTCAACATCAATTGGAGGACGGCGGCATCCAACAGCGCGGCAGACCTGCGGCTTGCCCGCGAACACGACGGCAAATGGTTCCGCTGGTTTGCCGACCCTCTCTACGGGCGCGGCTACCCCTCCGACATGGTCGAATACTTCACCCGCCGGGGAGCGCTCCCGCACGGATTGGACTTCGTCCAGCCGGGCGATCTGGACGCCATCGCCTCGCCCACCGACTTCATCGGCTTGAATTACTACATGCGCGAAATCCTGCGCGCCGGCGCCTCTCCCAACGACCCGCAAACTGTTTTCCCCAATCCCCAAACCCCCGAACACTGGACGGAGATGGGCTGGGAAAATTACCCCGATGGGTTGACCGCCGTCCTCTGCCGCGTCTATTTCGAGTACCAGCCGCCCAAGCTTTACATCACGGAGAACGGCGCCAGTTATTCCACCCCGCCCGATGAAAACGGCAATGTCCCCGATGAACTGCGCACCCGTTACCTGCGCGCTCACTTTGCCGCCGCGCACCGCGCCATTCAGGCGGGAGTGCCGCTCGCGGGATACTTCGTCTGGTCGCTGTTGGATAATTTCGAATGGGCGTATGGGTACAGTCAACGCTTTGGCATCGTATGGGTGGATTATCAAACCCAGCGGCGCATTCTCAAAGACAGCGCCAAATGGTATCGAACCGTCATCAAGAAAAACGGCTTCTCATGAAGCGCTCACGCTGTCATGCGAAACTATCACAGTCCGCCGGTGTTGTAGCGGACATGACTTACAAGGAGCAAGTATGACTACTGAAACGACCACCTCTCCGAACGCATCTTTTTATGACCGCCCCGGCGTGATAAAGGAAGTTCTGCCGATTGCGGAGGGGATTCCCTTTGGCATGGAAGCCGTGAGCAATCCCTCGGTTGGGATTGGCGGCGTGTACGGCACATGGGGAATCAGTTACGACAACGACACCCTGCCTCAATTTCTCGAACAACGCCTCGGACATCCGCTTCCTCCCGCCGAGAGGCTGAATCTGTCCGAATTGGGTTTCCTCAACCGACAACATCTCCCGCTGCACCTCACCCAGGAAGAGCACACCCGGCTGGAAGTTGAGGTTGGCAGGCGTTTTCTCGTCGAAGCGATTCGCGCCTGCGGGTGGAAGCCCTCCGAAGTGGATGCGGTGCTGATCGGCATGAGCGCCCCGCTGACGGAGGACTACCTGAACCGCATCACGCAGGCGGCGGGGATTCCCGACAGCGCCTTGAAGGTTGCCATCCACAAAGCGTGCGACGGTTCGACGAGCAGCCTGCATTTGGCGCTGAACCCCGATTTGCCCGAAAACCTGCAGTTGAAAAGCAACATTGCCGAGTCTTTGCGCGGCAAAAAGGTGCTGGTTGGCGGCATCGAAGGATTGAGCCGCTTTGTCGGTACCTCGCACGACGCCAACGCTTTGCAGTTGTTTGGGAATGCAGCGGGGGTCATCGGCGTCATCCCCGGCAAGACGATGAAATTCCTGGCGGGCAAATCGCGCGAGGTGTTCGACGATGACGGCGTTTTGCAGGTTGCCATGTATTACCCGCACTCGCGCAACTCCAGCAAGGGGACGAACGTGGATGTGACCCAGCCTTTCGAAAACAACATCCGTGTGGCGGGGTTGATGCACGAACCGGGCGACGGTTCGTCCATTGCCATGGCGGGACCGATGGGCATGGTCAAGTTGTTTGTGCGCACCGGCGTGCAGGTGGTGCGGGATGTGTACGCCGCCTACCAGGCGCGCCTGAGCGAACTGGGCGTGGCGGGCAAGTCGCTGGCGGTGGCGATTGTGCATCATGCCAATTACAAGATCAACAAGTTGAAGGAAAAACACCTGCAAAACGAGGGAATCACTCTGCCGATGCCGTGGTTGTTGAGCGAGTTTGGAAACGTGAGCGCCGCCTCGAACATGATCGCCTTCCTGCGCGAACTCCCCAATCTGAAGCCGCTCGATCATGTTCTGATTGACGGTTTCGGCGCGGGAACTTACTACGACGCGCTGGCAGTGGAACTGGGAGGGTAGAAGAAGCCCCTCGAAACAGGATCAGCCGTCCCGATGTATGAAGCGCACCGTCCCATCCGCAAACAGGATGGGACGGTTATTTGTAACCTTCGTAACAATTTCATCGTCATGACTTTGAAATCATGGAGAACGGAAGGCGAGTGACCGGCGGATGTATCGTACCAATCGCAACATTGCAGTCGTCCGACTGCTTTTGCAACTCAAAGCCTACGAAAGCGATTATCCGGATAATTTGTTTTCGATGCGGCGGTCGTATTTTGTGAGGTTGATTTACCGCATTCTTTCCATGGTCTGGTGACAGGGCGCCCCTTGAAGGGGGCGTTTTTTATTTTACGCCCAGGGCGGCGAACAGAAAGGCGTATTCGGCGGCGAGGTCTTTCAGGAAGTCGTACCGCCCCGATGCGCCGGCGTGACCGGCGTTGAAGTTGACCTTGAGCAGGAGCAGGTTGTCGTCGGTTTTGAGTTGGCGCAGTTTGGCGGCGAATTTGGCGGGTTCCCAGTAGCCCACGCGCGGATCGTTGAAGCCGGCGGTGAGGAGCAGGTGGGGGTATGCCGCCGGCTTGAGGTTGTCGTAGGGGGAGTAGGAGAGCATGTATTCGAATTGTTCGGGTATGGCAGGGTTGCCCCATTCGTCGTATTCGTGGGTGGTCAGGGGAATGGACGGGTCGCTCATGGAGTTGATTACGTCCACGAAGGGGACTTTGGCGATGACGGCTTTGAACAGGTCGGGGCGCATGGTCATGCAGGCGGTGACGAGCAAGCCGCCGGCGGAAACGCCCAGGATGGCGAGCCGTTCTTTGGAGGTGAACCCCTCGCGGATGAGATGTTCGGCGCAGGCGATGAAATCGGTGAAGGAGTTTTTCTTGCGGAGCAGTTTGCCGTCTTCGTACCACCCGCGTCCCAGCACGGACGAGCCGCGCACATGCGCGATGGCATAGACGAAGCCGCGCTCCAGCAGGCTGATGCGGCTGGCGTTGAACTCGGCTTCCAGGTTTGCGCCGTAAGCGCCGTAGCCGTGCAATAACGCAGGGCTGCTTCCGTCCAGTTTGAGGTCTTTTTTGTGGACGATGGAGATGGGGATGCGCGTTCCGTCCGGCGCGGCGGCGTGAATTTGGGCGCAGACGTACTGCGATTTGTCATAGCCGATGACCGGCTCCTCCTTTTTGATTTCCCATGCGCCGTTGTCGAGGCGGATGTCCACGATGGTGTGGGGGGTGATGAGGGAGGAGTACTTGATGCGCAGCCTGTCGGCGTGAAAGTCGGGGTTGCGGTCTGGTTCGAAGTAATAGACGGGGTCGGGAAAGTTGACGTAGTGGACGCCGCTCACCCCGTCGGCGCCGCTGACGCGGATGCGCTGAAGACCATCACGGTACTCGTACAGCACGAGGTGGTTCTCGAACGTTTCGATGCCGCTGAGCATCACCTGCGGGCGGTGGGGGATGACTTCCTGCCAGTGCGCGGGGTCGGCGTCGCCCACTGCTGTTTTGACGAGTTTGAAATTCTTCGCATTCTCGTTGGTGAGGATGAAGAAGGTTCCCTTATGATGTGCGGCGTAATACTCGATGCCGCGGCGGCGCGGCGCAACGACCTTCCACTCGCCGTCGGGCTGGCCGGCGGGGAGGTAACGCACTTCGGAAGTCAGCGTGCTGTGGTGTTCGGTCAGGATGTAAAGTTCGTCGCGCGTTTTGTGCAGGAAGAGGAAGAAGGTCTCGTCCTCTTCGGTGAAGAGCAGGAGGTCCTGCGAGGGGTCGCTCCCCAGTTTGTGACGGTGGAGTTTGCAGGGGCGCTTCGCCTCATCCAGCGTGATGTAGAAAAACGTCTCGCTGTCGTTTGCCCATTCGACGCCGGTGTGAAAGTACACACTGCCATAGGTGTTGGGAATGGTCTCCGGATACGGCTGTCCGCTTTTCAAATCGAGGATGTGGATGGTGTAGGTTTCATTGCCTTCGTAATCCACCGCATAGGCAAGTTTGTTCCCATCGGGGCTGACGGCAAAGGCGCTGACGCTGCAAAAAGTTTTTCCCTCCGCCAGCAGGTTTTGGTCGAGCAGAATTTCTTCGGGACTTTGCGGAGCGTCTTTGCGGCGGCAGAAAATCGGATACTGCTTTCCCGCTTCCATCCTTTGATAATACAGATACCCGCCTCGCTTCTCAGGGACGCTTGAATCGGTTTCCTGAATCCTTCCCTTCATCTCGGAGAAGAGCGTCTCCTGCACGGGCTGCAGCGAAGCCATGACCCGCTCGAAATGAGACATTTCTGCTTTCAGATAGTTCAGCGTGTCGGGGTCTTCGCGGTTGCGGAGCCAGTGATACTCGTCCACGCGGGTGATACCGTGTTGTGTGATGACGTGCGGTTTTTTGGGGGCAATGGGAAAGGGTGTCATGGTTCTCTTTTCGGTGAATTTGGAATTTTTGACAGGAGCGCCGGACGCGCAGGTGCGGGGCGCAGCGACGCAGTTGCATTGAACTTTGTCCGTCAGGACTTACGCAAAACCCTGCGTAGAGCGCGTTAGAGAGCGCGCAGACTGGATAATCAACGTTAGAGAACGTTGATTACGCGTAAGTTCTGTTTCAGCAAACGTTCAGGCGGGGGCGGCTTGCGTCTGATAGATGTTTGCAATCACTTCTTCGAGCGGCGGGTCGGAGATGGTGATGTCTGCCACGCTGCCAGCCTCGGTCAGATGCGCGAGGACCTTTTCCACAGGGGTGGCGCGCGTGTCGAAGCGCAGTTTCACGCCATACGTGCCAATCTTCAACACATCCGCGCCCTCCACGCGGAAGGATTTCGAGACCTGCTCGGCGTAACGCACTTCGACGAGTTTGGAGGTCAGAAAGCGGCGCTTGAGGTTCGAAACCTTGTCCTCGTACACGATCTGCCCGTGGTTGATGATGATGACGCGCTTGCACAGCGCCTCCAGGTCGCCGGCGTCGTGCGAGGTGAGCAGAACGCCCACATTTTCGAGCCGCGCCATCTCGCGGATGGCGTCGCGGATGCGCCCTTTGGCGACCACGTCCAAGCCGATGGACGGCTCATCGAGCAGGAGCAGTTTCGGGCGGTGAAGGAGCGAAGCGGCGACCTCGCAGCGCATCCGCTGTCCGAGCGAAAGTTTGCGGACGGGGGTCTCCAGCAGGTCGCCAATTTCGAAGGCTTCGGCGAGAAAGGCGATGCGTTTCGCCGTCTCGTTGTCGTCCATCTCGAAGATTTTGCCAAAAAGGCGGAAGGTATCTATGGCGGGGAGGTGATACCACAATTGCGGGCGCTGACCGAAAACCGTGCCGATGTGGTAGGCGAGTTTTTGCCGTTCCTTCCATGGGACGAAACCAAGCACCCGCGCCTCGCCGCCCGTCGGATGCAGGATGCCCGTGAGCATTTTGATGGTGGTGGATTTGCCCGCGCCGTTGGGACCGATGAAACCGAGCAGTTCGCCCGCTTCCATCTGGAACGTGATACCGCGCACCGCTTCGATGGAACTGTACTGCGGCTGAAACAGGGACCGCACCGAGCCGCCCAGCCCTGCGGCTTTGCGCTTCGTCTGAAAGGTCTTGCGCAGGTTGTGAACTTCGATGGAGGGCATGACTAATTTTAGCATGCCGGCGAAGAAGGCTCAGTTCTCTTTTGGGTCGAATTTTCACGAATTTCCCGAAGAAAATTTGCCATTCGGTGCGGATACGAGCCTGAAGTTGCAATTTCGTTGCTTGCAAAGTTGAAAACGAACCCATTTGGAAACTTTGATACACTCATCACCCGGAGAAGCAAGCGAATTTTTATGGGAAGGAAAAATTCTCGTCATCCCTGCAGGTTGGAGAAGACAATTCGGGATTGAGCGGCGCTATGTCCAAAGACAAAGAAAGAATTTTTATCGCTGAAGACGACCCCTCCACTGCGCGGGCAATTGCCGATGGACTGGAGAAAGCAGGCTATGCAGTTGCCGGGCAGGCAGAGCGGGGAGAGAGCGCCGTGCAGATGGTCGAGCAGCTGCGCCCGGACCTCGTGCTGATTGGCATGCGTCTGCGCGGGCAGATCAACGGCGTGGAAGCCGCCCGCACAATTCGCGAAAATTTCGATATTCCCGTTCTTTTCGTCAGCGCTCACGCCGATACGTTCACCATGCAAACCGCCATGCTGGCGCAAGCCTATGGCGTGCTGTTCACGCCTTTCGACTCGCGCGAACTGAAGTTTCATATCGCCATGGCGATCTTCAAGCACAGCATGGAGCGCAAACTCCGCGAGAGCGAGGAACGCTACGCGCTGGCGGTCCGCGCGGCAAACGACGGCATTTGGGACTGGAACCTGAAGACAAACGAAATCTACTATTCCCCGCGCTGGAAGGAAATGCTCGGCTGCAAGGAGGAGGAAATCGGCTCGACGATTGGGGAATGGTTTAAACGCATCCACCCCGATGACCAGGCGAATGTGCAGGCGGAACTCGTTGCCCATCTCAGGGGTGCAGCGCCTCAATTTCGATGTGAGTACCGCATTCGACATGCCAACGGCTCATACCTTTGGGTGCTCACCCGTGGACTGGCAGTGCGGGACGCCGCTGGTACCGCCTACCGCATGGCAGGGTCGCAGTCCGACATTACCGCCCGCAAACTGGCAGAGGAGCGGCTGGCGCACGACGCCGTCCACGACGCGCTGACCGGCCTGCCCAACCGCCTGCTCTTCCTCGACCGTCTGCAAAACCGTATCGAACGCACAAAACGCAACACCAACGATTTGTTTGCAGTCATGTTCATTGACCTTGACCGTTTCAAGGTGGTAAACGACAGCCTGGGGCACGCCATTGGAGACGAGTTGCTCGTCACCGTGGCAAACCGCTTGAAGAACTGCATCCGTCCGGAAGATACCGTCTCACGCTTGGGCGGCGATGAATTTGCCGTCCTGCTCGATACAGTGAGCGACGTTGCCGATGCCCGCCGCGTGGCAGACCGCATCAAGGGGCAACTGATGACCACCGCCCTCCTCGGATCGGTGGAACGCGCCACCACTGCCAGCATCGGGATTGTCCTCTTCAACCCGCATTACACCAGCGCCGGTGAACTCCTGCGCGATGCCGACGCCGCCATGTACCAGGCGAAGGCGCTCGGCGGCAACCAGCATCAGGTCTTTGACGCCTCCATGCACATCAACGCCGTGGACTTGATCCGCCTGGAAGGCGAACTCAAACGCGCCGTGGAGCGCAGCGAATGGGTGGTTCACTATCAGCCGGTCATCTCGCTGGGGACGGGTAAGTTGATTGGAGTGGAGGCGCTCCTCCGCTGGAATCATCCCCAGCGCGGGCTTCTCCTCCCCCAGGACTTTATTCAGGTGGCGGAGGACACCGCTCTCATCCTGCCGATGAGTGACTACATTCTGCGCACCGCCTGCCGCCAAGCCAAAGCCTGGCGCGAAGCCGGGCAGCCCTACCTTTGGGTGTCGGTCAACATCTCCCCGCGCCAGTTCCAGGAGAGGGGGCTGGTCGAAAAAATTGCCCAAATTCTCGCAGAGACGGGGCTGCCCGCAGACGGCTTGCGCCTCGAAATCACCGAAAGCCTTGCCATGCGGGATGTCAACCGCACCATGAAAATCATCACCGACCTGAAAGCGCTGGGAGTGGCATCCTCGCTGGATGACTTTGGCACCGGCTACTCCTCCCTCAGTTACCTCAAACAATTCCCCTTCCGCTCGCTCAAAATTGACCGTTCCTTCGTCAACGACATTCGCCCCGGGCAAAACACCCGCTCGCTGATTACAGCCATCCTTGCCATGGCGCGCTCCCTCCGCCTCGAGGTCATTGCCGAAGGCGTGGAAACAGACGCGCAACTCGCCTTCCTGCGCGCCCAAGCCTGCGACAGCGTGCAGGGCTTCCTGCTCAGCCGCCCGATGCCGGCCGAACACATTACCCGCCTGCTCGGCTGACGCGCCAGCCAAAAGGGGAAACATCTCTCAAAGGCTGGGGGTAAAATTTACCCATGTCCCAGCGGCGCATTTTTTCCAAACGTCGTTCCCCGCGTTTCCGCCTGCCCATCGGATGGATCCTCGTGCTGACCGCCCTCGGCTTGTGCCTGCTCGTCCCCTCCGCCAACATCACCCTGGGAGACTTCAGCGCCTCCGCCCCCGACCTGCCAACTGCCCTGCCCACCTTCACCCCTCTCCCGCTCCCCACCCGCCCGCACATCGGACGCATCATCTTCACCTGCACGCGCGGCGACTTCAACCAGTTGTGCATGGTCAACGCCGACGGCAGCGACTACCGCCAGATCACCAACGTACAGGCGCACAACTATTACCCCGTCTATTCTCCGCTGGGAGGCGCCATCGCCTACGCCTCCAACCAGAACGGCGGCTATTTCGACCTTTTCCTCTTCGTCTTTCAGGGTTCGCGCCTCCTCCGCCTCACCGAAAACATCGGCAACGTCATCTCCCCCAGTTTTTCACCCGATGGGCAGACCATCCTCTTCGCCAACCGCGCCGGCGATGGACCCACCTCCCTGTGGACTGTGGACGTCACCGGCAAGACCCCCAAACTGCTCTACGCCCCTCCCGCCGACATCGTCGCCGCAGACTGGTCGCCCGACGGCAGCGCCATCGCCTTTGCCATGGCAACCGACCGACCCGGCTCCCACGAAATCTTCCTCATGGACCCCGATGCCGCGAACATCCGCCAACTCACACGTGGACTGGAAGGCATCGGCGGCAGCCTCGACTGGTCGCCCGACGGCAGGTTTCTGCTCATCTACGCGGGTCCGCCCGGTGACAAGGACATCTTCCGCATAGACGTGGAAGCGCAGACCGCCTCCCAACTCACCGACGGCGGCAACAACGCTGCCGCCGCCTACTCCCCCGACGGGCAGTGGATCGCCTTCAACTCCCTGCGCAACAACGACCAGGCAGACCTGTTCGTCATGCGCGCCGACGGCTCGGACCTCCGTCAGATCACCGACAACCCCGAACCCGACTGGCAGCCGCAATGGGAGCCGTGACATCCGGCAGTGCGCCGAAAATTGCGTGAATTCGGGATAAGGGTTGAATTCAGAAATGCACCGCAGAGACGCAGAGGTAGCGCTACAGTAAAACGTGGAATCTTCCAGCAGGGAAAAATCAGCCACAGATTTACCCTGCGGGCACGCTGTCACAGATTATCACGGATTGGAATAAAAAATCCGTGTAAATCTGTGCTAATCCGTGGCAAAAAAATCCAACCACGGTTAA
>DAOUBY010000192.1:0-8360 GCA_034432325.1 Anaerolineales bacterium
AACTTCATCCCGTTTTTCTTCAGAATCAGTGTTCATCCGTGTTCATCTACGGTAAACCCCGATTTATAAAACACTCTCTAATCAGGACTTACGCAAAACCCTGCGTAGAACGCGTTCTCTAACGCGCAGACTCTCTACTCAACGTTAGAGAACGTTGAGTAGGCGCAAATCTTGGTTAATGAAAACGTCCCGAAGGTTTACGGCGGGGGAAGACCTTCGGGACGCGGCTCGAGCAGCGGGGGTTAGCCGAGCGCTTTTTTGGCTTCGGCGATTACTTCATCGTAATCGGGTTCCTGCCCAAGGGTCGGGAGGTAGTTGACGTAGGTCAGTTTGCCGTCGCGCCCCACGATGAAGACGGCGCGGCGCAGGTAACGACGCTCTTTGATGAGCAAGCCGTATTTGACGCCAAACTCCGCTTCGACCACATCGGAGACGACCTTGACCTTGTCCACGCCGGCGGCGCCGCACCAGCGTTTTTGCGCCATGGGGAAATCGCAACTGATGGTGTAGATCACGATGTCGTCGCTCAGTTTGGCGGCTTCTTCGTTGAAGCGGCGTGTTTCACGGTCGCAGACATCGGTATCCAGCGAAGGAACGGCAGAGAGGATGATGACTTTTCCCTTCGATTCCTGAAGCGGGTTGACCTTTCCCCAGCCCGGCACGACAGACGTAAATTCGGGAGCAGGGTCGCCGACTTTCACGTCATCGCCGATGATGGTTGCAAAGGCATCTCCCAGTTTGAAAAAATTATTACGTTCGGTTGGCATAGTATGTCTCTCCTTTGAGTTGATGGTGCTATTTAACCACAGGAATATTAACAGGACTTACGCAAAACCTTGCATAGAGCGCGTTTTCTAACGCGCAGACTGGATAATCAACGGTAGAGAACGTTGATTACGTGTTAGTCCTGATTAAATCTGCATTGCTCTGTGGTAATCACTGATGTTACGGAGTTTCTGCGCAGCGCGACACATCGTCCCCGAATGGGGGTTCATGCCGCCTGAAAATGCGAGATGAATCTCGCGCTACTTCGCAAGGTGAGGTAATCAGTCAAACAGCCCTGCGTATTACGCTTCAAAAAACTTCCGAGGCGCTCGTCTCGGAAGTTTTTTGGTATTACCGCGCGAGATTTGCATCGAAATGCAAAAATCTGTTTGCTGTTCACGGTCAGGTTGCGGAATGAATTCCGCGTTACGTTATGCGTATGCCATCTGTTCTGCAGGCTGTTTGCGAACCTGCCGCTTTTTCATCTTTGCGGCGAGCATTCTGGCTTGGCGGTTGATGCCCGCGCGGATGATGAGGTTGAGGAATTTGTGATGGTTGTAAACGGGGTCGTTGAGCAGGGAGAAGTCTGCCGAGCCCGGTTCGTGCGGGGCGTAGAAAATGCCGCAGTTGGGGTTGATCTCTAGCATGTAAATGGTGCCGTCGGCGCCCATGCGGTAATCACAGCGGGCGTAGCCGTTGCCGTTCATGGATTTGAACAGGCGGGCGGTTTGTTCACGCAAGATCTTTTCGATGTGCGGGTCATTCACCGGCGCCACGGACATTTTTTCGTACTCGACCCATTTCATGTCGTAGTGCTTGAACGACTCGCCTTCCGGGAAGATGAACTCCACCGGTTTGAAGGTGATGGGGTTTTTCGGGTCATCCGGGTTTTCCGCAATGAGGCAGGTGAACTCGCGTCCTTCGATGAATTCTTCGAGCAGGGCGCGCCCAAACTGATTGATCTCGACCGCCGCCTGTTCTTTGAGTTGTTCGAGGTTCTCACAACGGGATTTGCGTGTGATGCCGACACTGGCGTAGCCGTGCGGCGGTTTGACGAGGACGGGGTATCGCAATTTTTTCGCGGCGCGTTCCACATCTTCGACGCGGTCCACCATCACCCAGTTGGGTGATGGCACGCCAGCCTTCCTGGCATGGGTTTTCATTTCCTGGCGCGAGGGGTCGAAGAATTTCGAATCGGCGCCGGTGAACGCCAGCCCCATTTTCTCCATGAGTTGCACCAGCCCAATGCCGGAGAGCGCATCGTCGGGCGTTCCATCGCACAGGTTGACAAACACATCCACGCCTTCGTTGACGAGGTCACGCAGTTGTTTTTCCACATTCAACGGTTGCACAAGGTGATGTTTCCATTTGAATCCATTCATGTGCGGCGATGGATCGTAGGGTTTGTCGTTGGGATCCTCCGGAACAGAGGAGAGTACGCAAATATACATGTCGAGTCCTTTTCTCCATATCAATCAAGATGTTCTCTGATGAAAATGTTTCTTCTCTTGATTGTTGTATATCATCATGAATGACATTGTTTGATTCGATTCAAAGTTTTCACTTTGAATCATTCGATGATGATGTATAACCATTACAGATTGTATCTATTATTGAATTTATGTAAAGGTTTTTTGATGATGAAACAACTTTAAAATTTTCAACATAACATTTTCAATAAAGAGATGAAATCACAGCAACACATAAAGGGATTCGTTTAAAACACAAATGGATCGTATGCCGGGCGTTGTGTAAATTCGTACCGCGAGATTCATCTCGCGCCACGTTTACACAAAAATCCAGCTGCTATCCACAAATGTGCCTGCGCTTTTTCGATAACCCTCATGAAAGCGCATCGTCAATTCATTAGACTCGGGGCTTACGCGTAATCAATGTTCTCTAACGTTGATTATCCAGTCTGCGCGTTAGAGAACGCGCTCTACACAGGGTTTTGCGTAAGTCCCAGGGCTTTATCTACAATGAGGCTCAGTTCTCTTTTGCAGCGAATTTTCACGAATTTCCCGAAGAAAATTTGCCGTGTTCGTGTCATTCGATGCGGAGTTGGCTATTGCAAACAAAGACTGTTCAATCAAGGTTTGCCAGTGAGGGAACACTTCTCTTGGAATCAAAGAGCGTCACCCAACCCGCTTCGACATGCAGATATCCGGTTTCCCCCTGCCGTTCGCATCGGGCACCACGCCGGTGATGACGAATCCCATCTTTTGATAGAACTCGAACGGATGACCTTTCAGGTTGCGGATGTCCCGAATCTTCTCCCACGTGTTCTCGTACAGATTGACATCGGACAGCGATGTCATATTGTCCTCATCGTCCGTGCCGAGCGTGATCGTCAGCCCGCCGCGCTGCCGGACCTGTTCTTCGAAATCGCTCACCAGCGCGCGCCCGATTCCCCGCCCCTGCATGGACGGCTGTACCGCCAGCGGATGCAATTCCCAGACCTTGCCTTCATATTCGGGGATTCCCCCAATCACGCCCAGCAGGTTCCCGTCATCGTCCACCGCCACGCGGAAGATGCGCTCAGGGGACAGCATCTCGTGGATTTCCTTCAGGCCATCCTCGAAAGTCTGCCATGCGTCCGCCCAATGCTCACGGAAGGCGTCCACAAGGAGTTGGGCGGCTTGGCGAATCAAGGTTTCGTCGGAGGCGTGTAAGTCGCGGATGTGCATACTGTTTGTAATTGGTAATTGGTAACTGGTAATTCTCGAACCTTATTTCCAAAACTGCGGGAGATATTCCCTGTATTCGCTCAAATAATCGTCGAGGATTTTCCTCGCCACATCAATATCGGGGACGACCGGATCGAGCAGGAGACATTGCAAAGCCTTCTCCCGCGAACCTTCGACGACCGAATCCACGCAGAGTTGGGCAACTGCAACCTCGCGCCGCAGAAGTTCGGCAATCGGTTCGGGCAGCGCGCCGGCGTGAACGGGGTGAATCCCTGCGCCGTTCACATGCACCGGCGTCTCGACCGTGGCGCCCAGCGGCAGGTTGGAGATTTGCCCCGCATTCGGAAGATTTGCCGCAAGGTGATAATGATTCCCTGCGCCCGCCACATTTTCGATCATTTCCAACGCGCCTTCGCTGTCGGTATCGAGCAGACCTTCGATGGTCGCCTCGCCGTTTGCCATTTCATTCAAGCGGAACAGTTCGAACTCGCGCACTGCCGCCATCAAGTCCCAGTCGTATAAGCGGATGTTGTACTTTTCCCAGGGCTTGGCGTTTGGGTCGCTCATCCATGGCAGGTATTCGCACAGGTGCGTATCACCGGGGACGGGGAACAAACCAAAAGCGGAGAAAACGTCCCTCGTAAGCGGCTCAAAGTTCGGGTCCAGTTCGAAGAAGCGTTCCCGGAAGAGCGGATACAGGTCTTCGCCGCTGCGCCGGTCTGTGATGGAAAGAATCCATGAAAAGTGATTCAATCCCGCCGCGCGAATATCCACCAGCGGCACAATCTGTTCGCGCACACGATGCTGAAGCGGATGTTGATCCACTGCGGCATGCAAGCCCGTGAGTCCCTCAGGCACTTCGATGCCAAGGTCCTTCGCCAGCGCAACGCCCACCATGGTGTAGCCGGCATAAATTTGATGACACAATCCAACGGCTTTGATTTTGCTGTGACGATTGACCGCGTCGCAAATGCGAATCATCGGGTTGGTAAAGTTGACGAACCATGCCTCGGGACAGGCTTGTTCCATGTCGTGCGCGATCTGCAGAATGGGTCCGATGTTGCGCGCCGCGTGGGCAAAGCCGCCGGGTCCGCCGTTTTCGGCATACGGCTGACGCACGCCGTATTTGAGCGGAATTTCGAAATCGCGTTTCCACAAATTTTCACGCGCGCCGACTTCGATGGCATTGACGACGAATTGACTGCCCGGCAGAGCCTCGGCATGATGCGTATGTGCCGTGATGACAAACCCCGCTTCCCACTCGACGTTGAGCCTGTTCGCCAGACGATGGACAATATCCAACGCTTCGGCATTTCGATCTACGAGCGCAAGCGTGGACCCCTTGAGGCGTTTCGAGCGCATGATGGCGGAAAGCGTGTTCTCGCCGAAGGATGCCGAGCCTGCGCCAATGACGGTGATTTTTGTGGGAAGGGTCATGAGAGTACTCCAGTGTCATCAAGTTGCGGGTGTCGCATTTCAAGTATCAAGCGCCATGTGTGAAGCAAAAAAGACGCGGTGATTATAGTCCATCCGCGTCTTTACAATTACCAATCACCAATTACCACTTGCCAATCATTCCCCAAACGTCACATCCGCCGTCATGCCAGCCAGAGCGCCGGTTGGCTGCTCTTCGAAGGCAAGCGTGACCTCGTACACCACGTCGCCGCCCAGCACAGACGCCAGCGGAGAGATGTAGAGAACCCTGCCTTTGAACTCCTGATTGAGCGCATCCACGAGGATGATTGCCGGCTCGCCGGCTTTGATTTTCACCACGTCGCGCTCGCTCAAGTCGGTGGTCTTGACCTGTAACTGCTCCACATCGCTGAGAACGATCAGCATCCTGCCTGGCGCGGCATATTCGCCGGCAGTCACATCCACCGCCGTCACCACACCATCGAACGGCGCGGCAAGGCGGGTCTGTTGGAGACGGGTCTGTGCGGCTTGCAAATCGGCGCGTGCCTGCTGAAGTTGGGCAAGTTTCGCTCCGCTGGCTTCGGCGGGAAGCGTCTCGCCTTTCAACGCGGCAAGATACCACTTTGCCTCCTGCAATGCGGCAGAGGCGGCGTTGAAATCTGCCGTAATGCGGGCAACTTCAGTATCGGAGGGCTTTTGAGTAAACCAGTTGAGATTTGCCAGCGCGGTGTTGTATGCCTTTTGCGCGTTGTACAGGGCGGTAGCGGCTTTTGCGCGGGCTGGGTCGGCGGAGGAAAGCCCGCTTGTACGATTGTAGGCTTCCCGCGCCAGGTCCAACGCCTGCTGCGCCAAAGTGACCTGCGCCTCGAGATAGTCGCGCGTGACATTATCGGCAAAGCGGCGGTTGAGGCTGTCGGCTTTCTTTTTGGCTTCGTCGTAGGCTTCCTGGGCGTTTGCCGCCGCCTGTTCCGCCGCGGCAATGGCGGCGGGAGAGGTCAGTTCGCGCAAGACGCGCTGGGCGCGTTCCACATCCAGCCGGGCGAGGGTGTCGTCCAGTTCCACCAGGATGTATCCCGCCGTCACGCGGTCGCCAACCTTCGCATTGACCTTCACAACGGTCCCTCCGCTGACGTAAGCCAGATGCGCCTCCTGCGCAGGGACGAGGACTGCCGAGGCAACCACATTTCCTCCGCTGACAGCGGGACGGGGCGTGGCGCTCGCATTGCCGTCGCCCAGCACGAGCGTGGGAATGGGCGTGGGCGTGGCAGATGAGCCGCAGGCGGAAAGGGTCAGCGGCAATGCAATCAACAGAATCAAATAAAGTTTCTTCATCGCAGAATGCCTCAGGATTTCCCATTGCCCGGCGCGTCTTTGACAATCACGCCGTCCTGCAGCGTCACCACGCGATTGGCGTATTTGATGACGCGCGGGTCGTGGGTGGCAAAGACGAAGGTGGCGCCGGTCTCTTTGTTGAGTTTCTTCATGATTTCCATCACCTGCTCGCCGTTTTCGGTATCGAGGTTGGCGGTGGGTTCGTCGGCGAGGATCAGTTTGGGGTCGGTGGCAAGCGCTCGGGCGACGGCGACGCGCTGCTGCTGTCCGCCGGAGAGTTGATCAGGGCGGTTGTTGGCGCGGTCTGCCATGCCGACGGCTTCGAGCAATTCCATCACGCGCCGGCGCCGCTCTGCCGCGCTTTTGCCGTTGAGCAGGAGCGGCATTTCCACGTTTTCGTAAGCGGTGAGGGTGGGGATGAGCGCGAAGAATTGAAAGACAAAGCCAATCGTTCCTTTACGCAGATCGGCGCGCTGGTTGCGGTTGAGCCCCGTGGTCTCTATGCCGTTGATGACCACGCTGCCGCTGGTGGGCTGGTCGAGACAGCCGATGAGCTGCAGGAGGGTGGTCTTGCCCGAGCCGGAGGGACCGACGAGCGATGTAAATTCTCCGCTTTCGATGGTGAGGGTGACGCCGTTGAGGGCGCGGGTTTCCACCTGCCCGATCTTGTAGATGCGGGTGACGTTGGTCAGTTTTGCGACTTCCATGTTGGTTTCTCCTTTTCCCTCACCCCTGCACCCCTCTCCCAAAGGGAGAGGGGACGGAGGCGAGGGCGAATCGTTATTGCGCGCTGTGTAACGCTTCGACGGGTTCCATGCGCGCCGCCATCCGCGCGGGGTAGAACGAAGCGAGCAGGGTGATGACAAATGCCGTGACGATCAGGTTGACGGCGGAGTCGAGGGTTAGAACGGTGTAGATGCGGTCTTCGAGAAGCATATCGGCGCTCAAGCCGAGGTCGCCGAAGTAAATTCCGACTTTGCCAAAGTAGGCGGAGACCGCCCCGCCGATCAGCGTGCCGGCGGTCACGCCGCCGAGGGCAAGCAGAAAGGCTTCGGTCAGGAAGAGCGTGACGATCTGGCGTCCCTTCATGCCGATGGCGGAGAGGATGCCGATTTCGCGCGTGCGCTCGAAGACGGACATCAGCAGGGTGTTGACGATGACCGTGACGGTCACGCCGAGGATGATGAGGTTGATGACGACGAGGTAGGCGTCCGAAAAATCGTTGACCAGCACGAGCAGTTGATTCAACTCGCGCCAGGTCTTGACCTGATAGTTCGGGCTGGAAATTGCGGCGGCAACCGCTTCCGCCTGTTCGCGGTCTTTGAGCACAACGAAGATGATGCTGGCGCGGTCGCCTGCGCCGGAGAACGCCTGCGCCTTGGCAAGCGGCAGGAAAACAAAGCCTTTATCGTAGGCGGTGGCGCCGGTGGTGAAGATTCCGCGCACGGTGAAGGGTTGTTGATCCACGCTGCCGTCGGCGGTGTTGACCAGCAGAGTGAGTTTGTCGCCTACGTTCAACCCCAAACTTTGCGCAAGCGGATAACCGATCAGGATTCCGTCGCGGTCGGCGGCGGTGAGGAATTCGCCTGCCGTCAGCCTGCGGTACGGATCGTTCGCCGGGGAGGCGGGGTCAATGCCGATGATCTGGACGCCCACCGATTCATCCCGCACTGAGACAATTCCGCTGGCAAACAGGCGCGGGGTGGCGGTTTGAACGGCATCCAGCGTTTGAATCTGCGCTGCAATTTGCGAGGGGCTTTCGATGAGGTAGTCCCATGCCACGCTGAGTTTGTCGGGGTCGTAGTCGGCGTCGCGCACCTGGAGATGTCCGCTGTTGAGGCGCAGGGTGGATTCCATGGCGCTGCGCATTTCGCCCTGGAAGAAGGCGGCAATGAACATCAACAACGCCGTGCCAAGAGCAAGCGCCAGCCCCGAAAGGAACGAGCGGCGGCGGTGTCTGCCCAGGTTGCGGTATGCAAGTTTGAAATAGTTGATCATAGGATGGTCTCTTTCCTGATGGCTGCGGAAGGCACGCTCTCTAAGAGAGTGTTTTATAAATCGGGATTTACCGCAGATGAACACGGATGAACACTGATTCTGAAGAAAAACGGGATGAAATTACCTTGTAAATCCAATTTATCTGTGTTCATCTGTGGTTGGAAC
>DAOUBY010000193.1:0-4105 GCA_034432325.1 Anaerolineales bacterium
GTTCTACCGTTTTTAACGGGAAGACCATTTTTCACCACAAAGTACACGAAGATCACGAAGAAAAATGCTCGTAAAATCAGCCGCCTTTCCCTCCTTTGTGTGCTTCGTGTCCTTCGTGGTTGGGATCTTTCCCGTTATTTACGGGAGAGCCATAAAGGAGAAATCATGCTCGAAATTGCCATCATGATCGAGGGGCAGAACGGCTTGAACTGGGCGCGCTGGCAGAAACTGGCGCGGCTGGTGGAAGAGTTGGGATTTGCCGGCTTGTTCCGCTCCGATCACTTCACCAACGCCAACCCGCCAGACCTGGACTCGCTCGAATTATGGACCTCGCTGACGTGGCTCGCCGATCACACCTCGCGCATCGAGTTCGGTCCGATGGTCACGCCGTTTTCGTTCCGCCATCCGGTGCACACTGCCCGCATGGCTTCCGCCGTGGATGATCTCTCCGGCGGACGGTTGGTGCTGGGCTTGGGCGGAGGCTGGCAGGAACGCGAACATCATCTGTTCGGGTTCGATTTGCTCGACATGAAACCGCGCTTCGACCGTTTTGAGGAAGGCATGGAAGTGGTGACGCGGCTGCTGCAGAGCGATGAGCCGGTCGCCTTCGAGGGGAAGTATTATCAACTGCGCGGCGCGAGGCTGCTGCCCCGTCCGCAAAGACCCGGCGGTCCGCGCATTCTGGTCGGCGGCAACGGGGGCAGACGCACGCTGTCGCTGGTGGTGCGTTACGCGAGCGAGTGGAACTGCAATTTCATCACCATGCAGCAATTCTCCGAGGTGAACGGACGCCTGACGGAGATGCTGATCCACGCCGGCAGGCAGCCTGAATCGGTGCGGCGCTCGCTGATGACCGGCTGTGTGTTTGGGAAGGACGACGCCGCGCTGAAGGAGAAGATTACCGCCCGCCGGCGCACCTTCGATGAATTACGTCAACGCGGCATCGTGGTGGGAAACGCCGCTCAGGTGCGCGCACAATTGCAGGAGATGGAGCAGGCGGGCTTGCAGCGCGTTCTGCTCCAATGGCTCGATTTGGACGACCTGGCAGGGCTGGAAGCGCTGGCAAGGGCGGTGTTGTAAGCGGGCTGTGACGAAATTCTCCTGTGAAACCTCCCGCCTCATTTCCCGTATAATGAAGTTGAACCCACACGCGTTCAAAAGGAGAATCCCCTCATGAAACAAAACCGTACCAACCTTGCCCTCGGGCTGATTCTGCTGCTCATCGGCGGCTGGCTGCTGGTCACGCAGCAAGTCCCGGCGCTCCGCGAGTTGACCGAAAACATGACCGGCGCAACCTGGACCATCGCCGCCGGCGCGCTGGTGCTCCTCATCGGCTTGCTGACCGGCGCGCCCGGCATGGCAGTGCCTGCCTCCATCATCGCCGGCATCGGCGGCATCCTCTACTACCAGCAACAGACCAACAACTTCGCCTCCTGGTCTTACATGTGGACGCTCATTCCCGGCTTCGTGGGCGTCGGCTCCATTTTGGCGGGGCTGCTCGGCGAAAACACCCGCCGCAGCCTCGCTCACGGACTGCGGCTCATCGTCACCAGCGCCGTTCTGTTCCTCATCTTCGCCACGTTCTTTGGCGGGCTTTCCATTTTGGGCGATTACGGGCTGCCCATCCTGCTCATCCTGCTCGGGTTGTACGTCCTGGCGCGCGGCTTTGCCCGCGGCGGAAGGAGAAACCCCAATGAGGCGTGACAACATCTTCTGGGGCAGCGTGCTCATCCTGTTGGGAGCGCTCTTCCTCCTCCAGCGGCTGGGCGTCATCTCCAACGTTGCGCCCTACCTCTGGCCCCTTGCCCTCATCTTCATCGGCGGATGGCTGATCCTGAGCGTGTACTGGCGTCCCTCCGCGGCAGAGGAGGAAAGTTTCAACATTGCGCTTGGCGGCGCCAAAAGCGTCAGTTACCGCTTCTCCCACGGCGCCGGGCAAATCGTCATCAGCGGCGGCGCACCCGCAGGCGCAGCCCTGACCGGCTCATCCGCTGCCGGGGTGAAGGAAACCTCCCGCATGGACGGCGACAGGCTCGAGGTCCACATTGAAGCGGGCGCCTCCTTCATCCCCTTCATCGGTCCATCCGATGGCGCGTGGCGTTTCCAACTCACGCAGGAAGTCCCCGTCACATTGCAGGTGGAGACCGGCGCCAGCCAGTTGAAAATGGATTTGCGCGATGTCGCTGCCAGACGCATCGCCCTCAAGACGGGCGCCAGCAGTTCCGAAGTGACCCTGCCTGCCCGCGGCGCATCCCTGCTCGACCTGGAAGCCGGCGCCGCTTCGATTGAAATTTCCCTCCCCGAAGGCGTGGCGGGACGCATCCGCATCAAAGAAGGTTTGACCTCCCTGAACGTGGATACGAGCCGCTTCCCGCAATTGGATTCGCGCCTGTATCAATCCTCCGATTTCGATACCGCTCCCAACCGCGCCGACATCAACGTGGAAGCCGGGCTCGGCTCCATCATCATCAAGTGAGGACACCATGCGTAACTACGACCCGCGACTGATCATTGGCGGATTGCTGGTGCTTGGCGGTCTGCTTTCTCTGTTGGAAGTGATGGGCGTCATCGTCAACGCCGGCGGCATCTTCTGGGGGCTGATCTGGGGCGCGGCGGCGCTCTACTTCCTCTACCTGCTCCTTGTGGATGGATACCGCAACTGGTGGGCGGCTTTTCCCGGCTTTATTCTGCTCGGCATGGCGGTCTCTTCCTTCCTGCCGCCCTCGCTGGAGATGTTCGATGGACTGGCGTTTCTGGGCGGCATCAGCCTCGCCTTCCTGTGGGTGTTCTTCGCCGACATCCGCCGCTGGTGGGCAATCATCCCTGCCGGGGTTTTGCTCACGCTGGGCGTCGTCTCTGTTCTCGATGAACTCTCCGGCATGGATACCGGCGGCGTCTTCCTCGTGGGCTTGGGGTTGACCTTTGCGCTGGTCGCCATCCTGCCGGGCGGCAGTCAGCGCACCTGGGCGTTCATCCCGTCGGTTGCCTTGTTGATCATGGGAACCCTGCTTGTGCCTTCGCTTGGCTTGGTGAACTACCTCGGACCCGCCGTGCTTATCCTGCTGGGCGCCTACTTCGTCTTCCGCTTCTTCAAACCGCAGACATAAAACCCCTCTGCCGGAAAAAACAACCTGACTCCGCTGCAAAAACCTTTCCCAAGCACGGTGGATACAAACGCCACGAAGTTTCTTGACATTATCTTGCGCCAAATTCCAGGATTTTGAATTTTCTCTTTCAGAATTCCTTTGTGTATTTCGTGTCCTTCGTGGATAAAGACCTTTTTGCAGTAGACTCAAAATGTGAGAGGGAGAATATTGCGGCAAGCCGGGCGCGGATATTTTAAGATAAATCCCCCTTGCGTCCTCTTGAAGCAGGCACGCCTCCGTGCTACAATGCCCCCTGCAACAGCCAGATGTACGGGGATGCAGTGCGCTAACGCCCACAGATGGCGGATACAAATGTTCTAAAAATGGAGTAAACCTTTTCCCAATGCGATGCCCTTACTGCCAGCATCACGACTCTAAAGTGCTCGATACCTCTCACGACAGTCACGGTGGAATACGCCGCCGCCGTGAGTGTTACAACTGCGGTCAGCGTTTCAGCACTTACGAGCGTCCCATCCTTGCGACGCCGCTCATCATCAAACAGGACGGCTCCCGCGAGGAGTTCGACCGTGAAAAACTGGCAAGAGGCATACGTATTTCCTGCGCCAAGCGCCCCGTCTCCGCCGCGGACATCGAACGCATGATCGGGCAGGTGGAGGCGCAATTGCAGAAGATGGGCAAAGCGGAAGTCTCCTCCCGCGTGGTGGGAGACCTGGTCATGCAGGTCTTGAAAGAGACCGACCAGGTGGCATACATCCGTTACGCCATCGTATACCTGGGGCTGGACGACCTCCACTCTGTGCGCGACGAAATCAATCGTTTACTCGAAGGCTAATTCACCGGCAGTGTCTCTTCCTCCCAGCACGGGGAGGATGTCACTGCCGCTTTTTGTCTCAAAAAATATCCAAAACAATTTTGACTGCACTGAAAAAACCTTTTCTTACCACGAAGAACACAAAGACCACGAAGTTTTTTAAATCATCTTGCATCGAATTTCAAGA
>DAOUBY010000194.1:0-5774 GCA_034432325.1 Anaerolineales bacterium
ACAGGATGTTTTCGCCCTGCTTTGCGCGCGGCTTATCCTGAAATCCTGTCTATCCTGTTTGTTTTTTAGCCTGAAACCAGACTTTGAGAAAGCCATGCTGCTATCCCTTTGCGCTCTTTTTGGATGTCTGTTTCTTCGCCTTTGTGCGGTGGCGGTAAGGGGGCATGTCAATCGAGCAGACGACGGATTTGTTTGCGTCGAGAATCTTGAACCACAGGCTGGGATAGTTCTTCGCAAAACTCTCCGGGTCGAGGTTCGAGGTGATGACCGTCGGCAGGTTTTCGTAGTAGCGGTAGTTCAGCAGTTGATGGAGTTTGTCCTCCGCCCAGGCGGAACTCATGTTGCTTTCCTTGAATCCGTCCAAAATCAGCAGCGGGGCGGTGCGAATCTCGTAAAACCGCCGGTCAAACGAAACGTCGGCATTGGGGCGGAAGGTCGCCTTCAGGTAATCGAGCAGAACCGAAACGTCGGTCATAATCGCCTGACCGCCGTTGCCCATGCGGTAGTGACCGATGGCGGCGGCAAGATGAGTCTTCCCGCAGTGCGAAGGTCCGAGCAGGACGAGCCAGCCTTCGGGGTTGTCGGCGAAGCGGGCAGACGCGTCATGCGCCGCTCTCAGGCGGTTGATGTGTTCCTTCGTCACTTTTTCCCGCTGAATTTCCTTGTCTTTCACGCTGTAGCCGCCGGCGCCTTTTCGTTCCGTAAACTTGACCGTGACGATTTCCTGCCCGATCTCCTCCTCGCGCGACTCCCAGTTGTGAAACGTCATCTCGCGGATGTCGCGCATCGAGAGCATCGAAAGCCCCGGGTTGCTGGTTTCGGTGGGGTGGCGGTAATCGAGAGTCAACAAACGGATGTGCCTGACCAGTTCCTCGTCCATCAACCGCGAGCGGATGCGGCTTTCGATTTCATCCAGGATGAGGTTGGTGGTGATGACCGTCGGCAGGCGGTTGATGTAGCGGTAGTTGAGCAGTTGAAACAACTTCTCCTGCCCCCACGAGGTGGCGTTTTGCGTCCCGAAATCGTCAATCACCAGCAGGCTCACGTTGCGGATTTCCTCGAAGCGCTCCTCGAACCCCTCCTCCGAACTGCCATAGCCGGCGCGCAGACGATCCAGCAAATCGGACGGCGTGATGAAGAGGGTGGGCGTGTTGCGGTTGACGGCTTCGTTGGCGATGGCGGCGGCGAGATGCGTCTTGCCGGAACCATACGTCCCCTCCAGCAGCAGCCAGCCGGATAACTCCTTCGCAAACTCCTCGCACGCCCGCTTTGCCTCCATCAGGCTGTCCTTTTCGACCTGCGTGATGGCGTGTTTTGCCTTGGGGTTGCCCTGCACGTTGAAGTTCTCGAAGGTCAGGTGGCTCAGCCGTTCGAGATTGCTCAACTCATACAAACGCTGACGGGCGTTTTTGGTAATCTCGCTGGCGCGGCAGACGCACGGTTCGAGCTTCCCGAACCGCTCGTGTCCCACCGGCACATCCACGCGCAAAAACCCGATGCCCCCGCAATAGGGGCAGTCTGCCTTGCCGAGCAGGGGCGCCGGCTCAATCCCGCCTGAGATATTCTTCGAACTCGCTGTTTGCGTATCGCGCTGAACCTGTTCCAGCGCTTTGCTGAGTTTTTTGTCCATGCGTGCCTTCGTCTTTCCAACGCTTCAAAATCGCTTCGCAATACTTCCAGTTGCGCTTGTTATTCTTCACCGCCAATTCAATGGCGTCGGCGATCCACTCGGCAGGATACAACGCCTCCGCGTCCTTCAACGTATCAGCGATCAGCGGCGTCAGCGGCCCGATGTTTTCCTCATACAGGCGGAACACATTCGGGCGTTCCGCCGGCGGCGCAGACGCGCTTTGAGCCGGATCCCATTTTCCGCTTTCGATTGCCTGGACGCCCGCCCTGCCGCGCGGCGAATTCAACAGGAAGTACACCTGCGCTTCTTTCTGGACCTTGAGCAGGCTCCCGCGCCTCACGGCTTTTTCCAGCCCGCGCGTGATCTCCTCTGCGCTCAACCCCAAAGCGCGGACGTCGAACTCCAGCCTCGTCAACGCCCGAAACGGACCTTCCATCTGCCCGGCGCGCCACAGAAAGTACAGCGTCACCTTCAACTCGTCCGCATCTTTGATTTCATTCAGCAGTTGATGAAAGAACGAATCGGGAAGCGGCGTGAAGGTTTCGGAGTCGGTGAAGCCTTTGAATTTATCCATGGCGCATTCCCTCTCCCTGCAGGCGGGGGTTACTCATTCGGCTTGAACACCCTCGTCGCCGCATTCTCGAACTTTGCCAGCGCCCCGCGGAAGACCAGTTCCACGCTCCCCACGGGTCCGTTGCGGTGCTTCGCCACGATGATCTCCGCCACGTTCTGTTTGACCGTATCCTTCTCGTACTGGTCGGGGCGGTAGATGAACATCACGATGTCGGCATCTTGTTCGAGACTGTTGTGAACGATGATGTTGTTGGCGATGAAATTATGATGTCCTGGTACTGTCAGGTCATACACCTGTTCCTCGCCATCCGGTTCGATGGAGACGACAGTATCCCAGTAGATGTCGCTTTCCGCCAGTTTTTGAAGTTCGTCGGATTGCACCACGGCGGCAACGCGGGCGGCGCGCTCCCGGCTCGTATTTTGTTTGTACAAACCTGTGCCGCAATATCTTGTCTCGATTGCTGCCTGCATCTGACGCGTTGTCATGCCACTTCGCTGCATGGCAGGGACAACCTCCATCCGCCATGCAGCGCTGGGAATGACATCGCGATTTGTGTTTTCCGAGTGCAAGTCAAGGTGTTCTTTGATTTCCGCCAGCCGCTCTCGTTTGCAGGCTCCCGCTGTGCCAATCTTGTCTGCAAATTTTTCGAGGTCGCATTTTTCTGTAATAACCACGTGAAATTGATCGCGCCCTTTTCCGTTTTGAGTGAAGCGTTTCAGGATGGCGTTAATTCCAAGCCGCAGCAAGAGGCTTTGCACATCCGACGCCAGTCCTGCGCTGCTCGTGGCATAGTAGGCAATGGGACGAACTTTTGTGCCTTTTATCAGCGGAATGCTTCCGTCGCTAGACCATAAATGTCTCAGAAAAAGAGCAATCGCCTCTTCGGGTTGTTCGAATACACAGGCAGGGACTCGTTTTTCGTATGCTCGAAGCCCAAATGCGTTTAATTTTTTCAACCATTCTGTGATTGCGCTATCGACATTGTGGGTGTGATGCCTCGTGGAACGCAGATAGACTTGATACCACCGATTTTCAGGGGAAATTCGCGGTTCGATTTCTTCCCCGAAAATTTCAGAGACGAGATTGGCAGCCGTTTCTGCAAGATCTCTTTCACGGGTTGTATATTGAATGACATGGTGCGGCAAAGTGCAGCCGTCTCCTATCAAGTGACCCAGCAGCGCCAGTTCCGCATTTGACATGGTTTGTTGTCCCGTTCGGGCGGGCAAAAGACGGGGAAGCGCAATGTAATCAGATACCTGCAACTCGTCCAGTCTCTTCCAGCCTCGAATGGAGAGAAAGGGATGATTGCCTGTGGCGCGGATTTCCCTGCCCAGCCGTGTTCTCAAACGGAACACCGGCTTTATGCCTGTGGAGAATACTTTGCTGACCAGCGCCGCCTCCAATTTGCGGGTGGAGGGGTTTAGCGCCCAAACATGGAAATTGGATTTTCCATTCAAATCGCGAATGGCTGCCTGTCTTCCATTTTCGAGAGCGATGAGTGTATCTCCGGCAAGACAGCCTGATTCTCTCAAATCCGAAAGCACAGGGCGTTTGTCTGAGCGCTGCTCCACGGCGCGGGAGAGTTGTGCGGCGGCAAGCACAGGCACGTTCAATTCGCGCGCCAGAATCTTCAAATTGCGCGAAATGTACGAGACCTCCTGCACGCGGTTATCGGTGCGGGTGTCGCCGCCCATCAACTGCAGGTAATCCACAATCACCAGGTCGAGACCAAACTCCATGTGCAGGCGGCGGCATTTCGTCCGCAATTGAAGCGGGGTGATGGCGGGCGTGTCGTCGAGGTAGATGTGCGTGTCGCCGAATACTTCGATGGCGTGGGTGAACAGGGGCCACTCATGTTCCAGCAGTTTGCCCGTGCGCAGACGCTGTGAGTCAATTCCCGTCTCCTGCGCGATGAGACGCTGCACCACCTGTTCGTTGGACATTTCCAGCGAGAAAATCGCCACATGCTTTTTGTGCGTCAAGCCCGCGTTTTTTGCCACCGAGAGCAGGAAGCCCGTCTTACCCTGACCGGGACGCCCGGCGATGATCAGCAGGTCGGAGGGTTGAAGCCCGGTCAACATTTTGTCGAGGTCAATGAAGCCGGTTGGCACACCGACGATTTCGTCGGGGCGTTTGGCGAGGTCGTCAATGCGGTCGTAGTAACTGCTCAGGACGTCCTTGATCGGCTGAAGGTCGTGTTTGAGCCGCCGTTCGCTGACGTTGAAGACCGCCTTCTCCGCCTCGTCCATCAAATCATCCACCGAGTTCTTCTCGTTGTAGGCAATCGAGGCGATCTGGTTGGCGGCGTTGATCATCTTGCGGCGGATCGAGTAGCCTTCCACGATGCGCCCATACGATTCGGCGTTGAGCGAAGACGGCACCTGATTGACCAGCGAGGTGAGATACGCCGAACCGCCAATTTCGCTCAGTTGACCGCGCCGCTCCAGTTCGTCGGCTACCGTCAGCAGGTCAATGGGGATGCGCTGTTCGTGCAGGCGGTTGAACGCCTCCCAAATCCATTTGTGGCGGTGGATGTAAAAATCGTCCGCGCTCAGAAATTGGGCGATGTCGTAATAGACTTCGGGGTTAATAAAAACCGCCCCTACGACGGCTTCTTCGGCTTCCCGGCTGTGCGGCACTGCCGTTGATGGGGCGGGGGCGGTTTCTTCGGGGGGCAGGTAGTCGGTCATGTCTTCTTGGGTTTGTCGGATGGCTTGTCTTCGTCGGGTTTGTCGGCGTCGTCGAGTTTATCGAGATCGAGTTTGCCGAGGAAGTCTTCAAAGACGGACAATCGTGCGCTTCCCTCCTCGGACAGGGGAGGCGGTTCGCTTCGAACGGCTTTTTCTCCGCTTTCGGGCAGTTCCTCGTCCGGCGTGATGCCCGCCTCGTCCATCACGCTCGGGTGGACGAAGATCGGCACATGCGCCCGCACCGAAAGGGCAATCGCATCGGATGGACGCGAGTCGATGTGCAACTCGCGCCCGTTTATTTCTGCCACGATGGCTCCGTAGAAGATGTCGTTTTGCAGTTTGACGATTTCGATGCGGATGATGCGGGCATTGAACGTCTCGAAGACATTTTTGAGCAGGTCGTGGGTGAGCGGGCGGCTCATTTCCACTTCCTGCAATGCGACCGTGATCGCCTCCGCCTCGTACGGTCCCACCCAAATGGGCAGATACCGCTCGGTGTTTTTCTGCTTCAGCACCACGAGACGTTGAGGGGTCATCAAGTGTACGCGGACGCTGTCAATTTGAACTTCGATCATTTCAGGCATGGGCACTCCAGGAGTTGGTCACTTATTTTAGCATTAATATCAACGAGTTGCCAGAAAACGAAAACACGGCTATAATCCTGCTCTGCCCATCGGGGCGTGGCGCAGCCCGGCTAGCGCGTGGCGCTTGAAGCGCCAAGGTCGGAGTGACGGGTTGCGGGTTAACAAGTGAATAGCGGTTTGATTTTGTTCATCGGGGCGTGGCGCAGCCCGGCTAGCGCGTGGCGCTTGAAGCGCCAAGGTCGGAGTGACGGGTTGCGTGTTAACAAGTGAATAGCGGTTTGATTTTGTTCATCGGG
>DAOUBY010000195.1:0-3418 GCA_034432325.1 Anaerolineales bacterium
TCCTTCCCGAAGGAACGCATCGAGGTGTTTTGCGATGGCATGGTTGCGGTTTTGGATGATTTTGTATCCCTGCAAACGGTGAAGGATGGAAGGAAGAAGGAGGAAAGAGGCGCGCAGGACAAAGGTCACGTGGCGGAGTGGAAAGCTTTCGCCAGGTCCATCCGCGAGGGCGGGAATCCGCCAATTCCCTACGAACAACTCCTCGGCGTGACCAAAGCCACATTTGCGGCTGTGGAGTCGCTGAGATCGGGGAAAAAGGTTTCAATATAGGCAAAGTGCGGAAGTATGACCTCCGCACTATTTGCAAGCGGGGATAATATCGCTATGCCACTCCCGGCTTGCTGCGACTGTCGACAACGCGCCGCACGAGGCCGATCAGCAAGGGCCAGAACATGATCCCTGCCCAAAAGACCGTCCAGACGATGACGCCGTTGAAGGCCGTATACCACGGCTGGGGCGGCGAGGGAGGCAGACTGTAATACGCCGCATAGTCCCAGGTTGTGTAGGAAAGATTGTTTAGAACGAGGCTCACGACAAAGCCGGTAAGAAGCGCGATCACCCTCGTCCAACTGCTGGCGCTTTGCAGGAAAACCCAGACCGCCAGACAGATCACAAGGGTCGAAGCCGCCATAAAGACGAGCAGGTACGGGTGTTGGATCTCGTCGTAGATGAGCTGTACAAAGGCGACAAAGGTATAGATCATAAGCGAGAGGTAGGTCCAGTTTTGCCAGATGCCGCCTGCCAGCCTTTGAATGGGGCGAAACGAGCGCGCAAAAAATGCACCGAGTCCGATCGCGGCCAAAAGGGGGATCCATGCCCACCAACCGATGGATTGATTGCGAGTCACGGCGGAAGAGTTGCTGAAAATGTCGACCTGCGTCATCATCCACCACCAGGACATGAGAATTGACCAGCCGAGGTAACTATACGCCCAGTGCGGGAAACCTTTTACCAGTCCGACCATGAGCCCGAGCAAAGAAATGGCGGAGAAAGCCAGATAAAGATACCCGGCGTGGATTGGGAGTTCGACTTTTGTGAGCATACACAAAAGACCGAATATGGCAAACGGCAATGTGCCTAGGATGGCGTCACGCCGCTTCATTTCTGCGCCGACAATTGATTCGGCGCCTTTTTCGTTCCCAGCCATGATCTGTTCCTTTCTCTCGAACTCATGCAGGAACTCCCGCAGGATGCTGACCGGGAGTCCGCTCAACTCTCGCAGGCAGAATCTGACCAATGACAGCGATCCCTCCGTACCTGCCTCGTGAATCGAGTCCCTGAAGACGATTTTCATCTCCTCGGCAAACTCATCCCTGAAACTGCGCGGATACAAGTGCAGGGTCTGGAAATAGAAAGCCGAGATGCAGCGCAGGATCGTGTTCATGAAGGGCTCTCAGGGATCTGACGCTGTGCGGTTGCAACGAGGGATTTCAACCGCTCCAGTTCCGCGTTCACGATCTTTCTGCCTTTGTCGGTGAGCGTGTAAGCCTTCCGCTCGCGGTCGGTGGGATTTGGCTCCGGGTCGCTGACGCGCTTGATCCAGCCTTGCTCGAGCAGGCGCCTGAGCGCGCCGTATAACGTCCCTGTGCTGAACACGATCCGCCCATTACTGAGCGCTTTGACCTCCTTCATGATGGCGTATCCATGTTTGGGCGCGGGAGACAGGCTCAGGAGGATGAAGAACGTGGCTTCCGTCTGCGGTGAGTTTGGTTGGGTTTTCATGGAGAGGAATACCTCGATTACGTAATATGTCGCCTAACGACATATTACGCCTTTTTGAGTGAAAAGTCAATAGGTGCGCATGATAAAATCCGACCCATGCATACCTCCTTTGCCACCACCACCCGCGGACTTGACCGCTCCCTGCCTCCCATGCGGCTGTACGAAAAAGCCAAACGCCTTGGCATCTGGAACCCGTCCGACATTGACCTCACGAAGGACAGGTCCGACTGGGCGGCGCTCCAGCCCAACGAAAAAGACCTGATCCTGCGCCTGCTGGCGATGTTCGTGGCGGGCGAGGAAGCCGTCACGCTCGACCTGCTTCCGCTCATACGCGTCATTGCCAGTGAAGGACGCCTCGAGGAAGAAATGTTCCTCACCACCTTTCTCTTCGAGGAAGCCAAACACACCGACTTCTTCCGCAAATTTTTGGATGAAGTAACATCGCTCCCCTCTCCTTCAGGAGAGGGGTTGGGGGTGAGGTCGGATTTGACCCACTTCCACACCGACAACTACCGCCATATCTTCTACGACGCCCTGCCTGCGGCTCTCTCCGCGCTGGAGGCTGATCCTTCACCCTCAGCCCAGATCCGCGCCTCAGCCACGTACAACATGATTGTCGAAGGCGTTCTCGCGGAGACGGGGTATCACGCCTTCTTCACCATGCTCGAACGCAAAGACCTGATGCCCGGCCTGCGCAAAGGGATTTCCCTGCTCAAACAGGACGAGTCGCGCCATATCGCCTATGGCGTGTACCTGCTCTCCCGCCTGCTTGCCAGCCATCCCGAAGAATGGGATACGCTCGAAGCGCAGATGAACAACCTGCTGCCGTTTGCTGTTGGCGTAATCGGCGACGCCTTCGCCGCATACGAAGTCGTCCCATTTGGGCTGGTGGAGGAGGATTTTGTGAACTATGCCATGAGTCAATTTACAAAACGTTTTGAACGGCTGGAAAAGGCGCGTGGCGCATCGCTGGAGGATGTCAACCGCGCGGCGCAAGAGACGGAAGAAGCATAACCCATGCGGACACGAGCGGGCATTGTGCTGATCGAAGACGGCAAGTTGGCGCTGATCGAACGTCACCGCGCCGGGCTGGATTACTACGTCTTTCCGGGCGGCGGCGTGGACGAAGGAGAGACGCCCGAGCAGGCGGCAGTCCGCGAAGCGAAGGAAGAGTTGGGGGTGGATGTGGCGGTTCGGCAAAAAGTTGCCGAGATTCACTTCGACCTGAGCACACAAATCTATTTTCTGGTGGAAAGAGTCGGCGGCGAGTTCGGCACCGGTACGGGTGAGGAATTCACCGACGCCGATCCCAACAGCCCGGAAGAAGGCATTTACATTCCCATCTGGATGCCGTTGGACGAATTGCCCCGCCGCGAAAACGTGTATCCTGCCGGGTTGAAAGAACTGCTCGTGAAAGCGCAAACAGCCGGATGGGCGAACGAAGCGGTCGTCATCGTTGAAAAAAGCGCTTGAATTGCCAGAAAAGCTCGAGGGGAGCCGAGTGTCTTGAAATTCTCGTGCTGCGGCGTCCTTGCCTGCTCCCGCATCGCATGATAAAATACCGCCCGCTGGAATCCTTGGGGGCTCGTCTAATGGCAGGACGACTGACTCTGGATCAGTTAGTAGAGGTTCGAATCCTTTGCCCCCAGCCTGAAATGATGCCCAATGCGTGAAGCATTGGGCATCTGGTTTGTTT
>DAOUBY010000196.1:0-26365 GCA_034432325.1 Anaerolineales bacterium
ATTTTGGGCTATTCGCCGAAGGTGAATTGATTGAGCAGTTCCCAGCGTTCTTCGGCAGTCTGCACGGTCCATTCGAAGCGGTTGACGGTGAAGGTGATGGGTTCTCTGGCGCCAAAGGTGGGGTCTTTGATGCGGGTGGAGCGGTCTTCGGGGAGTTCGACGATTTTGATGTGGGGAAGCCAGTTCTGCGACTGGTAGGGGTAACTTTCGCAGCCCATTTCGGCGGCGATTTTGCCGAGGTCGTTGTACATTTTTTCGAGCGCGGGGGTTCTTTCTGCCAGGAGCCACAACCTGCCCTGCTGGTTGTTGACGTTCATGCGGGCGATGTTTTTCACTGTGATTTGGAAAGGCTTCATCTGGCGGGCGTATTCTGCGAGGCGTTTTTTCAGGGCGTCGAAGTCTGCCACATTGCGAATTGCCTGTACGGTCAGGTGCAGGTCAATGATGGGCGTTCCGTCGGTGATTTTGGCGGTTTCTTCCGAAAGTTTGAAGAGGCAGGAATACGCCTCGCTTTCGGGACGAAGGATGATGAATGTGGCTTTGCCGTTTGGGCTGGATGCTTGCATACGTTCTATTTCCTTGAGCCTGTTCTTGTACAGGTCAATGTGCGCCTCGATGTCGTTTCGTCCGATGCCGTAATTCCACGCCAGCAGACCGCGGTGCTGGTCGCTTTGCCACAAGGCGTGGATCATTTCTTTCAATTCTGTCATACTGCTGTTCAGCGAGACGATTTTGAATTCGTCGCCGGCGCGTTCCGAGCGGAAGACGAAAAATCCTTCCTTTTTGGGGAAACACGTGAGCAGCAGGTTCGAAAAGCGCTTAAGGTCCTGGTCAATGGCGGCGCTGCCATAGCGGGCGTTGCCTTCGTGCATGTTGAGCATGTCGGTGAGCGCCACGCCTTGAACGGTCTTGTCTTCCAAATACCATTTGGCTCCCAGTCCATTGAGGGCGCCGGTCAAATACTCCTTGGTGACCACGCTTTCGGCAATGTTCTGGGTGATTTGCACCTGGGCGATGGCTTGCTGCCGCAATGCTGCCGGCAGGTTCAGCGAGTGAATTTTATCCACAAGGCTCGCATAGGGCATATTAAACTCATGCCAACTTTGGTGTCCGTTGTTTTCTTCGATGCGCCTGGGGATTTCGGAATGGCTTTCGATGATGGTCTGCCGCAAGACCACCGGGCGGTACTTTTTTCTCCGTTTCTGGAGTTCGTTTTCGGCTTCGGTGTCAGTGACGCCCACACCGTAATCCCAGGTGAGGAGCGAGTCCAACTCCTGCCGGTGGTACATGCGGGCAAGCAGGGTGTTCATTTCCCTGGGTGTTTTGGTTGTGGAAATGATGCGAAACTCGTCGCTGCCCGGCGAGCGGCGGACGAAATCGCCCGTATCGAGGCTGAACACAGACATGAACTGGAACGCCAGTTTGCGCAGCTCCGCATCCACCACCAGCGCGCCATACACCTTGTTCGCCTGTCGCAGATCGTAAATATCCACTTTTGCCATCCCCCGCACCTGCTCGGGGGGGATCAGCCACTTCTCTGCGCGGGTGTTTAGGGCGTGGGTAATGGCATCGTAAAGCGCCAAACTCTTGGCGTTTTTCAATGCGGCAGAGACCAGGCGCTTCAACTCCTGAATCTGGTATTCGCTGATGGGCAGCGCCTGAAAAAGATTTTCCAGTTCTTTGAAGGCTTGCAGGAAAACCTTCAGTTCATTATCCATGATCGCTTTGCGCCTGCCGCCTTCTCGACAGGGTTTCCAGGATTCTTTCGTGCAGTTCCTGGCTTTGCCGAATCTCGTGCTGCATGCCCTGACGCTGAAAACCATCCAGCGCGTCACTGACGAACATCAGCGCGTTATCCAACTCGGCGTTCATTTCCAGGTACACCGAAGCCAGACCGAACTGCCCGCGCGCCAGTTCGTCCACCCGCCCGAATTCTTCGGCGGAGCGGATGCCCTCGCGGAAGTAATTTTCCGCCTCGGCATACTTCTTTTGCTTCAAGGCGACGAAGCCCAAGCCGTTGAGCGCGTAACTGATGTGACGGATCGGGTCTTTCCGCGCCGGATCCTGCCACGTCTCCAATGCTTTTTGATACCACTCCCGGGCTTTTTCCAGGTTTCCCAGGTTGTATTCCAGGTCGCCGAGACCGTACTGGGCAAAGCCCCTGCTGTAAATGCCGTAGTCGTCTTTGGGAAATTCCTCGCTGGTCTGAAGGACTTCCATGAGCAAGGCGCGGGAACGGTCGAAGTTGCCGAGGCGCAGTTCCACGGTCCCGAGGGAGCGTTTGGCGGCGGCGATCAGTAACCTGTCCTCGGTCAGGGTGGTTGCGGAGAGCGCCTCTTCTGCCCAGCGCAGGGCGCGCAGATAATCGCCCTGATAGAAATAAATCCAACTGATGTTGCGGGCAAAGGTGCTGACAGACTTCCAATCCGCAAGCAGGTCGGCGGCTTTGAGGGCGGCGTGAGCGAGGGTCAGGCGGTCGTACCAGTAGGCGCGCTGCCACAGCACACTGCCGAACTGAAGTCCAATCTGGACGAGGGTGGCGGCGATGTCGCGCGTGCGTTTGGTCAGGGCGTTCGCGCTGGTCTTCTTTTGGATGGCTTTGTAACACCATTGAGCGGCGCTCAGGATGTTGTTGCGGTCGAGCAGGAGTTTATCGTAGCCGCGCCATTCCTTGAAGTTGCTCATCTGCGCCACCAGCCGGCTGTAATACTGAGCGGTTCGCCATTCTGCCTGTTGGACGAAGCGGCGGTTGTTTGCAAACTGTGTGCGGATGAAGCGGCGGGTGAGCGGAAGGATGCTGAAGTAGTCGAGGTCCGCTTCGTGCTCGGTGAGGGTGAGTTGCAGCAGGTCGCTCAGGGCGCGTTCGAATTCCTCTTCGTCTTCGATGCCCGAAATTTCCCGCAGCGCCTCCCGCGAGACAGCCTCCGGGTGAAGCGCCAGAATGAGCAGCAGTTTTTTCTGATTGTCTTCCTTGAGCAGGTTCCAACTGTGGTTGAAACAGTATTGCAGGATGGGGATGTTCGAATCGAGGCTGAGGCGGTCCAGCACCTGTGTGACCGAATATCCCAGCACGGCAATTTGTCCCTGCACCCACAAGAGCGCCAGGGGAAGCCCGCCGGTCAGGTCAATCAACTGTTTGTTTTGCGCCTCGGTCAGGTGGATGTTCTTTTGCTGGGCGTCCCATTTCAGCAGGGCGGCGCTTTCCTCCTGCGACAATCCCTGCAGGCGGATGATTTGTCCCTCCGCCACACGCTCGCGCGAGGTGACAATCACCTTGAGGGTGATGGGCGAGCGGCGTAAAAACTCGAGGATGTCGTGTTGTTCCTTGCGCGAGAGCGACTCGAAATTGTCCAGAATGAGAAGCGTGGTGCGGCGGGCGAGCAGGTTGTAGGCGCGGCGGATCTGCTCCTGCAGCGAGAGGTTGCCGATGGTGGGATTTCCGAGCGTCGCGCCGATGGTGATGAGGATGTCGGTCAGCGACTTGGCTTCCGGGATGATCGGTTCGACGCCGTGCAGGGTGAGGACGGATTCCTTCGCCGAAATCCAGATGACCGACTCGAAGAGTTCCTCCTCCACACAGCGGTGACTGACCTCGATGGCAAGCGCCGATTTCCCCACCCCGCCGATGCCTTCGATGCCGACGATAAACGTGCGGTTATCGGGCTGGAGGGATTGCAGGATGGTCTTGATTTCCTCCTCCCTGCCCACAAAGTAAGGACGCCGCGGCAGGCTTGCCAGCAGTGCACTCTTTTCACGTTCTTTTCCCGTCGAGGTGAGATGCTCGATTTGCCTGGTGTAACGGGCAATTGCCTCCTTTTCCATCGTCACGCTGTTAATGAGGTGAAGGGGCTGATCCGCGCCGTATTTTGCCAGCATCTCTTCCAGCGTGTAGAGATTTTTCTTGTGGAGTTCAATCAGCCGTTCAAGGTGGGTGATTTCTTCTTTATCCATAGTTCGCTTGCTCTCTATTGGCTCGCCCGCCATTTACTCGAAAAGCCAGCGCGCAGCGGCGTGTGCGCATTCAAGTTCTCTCAGCCGGCGATTTAGCGGGTGGATTGAATGTCTCTGTTGTAAACTTTGGACAGCGCCCCCTCCAACTGCCTGAGCGTATCCAGCATGGCGTTTTCCGCTTCGGTCAGATTATGGACGATGATCGGCGGGACGAGTGCGCTCCCCCATTTGGCGTATTGTTCTTTCGAGAGATGATAATTGCGGGAGTACGTTTCCAGCAGGGCAACCAGGTGCTTGACCTCCGCCTCCTGGTTTTGCCACAGCAGTTCATCAATCTTTGCTGCGGTCAGGTCCTTTTTCGCCGCTTCCGCCTGCTCGGGCGGGAGGGGCAGGGCTTCGCCTTGCTCGGGCTGAACGGCTGGTGTCTGTGCGGCGCTGGCTTCCGCCTTCCTCCGCTCGCGCCGCTCTTCCAGAATGCGGCGTCCTTCGTCGAAAACGAAGTCTATGGCTTTCAACAGGATTGGAATTTGAACCGCTTCAATCATGTTTCCTCCGTTGCGGATAGTATAGCATAGACGGTATCGGGGTACTATCACCTGTCAATTTCGTTAATTTAACCTCAACAGAACTTACGCGTAATCAACGTTCTCTCACGTTGATTATCCAGTCTGCGCGTTAGAGAACGCGCTCTACGCAGGGTTTTGCGTAAGTCCTGCTTACTGTAGTGCTGCCCTCTGCATGGCAGCGCCGCAGGCGTATAATTTTGATGCAAGCATGAATGGGGAGGCTGTATGGAACAGGATTTTGCGGCAGAACGCAGGCTCATGGTGGAGCGTCAACTGCGGGGGCGGGGAATCAGCGATCAGCGGGTGTTGGAGGCGTTCGAATCCATCCCGCGCCACCTTTTCGTCCCCGAAGAATACCGTCATCTGGCGTATGAAGACGGTCCGCTTCCCATTGGATTCAATCAGACCATCTCCCAGCCCTTCATCGTCGCCTACATGACTCAACTGCTGGATTTGACCGGCGATGAGCGCGTGCTGGAGGTGGGAACCGGTTCCGGCTACCAGGCGGCGATTCTTTCCGCCCTGACGGCTGAAGTGCACACCATTGAACTGATCCCCGCCCTGGCAGAACGCGCCCGCAAGACCCTCAAGCAACTTGGCGTGACCAACGTTTCCATCCACATTGGCGACGGGTCGTTGGGCTGGGAACAAGCCGCCCCCTACGACGCCATTCTGGTCACTGCCGCTGGTCCGCATGTGCCCAAACCCCTGCTCGATCAACTTGCCGAGGGCGGGCGCATGGCGCTGCCTGTCGGCGAGCGCGGCGCTCAGGTGCTGGAGTTGTGGCGGCGGGAGGGGGAGAATTTTTCGCACGAAACCCTCCTGCCGGTGGCGTTTGTGCCGCTGCGAGGGAAGGAGGGGCTGAATTAACGAAAGCACAACCTCCCCAGGACTTACGCGTAATCAACGTTCTCTAACGTTGATTGTTCAGTCTGCGCGTTAGAGAACACGCTCTATGCAAGGTTTTGCGTAAGTCCTGGTCCCAAACAAATCTGTCAATGGATGTTCCAGCAGATGCGGCGGGTTTTTATTCCCAGTTTTGGCTGTTTTGTGGAATAATACAGCAGGTTATGTATAAAATCATCATTCCAGATTCGCGGTTAATCGCCCCCTTCAATGAACCTGCGCGCGATTTGCGCATTCAAAACAATCCTCTCTGGCTGCATCAGAGGAATGTCCTTGCGCCATACACCACCCGCGAGAAAGAACTCGAACCCAGGGAACACCTCCCCAATGAACGGGTGGAAATGCTCGTCTATCGCAACAATCTGTTCTTCGACGAGGAATACATCAAGGCTTTTATTTCTGCGGCGCGCAAACGGAAGCGGGCGGTGCGGGCGGCGTTCTCTGCCGATGACCCGGCATTCAAGGAACATGCCCTGCCGCTTTCCACTTCTTACACGCTGGCGGGCAACCTGTATCTGGCAGACCTGTGGTATTACCCGCAGGGACCCGTGGCAGACGTGGAGCCGCTCGTCATTGACCTGGAAGCGCGCGAACTCGGCTATTATCACGTCCCCACCTACATGGCAGACCAGAGCGGCGACCTGACCTTTCAGGTGCCTTTGCGCGCCCTGCTGGCGATTGACTCATGGGTGCATATTTTCATCGCCGATATTGTGTATGGTCTGTTTTCGCGCGGCGCCCGCTTCGAAAAACGCCTCAACGAAGACCTGGCGTTCAAATTGAAGATTTTGAGCAAGGCGCTCTACGAGGGGCGGCAGGTGCTCGAATGTTCCGAACTGGTGAAGGTGGGCAAAAACTGCATCATTGACCCGCGCGCCGTCATTCACGGACCGACGACCATCGGCGATAACGTGACCATCAACGCCGGCGCCGTCATCGAAAATTGCATCATTGGGAGCAACGTCAACATTTCGCAGGATGTGCAGTTGATGCTCTCGGTGGTGGGGGATGGAACCTTCCTCCCCTTCCGCGCCGCCCTCTTCATGACCACCGTGATGGACAACAGCATGATCGCCCAGAATACCTGTCTGCAGATGTGCGTGGTGGGGCGCAACACCTTCATCGGCGCCGGCTCGACCTTTACCGACTACAACCTCGTGCCCATGCCCATCCGTGCGCTGGACGGGCACGGCAACCTGAGTTACGCCAACCGCCCCGTCATGGGGAGCGCAGTGGGGCATAACTGCCGTATCGGGTCGGGAATGATCGTTTACCCTGCGCGCACCATCGAATCGGACGTGGTGCTGGCGGCATCCAAAGAACGGCGCGTCATTGACCGCAACGTCCGCTATGAGGATAGCGATCACCACAAATTCAGGTATCCCGGGCTGCACAAGCGGCTGTACGACCCCAAGAGCCGGGAATCACAGGCGCTGGAATCATGGTAGCCGATGGATACCTTTGCGTTCATCATCCATCCCATTGACCCCAAACGGGATGTCAGCCGCAAGTTTCCGCTTTTGGGGCGGTTGCTGAGCGAAAGGCAGATTGACTTTTTTTCCACGTTCTTTCCGCCGGTCTATATTTCGGAGATCGAGGGCATCAGGTCGGAGGCGACGGGCAAGGAAATCAAAGGCTGGTTCATCGCCTGCCCCTACACCCCGCGGCGGATGATGGAGTTGCCGGAGCAGACGGTTTATCGTAAGATTATCCAAACCGGCAGGCTGGCGGAAAAACTCGGCGCGCAAATTCTCGGTTTGGGAGCGTTCACGTCGGTGGTTGGAGATGCCGGTATCACCATTGCCAGAGCGCTGGATGTGCCCGTGACGACCGGCGATTCCTACACGGTGACGGTGGCTGTGGAAGCCGTGCGCGAAGCGGCGCGTTTGATGGACATTCCGCTCGCCGGCGCGACTGCCGCCGTGGTGGGCGCTACAGGCGCCATCGGCCGGGTGTGCGCCGAATTGCTGGCAGACGATGTGCAGCGTCTCTTTCTGATCGGCCGCAGTGAGGAAAAACTCGAGGAACTGCGGCGCAGGCTGAAGGTCCGCGCCAGAGCCGAATTGGTCACCAGCACGCGGATGGAGGTTCTCGCGGAGGCGCAGTTGATTTTGACCGTCACCAGCGCCATTCACGATGTCATCCGCCCGGAACATCTGCAAGCGGGCAGTGTGGTGTGCGATGTCGCCCGTCCCCGTGATGTTTCTGCAATGGTGGCAAAAGTGAGAGATGATATATTAGTGATTGACGGTGGAATGGTGGATGTGCCAGGAACCGTTGATTTTCATTTCAACTTCGGTTTTCCGCCGGGCAAGGCGTATGCCTGCATGGCGGAAACGATTGCCCTGGCGCTGGAGGGGCGTTTCGAAGATTACACGCTCGGCAAGCACATCACCAGGGAACGCGTCGAGGAAATCGGCTCGATTGCCGCAAAACACGGCTTTCGCCTGAGCGGGTTCCGCTCCTTCGAGCGGGAAGTGACGCTCGAGCAAATCGAAACAGTACGACGCAACGCAGCACGGACAAAACAAAGGCTGCGCACGGCGCATACGTAATTTCGGAGGTTTTGTATGGGAAAATCACGATTGTTGGTTGTGGAAGACGACCTCGACATCGGCAACATGCTGAAGATTTACTTCAGCGGCTTGGGGTTCGATGTGGATGTCGCAATGCGCGGTTCGGATGCGCTGGAGAAGACCAAACAGGTTTTGCCCCATCTGATCGTGCTGGACATCATGCTGCCCGACATTGACGGCTATGAGGTCTGCCGCAACCTGCGCACGAACATGCGCACCAGTCACATCCCGGTCATCTTCCTCACCCAAAAAGACGAGCGCAGCGACAAACTGCAGGGGTTGGAACTGGGCGCGGACGATTACATCACCAAGCCGTTCGACATCGAAGAGCTCAAACTGCGCGTGCAGGGCGCCATCCGCCGCGCCGAACGCGAAAGCCTCACCGACCCGCGTTCCGGGCTCCCTGCCGGGCGCCTGATCGAGGAGCAGCTGCGCCGCATCATCCGCGAAAAGGATTGGGCGCTGATTGACGCGCGGGTCAACCACTTCGAGCCGTTCAAGGATGTCTATGGCTTTGTGGCGGGCGACGACGTGCTGCGCTTCACCGCCATGCTCATCGGCGAAGTGGTGGACGAATTAGGCACCGCCTCCGATTTCATCGGTCACGCCGGCGGCGATAATTTCATCATCATCACCAAAGCCGAAAAAGCCGCCGCCATCCGCGATCGCCTCAAGGCGCGTTTCAACGAAGAAGTGCAAACCCACTACAACTTCATGGACCGCCAGCAGGGATACATCCTGGCGCCCGCCCCCGGCGGAACGACCACCAAAGTGCCGTTTATGACCATGTCGGTGGGGGTGGTTTCACCCCTTGAACATTCCTTTGCCGATATTCGTGAAATCACCGAACTCGCGGCGGAAGCCCGCCGGCAGGATGCCCCCTCGGCGGGCAGCGCAGGCTAGTAAAAGAGGATGTTTGCCGGTTTGGGCGTCGGTCACTACCTGATTTTACTGGCGCTGGCATTCCTGATGCCGGTGCTGGTCCTTGTCGCGTTCCGGCGCACCGTTCAAAGACCATCTTTCCTCCTGCCAGCCAACCCCTCCCTTTCCTCCCCCGATTCTGCCCAAAAACTCAACGAAGCGATTCTGCTCATTCAAGCCGGCGGGCGCGTGGAATACATCAACGAACTGGCGCGCGAATGGTTTGGACTGCGCCCCGACGAATTGCCCGACCTCGAAACCCTGGCGCGCCGCACGCGCCCCTCCGATGAATTTCTCAGCCTGTGCGCCAGCCCAACCCGCAAACGCCTGACCGTTGGCGGTCAACTGGTGGAAGCCGCCTCCTACCCTCTGCCCGGTCTTCATGCCCAAACGCTTGTGACCATGAAGGCGGTGGAATTCTCGAAAAACCTGCAGGAGACCGGCGCGCACCCTTCCATTCTGCGGCTGCTCACCGATTTCAGCAGGGACATCTCCGCAAGCCTCGCCCTCGACGATGTTTTACACGTCATTCTCCTGAACATCTCACAGCTATTTTCTCCCGATATTCTGGAAATAAAAATCTGGGATTTGGAAACAAATCAACAGACCGCCTACATCCTCGACCCCACAGGCAGAGCCGGAATCCAGCGCGCCTCCTCCTCCTCATCATTCAACGGCTTCACCAGCCGCCTCCTGCAGCAATACAAACCGACCCTTCTCACCGACGTATCCTCGCTTTCGCCCCAATCTCAAACCGGAAACTCCCCGATTCGCTCCTACCTCGGCTTGCCCCTCATCGCCGAGGGACAACTGATTGGCACGCTGGAACTTGGGCGCTTCGACTCTGACGCCCTCCGTCAGGAAGACCTGGACCTGCTCCAACTGATCGCCCCGCAAATCGCCTTCGGCGTCCGCAACGCCCTCCTGCACGAAGCGGAGCAAAAGCGCGCCGCCGAATTGAGCGGGCTTGCCGCTTTGGCGCAGACAGTTGGCGCTTCCCACGATTACAAAGACATCCTGCGCCGGCTCATTCACAACGCCATCCCCCTCCTGCCGTTCGATATTTTCGGTTTCCTGTTATACGACCCCGGCAAACGCACTCTGGAAGCCCAAGCGCCATTTCAGGGGCTGCCCGCCCAAGTCGTGGAAATTTACCGCGCAACCATCCCGCCCAACAGCGCGGTTGAAAAACTCGTCAACGAAAGAAGCCCCATCGTCACCCCCAACGCCGCCGCCGACCCCGCCTGGCGCGAACTGGGTCTCCAAACCCTCGCCCAAGCCGCCAGCCTGCGCGAATCCATCCTTGCGCCCATGGTCGCCGATGACCGCCTGGTGGGCTACTTCCAGGTATCCAATCACAAAGGCGGCGCTGCCGATTTCACTCCGTCAGAGACCCGTCTCATCGAAACGATTGCCCGTCAGGCTGCCAGTCTCCTCGAAAACGCCCTCACCATCGAGCAGACCCGTCAGCGCGCCCTGCGCTCCGATGCCCTGCGCCGCATCGCCAGCCTCGCCGCCTCCACCGCCACCATAGATGAAATCCTGCGCTTCTCCGTGCAGGAACTGGCGCGCCTCTTTCAAGGAGACCTCGCCGCCATTTTCCTGCGCGACGAAGAACGCGGCGAATTGACCTTGCACAAAGAATCGGTCTTTGGCGCTCAGCCCGAAGAAATCGCCGCGCTAAGCCGTCTGCACGTGGATGCCTCCCAATACCGCTTCACCGTCTCCGGCAGCCAAAAGCCCTTCCTCTCCGGGCGACTCAGCGCCGACCGCCGAATCCTCGCCGGCTACCTTCCCCTCGTCACCACCCTGCAAGTCGAATCGGCAGTGGTGGTGCCCCTCCTCGTCCGCGACCGCAGTTTGGGCGAACTGATGCTGGGAAGCCGCAAAGCCGAATTCTTCAACGATTACGACCTGCAAATCATCTCCACCGCCGCCGGGCAACTCGCCTCCGCCCTCGACGACGCTTCCCGCACCACCCTCACCGATGAAGTCCTGCGCCGCCGCGTCGAACAACTGACCGCCATCGCGCGCGTCAGCCGCGAACTCAACGCCGCCTCCGACCTGCGCGCGCTGCTCGAAGTCATTCACAGCGAAAGCCTGCGCATCACCCGCGCCAAATGCGGCACCATCCTGCTCTTCGACGAAAACGCCTCCACCGACCCCCTGCCTGTTTCGCTCACCATCGGCTGTCCCTTCCCCGAGACGCTCTCTGCCCTCGAAAAGCACGCCTTCCACAGCGGTGAGACGCAACTCATCGAGAACACCGCGCAGATGCCCTACGCGGTTTCCCACGAGGGAGTCAAAGCCCTGATGGTGGTGCCCATTCTCAGTCAGGGAAGAACCGTTGGGTTGATCCATCTGCATGCCGACAAGCCCGGCTACTTCGACGCATCCTCCCTCGAGGTGGTGCAAACCCTGGCGGCGCAAGCCGCAGTTGCCATTTCCAACGTCCGCCGCTACCAGGAACAGGTGCGTCAGGCTGAACTCCTGCGCCGGCGCGCCGCTGTGGTCGCGCGATTATCCGAGGGCGCTTCTCTGGACTTCGAACAACCGCTTGAACAATCCCTGCGCGAGATTGCCGCCAAAATCAGCGAAGCGACCCCCTTCCAGGCAGCGCTGGTCAGCATTTTGGAACCTCAGAGCGGCATGCTGCGCCGCGTCGCCGGTGTTGGCTTCCCGCCCGAAGTCATGGCGGAATTCATGGCGCGCAAACAGCCTTTTTCCAGCCTCAAACAACTCCTCAAACCGCAATTCCGCATCAGCCGTTCCTACTTCATTCCGGCGGATCAATCTCCCATCATCCCCTCTGATGTCCACATGGTCACCATCCAGCCGCATGACCGTCAGAAGAGCGTTCCCAATGCCTGGGACCCGGATGATACGCTCGTGACCCTGCTGGAGGATAACGAAGGAAAGACGCTGGGAATCATCAGCGTGGATTTACCCCGCGACGGCTTGCGCCCCGACCGCGCCGCCATCGAAGCGCTGGAACTCTTTGCCTCGCAAGCCTCGCTGGCGATTGTCGGACATAACCGCATCGCCGAATTGCGCAATCAGGTCGAAGCGCTCAAATCGGGGCTCGAACGCCAGCAGCGCCTGCTTGCCAACACCCAAAATGACCTGCCCGTCCTGCTGCGCAAAGACCTGGATCAAACCATCGCCATTCAAAACCTCGACCAGCGGGCGCAGCGCGTCCGCGCGGGGCTTGCCATCACCGAATCGGTCAGCCGCCAGTTGGACGCCTCCTCCGCGCTGCAGGCATTGGCGCGCGAGACCCTCACCCAGTTGGGCATGTCTGCCGCGCTTGTGGCGGAAGCCTCTCCCGAAGGACCGCGCTTGACGTACATCATGGGCAGCATCCCCCGCGCCACCAACCCGGAAGCGTTGTTCGGTCAGCGTAATCCGCTCCGCGCCACCTTGCAAAGCGGCGAAGCCATCCTCATCCCTGCGCTGGATGACAACCTCGAATGGCGCGAAACCCCCCTGCTCACCGTCCTGCGCGCCAAATCCATGATTTGCCTGCCGCTCAAAATTGACAAACGCACGGTTGCCGCCATGATGGCAATCAGCCCCGAACCGATGCCCGCCTTCACCGGCGAAGACCTGCAGGTCTATCATCAAATTGCGCGGCAAACCTCCGTCATCCTGCAAAACATCTCCCTGCTCAACGAAACCCGCCGCCGCCTGCAGGAAGTCAACCTCCTGCTCGACTTCAGCCGTCAACTGCGCGGACTGGATTCCGACCACATCGTCAAATCGCTGCTCGAAAGCGCCCGCAAAGCCCTGAACACCGCGCACGCCGGCGTCGTGCTGATCTGGAACGAACATACCGCCCAACTGATTCCCGCCGCTGTGGCAGGCTACGCCGACAACGAAGCGATGAAAAAGATTGCCTACCGTTCCGGCGAGTCGCTGCCGGGGCAGGCATTCGAATCCAACCGCCCTCTGCGGGTGGACGAAGTGCAATTCACGCGCGACTATACCTTCTCCACCGAAGGGCAATTGCTCTACCGCCAGGCAACCGGCGGGCGTTTGCCGGTTTCCAGCCTGCTCATTCCCATCCAATCGGGCGACCAGCGCGTGGGCGTGCTGGTGTTGGACAACTTCAACACCCCCGCCGCCTTCCACGAAGAAGATGAAACCCTGCTCCTTTCGCTGGTGCAGCAGGTCGGGTTATCGCTCCAAAACGTCCGCCTCATGCAGGCGACCCAGGAACGCGCCGCCCAACTCGAAGCCCTCACCTCCGCCGCCACCAACCTGACCTCCAGCCTGAAAAGCAAAGAACTGGTCGAAGTCCTCCTCGACCAGCTCGGACCGGTCATCCCCTACGACACAGCGACCCTGTGGATCCGCGAAAAAGACCGCCTCACCGTCGCCGCCGCGCGCGGCTTCCCCGACACCGAACAGCGCCTCGGCTTGACCATCGCCACAGAAGACAGCGCCCTGTTCAAAGAGATGATCCGCACCGGGCAGGGAATTTCGGTGGGCGACGTGCGGCAGGACCCGCGTTTCCCGCCGCTCGAAGCGCCGCGGCTCTCCTGGCTCGGTCTGCCGCTCGTCTCCAAAAACGAAGTCATCGGCGTGCTGGCGCTCGAAAAATGGCAGGCATACTTCTACACGCGCGAACATGTTCAGGTTGGCACCACCTTCGCCAGTCAGGCGGCTGTGGCGCTGGAAAACGCCCGTCTCTTTGAAGAAAGCCTGAGCCGCGCCTCCGAACTCGACCAGCGCTCCAAGCGTCTGGCGCTCCTGAACCGCTTCTCCTCCTCCCTCGGCTTCCTGCTCGACGAGGACAAAATCCTTCAACTCACCGCCAACGAAATCCAGGATGCCGTCAACGCCGCGCGGGTTTCGGTCGTGGTGTTCGAGCGCGGCAAGGCGGTCTGGAAGTTTTCCAACCCGAAACCCACTCGCAAACTGCCGCAAACCCTGCCCGATGCGCCCATCTTCCAGCGTCTGCGCGAATCGCTGGGCGTATTCAGCACCGAGGCAGTCAGGCATGAAGCCGACCTGGCGCCCCTCGCCGGTTTTCTGGGCGAAAACACCCAGGCGCTGCTCATCCTGCCGCTTGCCAGCGGCTCCAACCTGCGGGCGTTGATGTTTGTTCAGCAAAACGAAGCAGCCCGCTTCAGCCATGCCGAAATCGAACTGGCGCGCACCCTCACCAACCAGGCAGCCATTGCGCTGGAAAATGCGCGCCTCTACCAATCCACTCTCTCCACGGCTGAACGATTTGCCATCCTCAACCAATCCAGTTACCAGGTCAGCGCCAACCTCGACCCGGAACAAATCTACGTCGCCGTCCACAGAGCCGCGCAACGACTGATGCCGGTCGAATCCTTTGTCATCAGCCTGCTGGATGAAGAGACCGATGAAATCGAAGGCGTGTACCTTGTGGATGGCGACAAACGCGCCCCTGTCGCCCGCATTCCGCGCAACCAGGGCTTGAGCGGCCGCGTCATTTCAACCGCTCAACCCCTGCTGATTCACAACGCCGCCGTTGTGGATGAACTGGGCGGCGTTCCCTACGGCAGACCCGAAACGCCCCAATCCATCCTTGCCGTGCCAATGCTTCTCGGCGGAAGGGCGCTGGGCATGCTTTCGGCGCAGAGTTACCAGCCCAACGTCTACACCGAAGACGACCTGCAGATCCTCAGCACCCTTGCCAACCAGGCAATGGTCGCCATCCAAAACGGACGCCTGCTCAACGAAACCCGCCGCCTGGCGCAGGAACTCGAACAACGCGTTGTCGAGCGCACGGCGGAACTGGAACGCGAAAAACAAAACACCGAAACCCTGCTCCGCATCCTGACCGAAGTCTCCTCCAGCCTCGACCTCGACCGCGCCCTCAACCGCACCCTGGCGCTCCTCAACGATGCCATTGGCGCGGAACAAGGCACCATCATGCTGCGCAGCGCCGAAGACAACATGCTCCATTACCGCGCCGGCTACGGCTATCTTTCCAGCATGATGACCGGCGAACGGCGTGGATTCAAACTCAAAATCGGCGAGGGGCTGGCTGGCTGGGTCGTTGCAAACCGCGAGCCGGTCCTGGTGGGCGACCTGCTGAAAGACCCCCGCTGGGTGACCACCCCCTCCTCCTCCCGTGAACACCGCAGCGCCATCGTCGTCCCCCTCATGGTGGGGGAGGATGTCATCGGTGTGCTGATGGTCTTCCACCGCAAGGTCAACTTCTTCAGTCCCGAACGCCTGAACATGGTCAAAGCCATTGCCGGGCAGGTCTCGGTGGCGATCAACAACGCCCACCTCTACGAACTCATCCGCGATCAGGCAGAACGCCTGGGCGTCATGCTGCGCCGTGAGCAGGAGGAAGCCAGCCGCTCGCAAGCCATCCTCGAAGCCGTTGCAGACGGCGTGCTGGTGACCGGCGCCGACAACCGCATCACCTTCCTCAACAACTCCGCCGAAAAAATCCTAGAACTCGAAGCGGAACGCGTGGTCGGACAGTCGCTCGACGTCTTCGTCGGCTTATTCGGCAAGGCGGCTGGTCCGTGGATGCAGACCATCCGCGACTGGTCTGCATCGCCTTCCAAATACCAAAAGGGCGAGACCTACGCCGAACAACTCGATTTGCAAAACGGACGCATCATCCTTGTTCACCTTGCGCCGGTCATCTTCCAGCATGATTTCCTGGGCACCGTCTCCATCTTCCGCGACATCACCCACGAAGTCGAAGTGGACCGCCTCAAATCCGAATTTGTGGCGACGGTCAGCCACGAACTCCGCACCCCGATGACCTCCATCCGCGGCTATACCGATGTCCTGCTCATGGGCGCCGCGGGCGCGCTGAACGAAAACCAGGCGCACTTCCTGAACATCATCAAAAGCAACACCGAACGCCTGAACATCCTGGTCAATGATCTGTTGGACATCTCCCGCATCGAATCGGGACGCGTCACCCTCTCCCCTCAGGCGCTCGACCTGCGCGAACTGGCGGAAGACGTCATCGAAGATGTCCTGCGCCGTTCCCAGGAGGAAAACAAACCGATGGCGCTCTCCCTCGACGCGCCCAAGAAAATCCCCCTCGTCTATGGCGATATGGAGCGTGTGCGTCAGGTCTTGAGCAACCTTGTGTTCAATTCCTACCACTACACCCCCGAAAACGGCACCATCACGGTTCACATCCACCCGCTGGATGGCGAGAACCAGGTGCAGGTGGACGTGGAAGACAACGGCGTGGGCATCCCGCGCGAAGACCAGGAACGCATCTTCGAACGCTTCTATCGCGGCGAACATCCCCTCGTTCTGGCAACCCCCGGAACCGGGCTGGGACTCTCCATCGTCAAACAAATTGTAGAGATGCACAAGGGACGCATCTGGATGCAAAGCAGCGGCGTCCCTGGCGAAGGCAGCGTGTTTTCCTTTACCCTGCCGCTCTACGAAAAAAATGAGGCGTGAATGGCAAAAATACTGATTGCAGAAGACGAACGCGACATTCGAGATTTGATTGCTTTTACCCTGCGTTTTGCCGGGCATGAAGTCTTTGCCGCCACCAACGGGGAGGAGGCGGTGAACATGGCGCCCAAAGTCAACCCCGACCTGATTTTGATGGACGTGCGCATGCCGCGCATGACCGGCTACGAGGCTTGCAAAGCCATCAAACAAAACCCCTCCCTGAAAGACATCCCCGTCGTTTTCCTCTCCGCCAAGGGGCAGGAGAGTGAAATCAAACAAGGCTTGGACGCCGGCGCTGAGGAATACCTGCTCAAACCCTTCGCCCCCGACCAGTTGACCGCACGCATCAAAGCCATTCTCGCCAAATTTGGAAAGTGACCTTTGAGCGCTGTTCTTCTCGATAACTCCATTGTGCATTACGAGGTGCTGGGACGCGGACGCCCGGTCATCTTCCTGCACGGCTGGGTCGGTTCCTGGAAATACTGGATCGCCTCCATGCAGGTCGCTTCGACCTCCTACCGCGCCTACGCCCTCGACCTGTGGGGTTTCGGAGATACCGCGCACAACGAACTCAAATACTCCCTCGACGAACAGGTCAAACTGCTCGAAGCCTTCCTCAACGAACTGGGCATCGGCAAGATCGCCCTCGTCGGGCATGGCTTGGGCGCGCTGGTCGGCATGAAATTCGCCTCCCGCTTCCGCCAGAGCGTGGACCGCCTCATGGCGGTCAACTGTCCCTTGAATTACGAGGCGGTCAACGCCCGCCTGCGCACCAACACCCCGCAGGAACTCTCCGACTGGCTCTCCGACCGCTCCCCCGAAGCCTCCACCGCCCTCTCCGACGCCTCCAAAGCCGACCCCAAAGCCATTGCCGCCTCGCTCACCGCCCTCCAGTCGGATAACCTCTTCCCCGCTTTTCGTGAACTCGACATTCCCTGCCTGCTCGTCTACGGCGAAAAAGACCCCGCCATCACCGTTCCCTCCTACGAATCCGCCGCCTCCACCTTCACCCACCAAATTGTGCTAGAAGGCTCGGGGCATTTTCCCATGCTCGAAGAAACGCCCAAATTCAACCGCCTGCTCACCGACTTCCTCGCCCTGCCCTCGGGCATCAGCCCCACCGAACTGCAAATGAAGGACGAGTGGAAACGCAGGGTGCGATGACTTGTCATTGCGAGGGGGAGCGGGCGGCGACGAAGCAATCTCCAATTTCTTGATTGACATTTGTTTCCAATCGTATTACGATAGTTGCAACAACTGAACGGGGAGCCCTGCACGATGGGGCTGAGAGGAGCGTGAATCGCTCGACCCGCATCACCTGATCCAGATCATACTGGCGGAGGGAACATACTTCATCCACCATCCTCCGCCCTCGGAGGATTTTTCTTTCCCTGCCCATCTCCCATTTGGGAGGGGCAGGGGTGAGGGCGCCATGAACCGCATCATCATCTTCGCCAACGGCGAACTGCCCGACCTCGACAAAGCCCGCGCCATCCTGCGGGACGACGACACCATCCTCTGCGCCGACGGAGGCGCACGTCACGCCGCGGCGCTGGACCTCAAACCTGCCCTCGTCATCGGAGACCTCGACTCCGCCGAGAGCGCCCTCCTCCGCTCCCTGCAAGCGGACGGCGTCGCCATCGAACGCCATCCCCGCGACAAAAACGAAACCGACCTCGAACTCGCCCTCCACAAAGCGCTCGAACTCGCCCCCAAAGAGATCGTCATCCTCGCCGCCCTCGGCGGGCGCATGGACCAGACCCTCGCCAACATCGCCCTGCTCAGCGCCCCCCGCCTTGCCGCCTTCGATGTTCGACTCGATGACGGGGTGGAGGAAATCCTCTTTTGCCGCACCCAGGCTCAGGTCAGTGGGCGAAGCGGCGACCTCGTCTCCCTCCTCCCCTGGGGCGGAGAGGTCACGGGCGTCCGCACCGAACATCTCAGATGGCAATTGAACGGCGAAACCCTTTATCCCGAAAAGACGCGCGGCGTCAGCAACGAAATGACCGCCGACACAGCGGCAATCAAAATCCAATCGGGACTCCTCCTCATCCTCCACCGCCGCGCCTCGTAATTACCAATTACCAATCACCAATCACCAATCACCAAGTACCCTTTTGAAAAGGTCTGCCATGAAACATAAAACCTTCCTCTTTCTCCTTTCCATCCTGCTTCTCACGGCATGTGCTCCACAAGCGGCTGCGCCTGAAACGCCCGCCTCCCCCCAAACCATCACCATCATGACCCACGACTCCTTCTCCGTCAGCGAAGACGTGGTGGCGGCGTTCGAAGCGGCGAACAACGCCAAAGTGACCTTCCTCCAAAGCGGCGACGCAGGCGCCATGCTCAACAAAGCCATTCTCACCAAAGATGCTCCGCTCGCCGACGTGCTCTTCGGTGTGGATAACACCTTCCTCTCCCGCGCCCTCGAAGCCGAACTCTTCGAACCCTACGCCTCGCCCCAATTGGCGAACATCCCCGCCGCCTTCCAACTCGACCCCTCCAGCCGCGCCCTGCCTGTGGACTACGGCGACGTGTGCATCAACTACGACAAGAAATTCTTCGCCGAAAACGCCCTCCCCGTGCCGCAATCGCTCGAAGACCTGACCAAGCCCGAATACGCCAGCCTGCTCGTCGTCGAAAATCCCGCCACCTCCTCCACTGGGCTTGCCTTCCTCATGGCGACCATTGCGCACTTCGGCGAAGACGGTTACCTCGACTACTGGCGCGCCCTCAAAGCCAACGGCGTCGTGGTGGTGGACGGCTGGGAGACCGCCTACTACACCAACTTCAGCGCTTCCTCGGGCAGGGGACCTCAGCCGATGGTCGTCTCGTATGGGACATCCCCCGCCGCCGAAGTCATCTACGCCGACCCGCCTGTGGACGACGCCCCCACCGCCTCCATCCTCGGACCCGACACCTGCTTCCGCCAAATCGAATTTGTCGGCATCCTCAAAGGGACTCACAACCGCCCCCTCGCCGAAAAATTCGTGGACTTCATGCTCGGCAAACAATTTCAGGAAGACGTGCCGCTGCAAATGTTCGTGTACCCCGTCAACCCCGCCGCCGCCCTGCCCGAAGCCTTCGTCAAATACGCCCAGGCGCCCGCACAGACTGCCTCCCTCCCGCCAGACCTCATCGCCTCCAACCGCGACCGCTGGATTCAGGAATGGACCGATGCGGTGATGAAGTAACCAGAAACGTAGGGACGGGTTCTCCCTGCCCAGCCTTATGCGTCGAAACCACGACTCACGTAACCACGGAGACACAGCGATTCCGAATGGAAATCTTTGTGTCTCCGTGTCTCCGTGGTTAAAGAGAATTTTCCTCTGGCTCCTCCCTCTCGCCTTCCTCGCCGTCTTCTTCTTCTTTCCTCTTTCCCGCATCCTAGCCCTCACCCTCTCCCCCGAAGCCCTCACCTCCACAAATTTACCAATTACCACTTACACATTCCTGTTTACTTTTTACCAAGCCTTCCTCTCCACCCTGCTCACCCTGCTCCTCGGTCTGCCGTCGGCGGTTTTGTTTGCCCGCTTTGATTTTCGCGGCAAATCCCTCCTGCGCGCCCTCACCGCCGTCCCCTTCATGCTTCCGACGGTTGTCGTCGCTGCCGCTTTCAACTCCCTCCTCGGTCCACGTGGATTGCTCAACACCCTGATTACCAATTACCAATTACCAGCTGCTGTTTCTTCATCCTTCATCATTCATCCTTTTCTTGCCATCCTCCTCGCCCACGTCTTCTACAACACCACCATCGTCATCCGCATTGTTGGGACCGCCCTCTCCAGCCTCGACCCCAAACTCGAGCAGACCGCCCGTTCCCTCGGCGCAGACCCTCTCCGCGTCTGGACGCACGTCACCCTGCCGCTTCTCCGCCCCTCCCTCCTCGCCGCCTCGCTGCTCGTCTTCCTCTTCGACTTCACCTCCTTCGGCGTGATCCTCCTGCTCGGCGGCTCCCAATTCGCCACCCTCGAGGTGGAAATCTACCTGCAAGCCGTCAAACTCCTCAACCTGCCGCTTGCCGCCCTGCTTTCCGTCATCCAACTCGTCTGCACCCTCGTCTTTTCCCTCCTCTACTCGCACCTTGTAACTCGTAACTCATATCCCCTCTCCCCTCGCTCCATTACCATCAAGCCCCGCACCCTCCAGCAAAAACTCTTTGTCTTTGCCTTCTGTTCACTGCTCACTGTTTACTTTGCGCTTCCGCTTGCCTCCCTCCCCGTCCGCTCCCTCTTCCGCCTCGAAGCCGACCGCGGGCAGCGCGCCGAAATCCAATACGGAGTCACCGCCGACTACTACAAAGAACTCTTCATCAACCGCCGCGGCTCCGTCTTCTACGTTCCGCCCATTCGAGCGGCGTTCAACTCCCTCGCTTATGCTTCTGCAACTGTACTGCTTTCCCTCCTGCTCGGCTTCCCCGCCGCCTTTGCCCTCGCCAAACCCACCCGCCTCGAAAAAATCCTCGACCCGCTCATCATGCTCCCGCTCGGCTCATCCGCCGTCATGCTCGGACTTGGATTCATCATCACCTACGGCAGGTGGCTGACCTCGCCGCTCCTCGTCCCGTTTGCGCATACCCTCGTTGCGCTCCCCTTCGTCATCCGCACGCTGCAGCCTGCCATCGCCTCCATCCCCCAGCGCCTGCGGGATGCCGCCTCCACCCTGGGCGCTTCGCCCTTCGAAGTTTGGAAACACATAGACCTGCCCATCCTGCGCCGCGCCGCCCTCGCCGCCGCCACCTTCGCCTTCACCGTTTCGCTTGGCGAGTTCGGCGCCACCCTGCTCATCTCACGCCCCGAATATCCCACCATCCCCGTCGCCATTGAGCGCTTCCTCTCCCAGCCAGGCGGGCTCAACTACGGACAAGCCATGGCAATGGCAACCCTCCTCATGCTCCTCACCACCGTCAGCATCCTGCTCATCGAAAAATTCCGCCCGCCTGCCGCAGGAGATTTTTAGTTGCATACCGCACGCCCTCCAGCGTATCATGCGTAACACGCCCTCCAGCGTATCATGCGTAACACGCTCTCCAGCGTATCATGCGTAATGCACGCTCTCTAGCGTGCAAAAGGAAATCAATGCTCGAACTCCGTCACATCCACAAAACCTACGAAGGCAAGCCCCTCCTCACCGACATCTCCTTCACCGTCCACACCGGCGAGACGGTCTGCCTGCTTGGCGCATCGGGAAGCGGCAAGTCAACGCTCTTGCGGATCATCGCTGGACTGGAGGGTCCAAACTTGGGCAGTATCCTGTTCAACGGCACGGACCTCGCCTCCACGCCGCCTCATCTTCGGGACTTTGGGCTGGTCTTTCAGGACTACGCGCTTTTCCCTCACCTCAGCGTCAACGAGAATGTCGCCTTCGGGCTGCGGATGCGCCGCCTGCCGCCAGACGAAATAGCGGAGCGTGTAACCAGTTCTCTGGAATTGGTGAACCTGAGCGGGTTTGGAGAACGCCGCGTCACCGACCTCTCAGGCGGGGAGCAGCAGCGTGTGGCATTAGCCCGCGCCCTTGCCATTCGCCCCCGCCTGCTCATGTTCGACGAACCCCTCGGCGCGCTGGATAAAAAACTCAAAGACGGTTTGCTCGAAGAGTTGAGAGCCATCCTTCACCGCACCCAAATCCCTGCCATTTACGTGACCCACGACCAGGAGGAAGCCTTCACCATTGCTGACCGCATCCTGATTCTGCACGAGGGACGCATCCTCCGCGAAGGGACTCCCGCCGAGGTGTGGGCAAATCCGCAGTCTGCTTATGCGGCGGAGTTTTTAGGAGTGGGAAAGGTGTTTGAAGGGGAAGTGAGGGAAGGGCAAAATGGGAAATGGAAAGTGGCAAGTGATTTTGGCGCCTTCTCTATCCGCTGCGGGCATGAACATTCGAGGGGAGAGAAAGTCCATTTGCTGGCGCGCCCGCCCAAGGTCCAGGATGAAGCGAATGTCATTTCGGGCGTGGTCGTGGATGTGATCTTCCAGCAGGATCGGTTCAAAGTCACGTTCGATAACGGGCTGTTCGTCTATCTGGACGAGCCGCCGAAGATCGGGGAGAAATCCGCCGCGCGGGTTAGGGTAGAATGTCTCGCATGAGGATCACGGTGCTAAAAAAGAACCCGGCGGGCAAAGTGACGTGGCAGTACGATGGCGTGGCGCTGCGGCGCGAACCGAATGCCGTCGTGCTGGAGGCGCTCTTCGACCGCGAGGATCGTCCGTTTATGGATACGACCTTGAAAAAAGGAGACCGCTTTGTCGAGCATTATTATTCCGACCGCTGGTACAACATCTTCGAAATTTACGACCGCGACGACGGGCGGATCAAGGGCTGGTATTGCAATGTGAGCATGCCCGCCGTCATCGAGGATGGCGTCGTCTCCTATGTTGACCTTGCCCTCGATTTGTGGGTTTCTGCGGATGGAACGCAAACGGTTCTGGATGAAGACGAGTTTGCAGAATTGAGGCTGGACGAGGCGTTGAGGGCAGGCGCCCTCAAAGGGCTGGAGGAGTTGAAGGATTATTTTGCGTCAAAAAATCCTCCGTTGGGGTGACGGAGGATTTTGTTTTTTCAGATGTTTAGAACCCCAGCATTTGCAGGACGGAATCGCCATACGTCCAAGCCGCCCACAAGCCCACACAACAACAGCAGAGCAGGACGACGGCAACAACGGCAATGATGATGACGGTGTTGTTTTTCTTCTTCGGCTCTTCAGCGACGGGGGGCATTTGCTCGTTCATGATCATTTCTCCTTTGATTGAATTAGGACTTACGCAAAACTTTGCGTAGAGCGCGTTCTCCAACGCGCTGGACAGATAATTTCGGATTATATCAAGGAACGTCCTTGTCAATCTTTTTCCAGATGCGCCAGACGATGAACGAAGCGATGACGACCAGCAGCGTGCCGATGAGAATCGGCAGGACGACCGCCACGATGGATAAGACGGTGGAGGTGACGTCCTCGGCGATGCTGACGGGGACGTTGCCCGCGCCGCCCGTCGTGGCGGTGACGGCGGGACGCACCACGCCCGATTTGGTGAGGTGTACTGTCCCTGCCACCAGCAGACCCGCCGCCAAAGCCAGCACGGGGCTGATGTCGGTCACCACATTGGCGCTGGCGGCAAAGGCGATGGCGCCAGCGGTGGGGCGCACAAAGGTCTGAATCAGGTCATTGAGGTGGTTGACGGCGGGAATTTTGTCTGCCAGCATTTCGATGATGACGAGGAAGCACAGCAGGAGGATGATCCAGGGGTTGGAGAGGGTGTCCCAGGGTTGTTTGAGGGTGATGAGATTGGTGTAGTGCGCCAGCAAGCCGACGACCAACAGGGGGATGTAGGCGTTCAAGCCGGCGCTGGCTGAAAGCCCGAAGGCGGTGAAAATTCCAGTGAGCAGTTCCATAGGGTCTCCAAAGTCCGGGTGAGAGTCAGCCCAGGGGAAAGCCTCCCCAGGTTCCGGTGAGGCGGAAGCGGAGCAGGTCAATGAGGGAGATGAGGAGCAGGGCGAGGGTTGCGCCGGCGAGGAAGGGCATCCACATTTGTGTCAGCGTGTCGAAGGCGTTTTCGAGGCGCATCATCAGAACCCATACCATGCTGAATACCAGAACGAGCAGGGAGAATACTCCCGCCACGCTGATCAGCGCAATGGGGTAGAGAATTACGGGGTGTTCGGTGAGGATGAGCAGGTCAATGAGCGCCACACTGCCGGCGAGAATGCCGAGTTTTTTCCAGTCGAGGGCGGGGGCGGGGGCGGGGTTTTTCCATGCGGAGGCGTTGAAGGCGGGGTAGAGGATGGAGCCCAGCGCAATGCCCATGCCGCTGCCCGTGAAGAGCCGCAGGGTGTTGTTGGGAACGTAGAGGTTGGGGATGTTGTCGAACATGCCCGCCGAGGTTTGTTTGAGCAGGTAGAGGTACGAGTTCGAGCCGTCGAGAGCAAAGGCGAACAGAAAGAATAGAAGCGGCGCGCCAAGTTTCCAACCGGGCATGCCGCTTTTTCTGGGGCTGACGAGGGAGAGATAGAGGAGCGTGATTCCCGCCGCGAAGAATTCCCCCGTGCAGCGCGCGCAGAGCGGCAGCTGCCGCCCAAACACGTGAAAGGAGCGTTCGTCAATGCGGTGACAGACAGCGTAGCCGATGGCATCGGCTTTGCCGAGGATGCCCGGCGGCGCAATGTAAAACCAGACGGCGAACACAATGACGGCGGCAAGCGGAAGGAGCCAGCGGGCGAGCAGGTCGGTTTTGGTGTGCGGGGCGGTTTGTTCCATGGGTTGATTATATGGGGTTATAGGACGATGTGCAAGCAGGGATGCGGTATGGTGTGTGGCTTTCTCAAAGTCAGCAAAAGCGGCATCGAATGGAGGCGAATGAACCCAATTTTTGTGTAATTCGCGTAATTCGATGCAAAAAAACAGAGCAGGCGGTCATAAAGGCAACTTGAGAAAGCCATACGGTATGGTGTGTGCATATCCGACGCTGGAGAGCGTCTCTTACGCTCTCGCCTGACATCTTTTGCGTGCGCACTGCGGTATGATTGACTCGACAAGGAGCAAACGATGAAACGGATTGCCATCCTCACCGGCGGGGGCGATGCGCCCGGGCTGAACGCGGTCATTCGGGCGGCAGTGAAGACCGCCATCACTCAATATGACTGTGAAGTCATCGGCGTGCGCAACGGCTTCGACGGCTTCATTGACGAGCAGGGCATCACCCCTCTGCGGCTGGAAGATGTGCGCGGATTACTGCCCCGCGGCGGAACGATCCTCGGCGCGGCAAATCGCGGCAACCCTTTTGCGCGGAAGGTCATCCGCGGCGGAAAGGAAGTGGTGATTGACGTTTCGGATGAAATCATCAAAGGCATCGAGCGCCTCCAACTGGACGCCCTGCTGGTGCTGGGCGGCGACGGGACTTTGCACATCGCCCATGAACTCTCCGGCAAAGGCGTGCCGGTCATCGGTGTGCCGAAAACGATTGACAACGACATCGGCGGCACCGACGTCACCTTTGGCTTCGACACCGCCCTCACCATTGCCACCGAAGCCATTGACCGCCTCCACACCACCGCCGAGGCGCATCACCGCGTCATGATTTTGGAACTGATGGGGCGCGACGCCGGCTTCATCGCCCTGCATGCCGGCGTGGCTGGCGGCGCAGACGTGATCCTCATCCCCGAAATTCCCTTCACGTTCGAGGCGGTTGCCGCCAAAGTGCGCCAGCGCGTCGAAAACGGGACGCTGTTCAGCATCATGGCGGTTTCGGAGGGAGCCAAGCCAGCGGGCGGCGAACAGGTCTACGCGCGCCGCGGCGACGAGGTCTATGTGCCGCGGCTGGGCGGCATCAGCCAGGTGGTGGGGGAGTATGTGGAACAGCAGGGCTTCGAAACGCGCGTCACCGTTCTCGGTCACCTCCAGCGCGGCGGCACTCCCACCGCCTTCGACCGCTGGCTGGCAACCCGCTACGGTGCGGCGGCGGTCCGCGTGGCGGCGCAGGGACGCTTCGACCGCATGGTCGCCCTGCGCTCCGGCGTGGTCACCGACATCCCTCTCGGCGAAGCCATCGCCGTGCCAAAACGCGTGGACATCAACGGCGACGCCGTCCTCACCGCGCGCAACACCGGCATTTCGTTTGGAGATGAGTGACCCCCCTCCCGCCGCTACGCGGCACCCTCCCCAAATAGTTGGGGTGGGGTAAACCAGGAAGCCGCCCAAAACTGGACGGCTTCCGTGGCGCGCTGTGGCTTCCTTGACTTACTTGAGGAGGGATGCCACAGCGCTGGGTTTGTTACTACTATCCATTGGGGACATCACCTCCTCCTTTCTAAAGGATGGCTGTGAATTGTCTGTTCCCCTGAACGATGGCGGTAGTATGTCACACTTCAAATTGGATGTCAATAGGCGAAAAACGGCTCTAACCAAAATGTAATCAATCCTGTACAAAATCAGGGCTGCGCGCCCCAAAATTCAGTAGATCACGAAAACCCTGCGTAACTTGCGCTCTCTAGCGCAAATTCGGCGGTAGAGACCGCCAAATACGCGCTTTCGTGAAG
>DAOUBY010000197.1:0-6630 GCA_034432325.1 Anaerolineales bacterium
ATTCACGCGGATTTTTTCTACAAATCTGTGAAAATCAGTGTAATCTGTGGCGAAAAACAGGACATCTTATGAAGGGTCACATCTTGGGTTAAATTATGTAGACCGGCTGATTGTTACCAGAGCGGGAAGCCCAGCCAGCCTGTCAGCCAGGCAAAGAGCGGCTCGTAGATTTGCAAGCCGGCCAGGGCAACGACGATGCCCAAAACGGCGCCAGCCGCCACATCGGAAAGGTAGTGGACGCCCATCGCCACGCGCGCCAGCGCCACCAGCGGCGCCCACACCCAGAGCAGGATGCCGAGCCACGCAGGACCCAGCGCCGAGCCGATGACGGCAATGAGGAACGCCCGCGCCGCGTGACCGGAGGGGAAGGAGTGCGGGTCGGTGTTGCGGTAGATGCTTCCCCATTCTCCTTCCGGGCGCCTCCGCCGCACGAGGAACTTGATCGCCATGACCAGAGCCGCCAGCACGCTGATGGCGGCGAATTCCACCGTTTCCCATTTTTTCCATGCGGAGTTGCTGAAAAACCACAGGGCAATCAACGCCGCGCCCCAGAACCACGAGTCGCCGGAGTGGGCGAAGAAGACCGCCAGCGAACGTAATGCGCCTGGCTTTTCTGCCACGCGCATTTTGTCGGAGAGGCGTGCATCCAGTTCGAGGATGGAACGCAGGCTCATTGTTTCTTTGGCTTCGCTTTCGGGGCGGTTTTGGGCTGCGAGGCTTTGGCGCGGGTCGTTTTTGCCCGCGCAGACCTGGCTGGTTTGACTTCCGCGCTCTCTGCAACAGGCTTTTTCGCCGCCGTCTTTCTGGCAGATTTGCGCTGCTGGTTGGCGAGGTCTTCGCGCAGGATTTCGAGTTGATGGGGTTTGTCCACGTCCATGCAGGCTTCGGCATGTTCCCAGACGATGGCGCGTCCCTTGATGCCGATGCGTTTGCAGACCACATCCACCAGTTCATCGAGCGTAATGCTGCGGGTGAACACGCGGAACAGGGTGCCCCAGCCGATCTGCGCCGCCTGGCGGAGGGGACTCTTGCGCGTGCCGATGAGGGATTCCCACAGGTCGAGGTGTTCGGTTGCCATGCGCACGTGGGTGATGTTGATGTCGGCGCCGCAAAGTTCAACATCTTTGAGGCGGGTGTAGGTGCGGTTGGAGCCGGGGAAGCGGGCTTCCATCACTTCGCGCGTGCAAACGCCGTAGTACAGGTCGTCCTTCGTCTGCATGGCGGTATCCACCAGCCAGTCCACCATTTCGGGTTTGAGGGCGGGGATGTCGGAGGAGGCAACGAGGACATATTTGGTTTTCTTGTTCAGATCGAGCGCCTTGTTCACTCCCGCCACGATGTTGGCGAGCATGCGTCCCTGGTTGGAGACGAAGTGCAGGGGCTTTTTGCAGGTCACCCCGCTTTTGGGAGACAGCCCGATGACGATGACGTTGTCCACGTGACGGGCGTCGCCGAGGGCATCCAGCACCCATTGCACCATGGGTTTGCCGGCAACGTCAATGAGCGCTTTGGAGTCGCCGTTGGAGTAGGCGTATAAGGGGTCATCGGGTTGGGGAATTCCGCCTGCGAGTACGAGTGCGTCCATAAAATCTCCTGAGATTTACGATTGTAGATTTGACTCCGCTGCAAAAACCTTTTCCAAGCACGGTGGGTACAAACGCCGCGAAGTTTCGTGGCATTATCTTGCGCCAAATTCCAGGTTTTGAATTTCCTCTTTCGGAATTCCTTTGTGTACTTCGTGTCCTTCGTGAATAAAGACCTTTTTGCAGCAGGCTCAGATTTACGATTTCGGATTGTGCGATTATCAACTCAATCGTCAATCGAAAATCGCAAATCGTAAATTAATTGAGTTCCTGTAATTGCGGCTCGAAGCCGAGTTTGTTCAGTAATTCGTCGTATTCCGCCCAGGTGAGCGGACGTCCCTTGCCAGAGACCGCCACCAGCGCGGCTTCCATCATGTTGGTGCCGAAGGAGCGTCCTTCCAGCACGGGCGTGGTGGTGACAAGATATTTCACCCCGCACTTTCGGAAAAGTTCCACGTCTTCGGGGGTGGTGGTGTTGGTGACAATCACCTTGCCCTGCATATCGTCGGGCATGTGGCGTTTGACGTAGTGGCAGTCGCCGGCGATGACGGTTGCCCAGTGATAGTACTTCTCGTATTTGGGGATGCGTTCGTCCTGCTTTTCGCCGGTTGGGTAGAGCCATTCGAAGGGGAAGCGCGTGACGATGGGGATCATCAACTTTGCCAGCGTGCGCAAGCCGTTCATGCTGCGGATGGGAATGGGGACGCCCAGGGCGAACATCAGGTCGCCGAAGACGACTTCGTAGCCTGCCTCGACGAAGGACTTTGAGAGCCCCCAGCGGTCCACGCCGAGGGTGACGAAAACTTTACGCCCATGCTGGCGGATGTAGTCGCCGATTTTTTTATCGAGAAAGGCGGGGGCTTTGTTTTCGAGGGTGTTCTTCAAGCCGCCGCCGTCCACGAGGGGGGTCTTCTTGACAAAGCGCACCATTGGCTGGACGGAGTGGAAGGGGTAGAACTTTCCGTCCACCAGCGCGCCCAGGTCTGCGCCGCCCACGCCGAAGGCATCCACCGTGCCGTCGAGTTCCTTGTATTTGAGGGCGGCGGCTTCCATGTCGCCGTCGGTGCCGATGCGTTCGATGCTGACTTTTTCGCCCAGCAGTTCCACCGTCACTGCTTTGTTGCGTTTGGATGAGCCAATGCTGATGCTGACGGCTCTTTTCATTTGGATTCTCCTCAAGTTGAGATAAGGCTATTATAACGGAATCAGGCTGGAGGTCTGGGCGGAAGCGTGAAGAGGAAGGTGGAGCCTTTGCCCGCTTCACTCTCGACCCAAATCCTGCCGCCGTGCACCTCGACAATTCTCTTCACGAGCGCCAAGCCCACGCCTGTGCCTTCTCCGCTGGAATCGAGTTTGTTGAACAACCCGAAGATGCGTTCGTGATGTTCGGGGGCGATGCCGATGCCGTTGTCGCGCACAAAGAGGATGGGCTTGCCGTTTTCTTCGCCTGCGCAGCCGATTTCGATGCGCGGGTTTGGCTGGCTGCCCATGAATTTGGCGGCGTTATCCACCAGGTTTTGTACCACTTCAATCAGGCGCGGACGGTCGCCAAAGATGACCGGCATGTTTTCGTCAATATGAACGGCTATGCCGCCCTGGATGATGCGTCCCTGGAGGAGCGTCACCGCTTCACGCGCCAGTTCGTCAAACGGAATTTCCTGCGGTTCGTTCATCGCCCGCCCGATGCGTGAGATTTCGAGCAGGTCGTTGAGCAGCTGGTGCATTTTGTCGGTGGCGGCGATGATGCGTTCGATGTCGGCGCGCAGACGTTCCATGTTGCCGGTCCGCGCATCCTGTTCGAGGTAGCCGAGGAAGCCGCGGATGGTGAAGAGGGGCGATTTGAGGTCGTGGGAGACGGTGTAGGTGAAGCGCTCGAGTTCGGCGTTTTTGGCTTCCAACTCCGAGATGAGACTCTGCCGGATGGTCAGGTCAGCCTGAAGGTCAGAGTAGAGGCGGGCGTTTTCGAGTGCAATGGCAACCTGGCTGGCGTAGGTCACAGCGAGTTGGGCGTGGCGTTCGGTGAATTTCCCCGGCTGGTAGCCATCGAGGGCGATGATGCCAATGAGGCGGTCTTTGACTTTGAGCGGCACCGCCATCCAGGCGCGGATGCGGTTGTGCGGCGGGAGGGAAAATGCATCGGTGAAGGTTTGAATGTCGTCAAAGAGCACGTAGGGAGCGCGCCCCAGCAGGACGGGGTAGGAAGGTTCGTTTTCGTTGATTTCGAAGCGGCGCTCGGCGGGGTCGCCGCTCAGCGTGAAGCCGCGCTCGCTGACGATTTCGAGGGCGTTGTCCCGAATCAGTTGAACGGAGGCGCTGTCGTAGGGGATGACGCGTTCGAGTTGTTCGAGGATGCGTTCTATGGCTTCGTTTTGTTCGAGGGTTGCCGTAACGATGGCGGCGCTTTCGCGCAGGGTTTCGGATTCAATGTTTTTGAGTTCTAGCTCGCGAATGAGCCGCTGGCGTTCTTCCAACTCGGCTTGGAGGGTGGAAAAGAGGCGGGCGTTTTCGAGGGCGATCGCCACCTGGTCGGCAAAGGTGACGGCAAGTTCGGCATGGCGCTCGGTGAATTGACTCTTGTATTTGCCATCCAGCGCAATCAAGCCAATGACTTTGCCGCGCGCTTTGAGGGGAACGCCCAGCCAGGAATTGATGTAGGTGTGCGGCTGCTGTCTGAAGCGTGGGAATTCCGCCTGCACGTCGCGGCTGATGAGGTAGGGCGCTTCGCCGTTGAAGATGGGAACGGCGTGGTTTTGTTCGTCAATGTCGAATTCGAGGTTGGGGGGAAGTTCGGGCGGCAAGCCGCGGCTGCCGATGAGGATTTGTTTTTTTCCATCCAGCCGCCAGATGGAGGCGCTGTCGTAGGGAACCACTTGTTGAATCTGGTCGAGAACGCGCTGAATGATTTCGGAAAATTCGAACGTTCCCACGATGCTTGCCAGGCTGGCGCGCAGGGTTTCGGATTCGATGTTCTTCTCTTCGAGTTCGTTGATGAGTTTTTCGCGTTCGGTTTCGATCCACTTGCGCTGGGTCACGTCGCGGAGCATCATCGAGACCGTGTCGGGGAAGACGGGTACAACGCGGGCTTCGAGGACGCGATACTCCTCCCTCATTTTTTGTTCGAACTCAAAGGCGTGCATCTGGTTGGTTGCCAGCGCGCGTTCGATGGCAAAGAGCGTTTGGGCGGCGGCTGATTCGGAAAACAACTCCCCCACCCGCCTGCCCACGAACATGCCGGCGGGCATGAAGGCTTCCAGTCCTTTGGGCGGAACCATGCTTTTGATGACGCCCTCCCGCGAGATTTCGAGGATCATATCGGGGAAGGCTTCGAGCAGGATGCGGTTGCGGGCTTCGCTCTGACGGAGCGCTTCCATGGTTTTCTTCTGCTCGCTCATGTCGTAGAACATGGAGATGATGCGGTCCTCGCCGCCGATGCGCACCCGTTCGTAGAAACTGATGACTTGCTTGAGATTGCCCTGCTCGTCGTAGAAGGAATCATCGGGGTTGTAGAGCGAGCCTTTGCGCTCGAGTTCCTTGAGGAATTTAGCCCGCGCTTCGGGGGTGCTCCAGAGTTTCAGTTCGTCGGAGGTCTTTCCCAGCGCCGTTGCCGGGTCGAGCCCGGTCATATCCCAGTAGGCATAATTGGCTTCCAGCAGGCGGCCCTCGTCGAAGGTGGTGATGCAGATGGCGATGGGGCTGGTATGAAAGATTTTGCGGAATTTCTCTTCGCTTTCCAGCAGGGCGGTTTGCGCCAGTCGTCTCTCTTCCAGTTCTTTTTGCGCCGCTTCGTACAGACGGGCGTTCTGTATCGCCACAGACGCAAGGGAGGCGAACCGCTCGAGCAGAGCCACCAGGTCGTTGTGAAAGCGCTGATCTTCCTGTTCGTACATTAACGCCAGAACGCCGATCACCTCTCCGCCGGATTTCAGCGGCAGACCGACAATGGCATGGAATTTATCGTCCACCTGCGTATCGCGGTATTCCCAATGCGAGTAATCGTTGACAAATTGCGTCTCGCCGCTTTCCCACACGCGCCCGGTGAGACCTTCGCCTTTGTAGGTGAGATGCCCCACATACGGTGCTGGAATGCCCAGCCCAAATTCCAGGCGCATGGCAGACTGATCTGGAGTCACCAGTTCGATCAGCGCGTGACGGGTGCCAGCCAATTCGCAAGCGCGGGTCAGGATGGATTCGAGCAGAGGGCGCAGTTCGAGGCGGTTGATGATTCCCAGGGTGGTCTCATGCAGGGCGTTGAGGTAGGCGGCTTGTTGCTGGAGGGCGGCTTCTGTCTCCCGCCTGATGCGGAGTTCTTTATTCCCTTCGGTCAGCGCCTTTTGTAAAGTTCGGATGAGAAAGTGAAGCACCAGCCAGGTCAGCAAAAAACTGAGCGACAAATTCAAGGCATAGGCAAAGGGCGATTCTCCAGCGGACCTGTCGAGGTTCAGGGCAGAGGCGCCGGCATACACGCCCCAAATGACAAGCAGGCTCATCATCACGAAGAACAGGGCTTCTGCACTGCCAAACAAAAAACCAGCCACCAGCGCAATGGTTAGAAAACCGATGAGCCCAATGCCCTCGAGTTCGTGCGAGGACCACACGATCCATGCGAACCCGCTCCACACCAGAAAGGAAAGCGCCAGCCCCGCCCAGCGAATGTAGCCCTGCTTGAGCGCCAGCCGCCCGGCAAGAAATGCCGCCAGCATAAAGCCGGCATACAGGCTCGCATCACTGATGAGGTTTTCGCCCGTCAGCCACCGAAAGGCAATAAAACCCAGTAGAATCGGAACGCCCCACAACGTGACGAGATGAATGATCCGCGCCAAATGTGCGTTCTCCCCTTCCGTAACTTCTGGAGGGGAGAGAAAAGCCTTGAGCCATTGACCTGTCATTTCACCTCATTGTGTCAGGACTTACGCAAAACCCTGCGTAGAGCGCGTTCTCTAACGCGCAGACTGGATCATCAACGTTAGAGAACGTTGATGATGCGTAAGCCCTGTGTGTATAACACGGGATGCGGGCGGGGATGTTCAATGGATTATAAAACAGGTCA
>DAOUBY010000198.1:0-5709 GCA_034432325.1 Anaerolineales bacterium
CTCAAAGAAACCCAATCGTGAAAAACAAACCTCTCTTCACCATCTTCTTTATCGTCTTCGTTGACCTGCTGGGCTTCAGCCTGATTCTGCCGCTGCTGCCCTACTACGCCGAGCAATACGGCGCGACGCCCTTCATCACCGGCCTGCTGGTGGCTTCCTACGCCGCGGCTTCGCTGATTGGCTCGCCCATCCTGGGGCGTCTCTCCGACCGTTACGGGCGGCGCCCCATCCTGCTGTTGAGCGTCTTCGGGACTCTGCTCGGCTTCCTCCTGCTCGGCTTCGCCGCCCCGCTCGGTCAGGGACTGGCGCGCTGGCTGGCTCCCTCTGCCGCCAACGCCTTCATCCTGGGAGCGCTGTTCCTCGCCCGCATCCTCGACGGGGTGACGGCGGGCAACATCACCGTCGCGCAGGCTTACATCTCGGATGTGACCGATGAGAAAAACCGCGCCCGAGGTCTGGGGTTGATCGGCGCCGCCTTCGGGCTGGGCTTCATCATCGGTCCCGCCGCGGGCGGATTGCTCAGCAAAGCGGGGTACAGCGTCCCGGCGTTTGTAGCGGCGGGCGTGGCAACGCTCAACCTGATTGGCATCTATTTCCTGCTGCCCGAATCGCTCACCCTGGCGCGGCGCGAAGCCATGGCAAACGTTCAGCGTCCGCCCTTCACGCTGGGAGCGCTGCTGGTTGCCCTGCGCCGTCCGGTGGTCGGTCCGCTGCTGCACCTGCGTTTCTTCTACGGGCTGGCGTTCTCCCTCTTTCAGAGCATCTTCTCGCTCTGGGCGCAAAGCATCGGTCTGAGCGCCGACACGACCGGCTACGTGCTGGCGTATGTGGGACTGCTCTCGGTCATCGTTCAGGGCGGTTTGATTGGAGCGCTGACCAAACGCTTCCGCGAGAACAGCCTCATCATCACCGGCTTATGGGTGATGGGACTCTCCTTCGTCGGCTGGGCGTTGACCCGCAACCTGGCGACCCTGCTCATCATCCTCCTGCCGCTGGCGGTTTCGGGCGGCGTGCTGAACACCGTCATCCAATCTGCGCTGACCAAATCGGTGGAGCGCGACGAACTGGGCGGCACGCTGGGCTTGGCAGGCGCGCTCGAATCCATCACCCGCGTCATCGCCCCGACCGTCGGCGGATTCCTGCTCGGCTCGCTGGGCGCCTGGGCGCCGGGCGTCTTCTCGGCGTTGGCGCTCGTCTGGTCGGTCTGGTTTGCCTATCGGCGGATTGTGATGGTCAAACGGCAGGTACAACCCGCATGACCTCGATCTGGTGGATTCGCCGCGACTTAAGGCTGACGGACAACCCCTCGCTTCACGCCGGACTGGAAGCGGGGGAGGTCGTCCCGCTCTTTATCCTCGACCCAGCCTTCGACTCCCAATCTGCGCGGCGGCGAAACTTCCTCTACGAAGGCCTCCACGCCCTCGACCGCAACCTCCGTGCTCGTGGTTCGTATCTCGTCATTCGTAACGGACGCCCCCTCGAAGTCCTCCGTGAACTCCTCGCCGAAACAGGTGCGACCCAGATCTTCGCCGAAGCGGACTTCACCCCCTACGCCCGCCGCCGCGATGCAGAAATCGCCCGCGAACTCCCCCTCCAACTGATTCACGGACAAACCGTCCATCACCCCGAGTTCGTCAAAAAAGCGGATGGCAAACCCTACACCGTGTACACTCCCTACGCCAGAGCGTGGAAGTCCCTGCTTGCTGAGATTCACCCGCTCCCCGCGCCGAGTCACATCCCCACCCCCGCAGGGATTTCCTCCGAACCGCTCCCGCCGTTCACCGTCAGCCCTGGCTTCCCCGCCGGCGAATCCGAAGCCCTCCGCCGCCTTGACGAATTTACCCTCACCCCAACCCCTCTCCCAAAATTGGGAGAGGAGCAAGGGGTGAGGGCATACGCCGAAGCCCGCAACCGCCTCGACCTGGACGGCACCTCCCGCCTCTCGCCTTATTTCCGCTTCGGGATGCTCTCCCTGCGCCAAGCCGTCCACGCCGCACAATCAGTACTGCGAGATTTATCTCGCCACACGGGCGACATGAATGTCGCGGTACTACAAAGCGCCGAAACCTGGCTCAACGAACTCATCTGGCGCGAATTCTACATCCAAATCCTCTACCACTTCCCGCACGTGACCAGGACCGCCTTCAATCCTGCTCTGGCAAACATCCCCTGGCGGAACGAGGCGTCAGAGTTCGAGGCGTGGAAAAGGGGCGAGACGGGCGTCCCGGTGGTGGATGCGGCGATGCGTCAACTGCTCGCCACCGGCTGGATGCACAACCGCGCCCGCATGATCGCCGCCTCTTTCCTCGTCAAAGACCTGCTCATTGACTGGCGCTGGGGCGAAGCCTGGTTCATGCAAAACCTGCTCGATGGCGACCTCGCCGCCAACAACGGCGGCTGGCAATGGACGGCAGGCACCGGCACCGACGCCGCGCCCTACTTCCGCATTTTCAACCCCGTGCTGCAATCCCGCAAATTCGACCCGCACGGCGACTACATCCGCCGCTGGGTTCCCGAACTGCGCGGGCTGAGCGCCGCCGACATCCACGCCCCCTGGGAAAAAGGCATCAAGGTCAACGGCTATCCCGACCGCCCCATCATCGAACGCGACAAGGAACGGACGCTGCGGGCTTATAAACTATCGAAAGAGGAGATCGGGCAATAATGGAGAACAAACGCGACCTGTCCGTTTCGATGGAACGCGCCAATATTTTTGTGTTTTTCGTCTCGATCCCTGTGGCGGTCTTGCAGTTCGTCCTGTTCAATGCGATCCACGGCGCGGAAAAAGTGGAAAGCACCTGGGGGTTTGGGTGGCTGTTCCTGGCTGTCACCCTGGGCATCGTCGTCCACGAACTGATCCACGGTCTTGCATGGGCGGCTGCCGGGCGGAAACCGTTCTCTGCGATCAAGTTCGGTTTTCAATGGAAGACGCTGACGCCCTACGCCCACCTGAAGGAACCCGTGGAGGTGAACGCCTATCGGATCGGCGCTTTCATGCCGGGGTTCATCCTGGGGATCCTCCCGTACTTTCTCAGCCTCGCGCTGGGCGACGGGAACCTGCTGTGGTTCAGCCTGATCCACACCGCCGCCGCAGGCGGGGACTGGCTCATCCTGTGGCTGATCCGCAGGGTGAAGGCTGGCTCGCTGGTGGAGGATCATCCGACAAATGCGGGATGCTACGTACTGGAAGGGTAATTGATGAAGAAAAGCCGTTTTTTGCGTATCACGGGCATCGTTTTGAGTGTCCTTTTGCTCCTCATCCTGGTAGGACCGTTCCTCGTCCCCGTCCCGCCGCTGGAGAACACCCTCCCCGTGGAAGAACTCACCGACCCCGACAGCCGCTTCATCGAAGTCAATGGCATCAACGTCCACTACAAAATCTACGGGCAGGGCGAACCGACCTTCCTCCTCCTGCACGGCTTCGGCGCCAGCCTGTTTTCATGGCGCGAGGTGACCGCTCCGCTCGCCGAACTCGGCACAGTCATTGCCTACGACCGCCCCGCCTTCGGTCTCACCGAGCGCCCGCTGACGTGGAAAGGCGAAAACCCGTACAGTCAGGAAGCGCAGGTCGAACTGGTCATCGGCTTGATGGACGCCCTCGGCGTCGAGCGGGCAATCCTCGTCGGCAACTCGGCAGGCGGGACGATTGCCATGCTCACCGCGCTGAAATACCCCCAGCGCGTACAAAGCCTGATTTTGGCAGACCCCGCCGTCTATGCGGGCGGAGGCGCACCCGCCTGGATCCGCCCCCTGCTGCGCACGCCGCAGATGCGTCACCTCGGTCCCCTCATTGCGCGTCAAATCCAGACCCGCGGACCCGAACTCATCCAACTCGCCTGGCACGACCCGTCGAAGATCACGCCTGAAATCATGGCGGGCTACCAAAAGCCGCTTCGCCTCGCAAACTGGGACAAGGCGCTCTGGGAACTGACCCTCGCCAGCCGTGAAAGCGGACTCGCCGAACGCCTCGGCGAACTGACCCTCCCCACCCTCGTCATCACGGGCGACGACGACCGCATCGTCCCCACCGAGCAATCGGTGCGGCTGGCAGGCGAACTGCCCAACGCCCAACTGGTCGTCATCCCGCAATGCGGACACCTGCCGCACGAAGAACATCCCGACCTGTTCATGCAAGCCGTGACGGATTTTCTCGAAACGCTGAAATAAATCAATGGGAGCGGACGAGCGCGAAGAACGCGGAAAAAGAAAAAATCCGCGTCAATCCGTGTCCATCCGTGTTTTCCGTGTCCCATAATTCGCCAACCACATGAAACCCTCAATCCCCCCCTCCCTCGGACGCGCCGCCCTGCGCGCCCTCATCAAAGAACGCTCCCCGCTCGGACCGCTCAAGGTCATGGCGGAACACGTCGGTCGCTTCTTTCAAATCCCGCTTCCAGGCTTCCGCCCCTACGTCGTCTTCGGTCCCGAAGCGAACCGCAAAGTCCTCGTCAGCGAGCGCGGCAAACTGCTCTGGCGCAACACCGACCCCGTCACCGACCTGCTCCGCCGCGGCGTGCTCATCGTGGACGGCGAAGAACACGACCGCTGCCGCCGCCTCATGGAGCCGCCCCTTCACCCCTCCCAACTCCCCGCCTACACCGACATGATGATTCGCCAGACCGAGCGCGTCGCCTCGCAGTGGAAAGATGGTCAAGTCGTGGACATGCTCGTCGAGAGCCGCAAAATCGCCCTGCTCATCATCATGCAGGCGCTCTTCAGCCGCGACGCCTGGGACGACCTGCCGCACATCTGGACGCCCATTCTCAAAGCCATCGAATACATCTCTCCTGGCGCGTGGATTCTCTGGCGGAACATCCCGCGCCCTGGCTACAAAAAACACCTGCGAACCCTCGACGACTACCTCTACCAGATCATCGCCTCCCGCCGTTCACTGATTGCCAATCACCAATCACCGCCCAACGATCTCCTCCAACATCTGATCGACGCGGGACTCTCCGACGACCTCATCCGCGACCAGATGCTGACCATGCTCATCGCCGGGCACGACACCTCCACGGCGCTTCTTGCCTGGACCTTTGCCCTGCTCGGCGAGCACCCCGAAGTTTTCTCCACGCTGACGGCGGAAGTGACCGCGCACGAAAAGCCGCCTCTGCTCGATTGGGTCATCAAGGAGAGTCTGCGCCTCTACCCGCCCATTCACATCGGCAACCGCCGCGTGGCGGAAGAGATTCACTTCGACGAAGGCGCCGTCCCTGCGGGCGAGCGGCTGTTCTACTCCATCTACCTCACCCACCGCGACCCCGAAATCTGGGAGAACCCCGATTCCTTCCGCCCCGAGCGTTTCGCCCACGGACGCAAAACCCCGCCGATGAGTTACGTCCCCTTCGGCGGCGGACCGCGCGCGTGCATCGGCGCGGCGTTCGGTCAGGCGGAGGCGCGGATTGTGCTCACCCATCTGCTGCGCAATTATCAATTTGAATTTACCCATCACCCCATCCACCCCCACATGGGCGCCACCCTCGAACCGCGCCCTGGGGTGAGATTCATCGTCATTGCGAGGAGCGACCCTGAGCGGATGCGAAGGGAAGCGACGAAGCAATCCCTCGATCAAACAATTCCAAGATAATGGAGATTGCTTCGTGGCGCGAGGCGCCACTCGCAATGACAAAAGGAAAACATGACCTACTTCGGCTTCCTCCTCCGCTTCCTCTTCCTCCCCATCCTCGTCTTCCTCGCCATCACGTTCTG
>DAOUBY010000199.1:0-3504 GCA_034432325.1 Anaerolineales bacterium
CAGCAGGGAAAAAATCAGCCACAGATTTCACGGATTATCACGGATTGGAATAAAAAATCCGTGTAAATCTGTGCTAATCCGTGGCAAAAAAATCCGACCACGGTTAAGTGCAGTCCTACCGAAGGATGGGTGGGGGCGGGGTATAATCCCGACGATGTTCAACGATATTCAAGGACAACTCGAAGAGAAAATCAAAGCCGTTTGCGCGGCAAATGGAATCGAACTTGCGCCGCTCAAGTGGATGCCCATCCCGTTTGCGGGCGAATGGGGCATTTCCACGTCGTTTTTTCAGACGGCGGCAAACGAAGCCCGCGCGGGCAGGGGCGGAGGGAAACCCGTCCCGCAGAGAGCGCAGGATTTGGCGGAGCAGGTTCGGCGTCAGATGGGAAGCGTGGAGGGGGTCAGCCGCCTCGAGGCGGTGAAGGGCTATCTCAACGTCTATTTCGAGACGGGCGACTACGCGCGCCGCGTGGTGGAGACCGTCCTCGCCTCGGGCGCGGACTTTGGGCGGGGCGCGCCAAAAGGGGAACGGGTCATGGTCGAGTACGCCCAGCCGAACACGCATCACTCGTTCCACATCGGTCACTACCGCAACACGATTCTCGGCGAGGCGCTGGCGCGGCTGACGGAGTTCGCAGGCTTCGAGACCATCCGCGCTTCGTACCCCGGCGACATCGGGCTGGGCGTCATCACCGTGATGTGGATGTACGACAAGTTCTACAAGGGGCAGGAGCCGCACGGCGTGCATGAACGCGGACAGTGGCTGTTGAAGTTGTACGTGGAAGCCACCGCCCTGCTCGAAAAGAAAGACAACGAAACGCCCGAAGAGACGGCGCGCCGTGAGCAGTATGAGGCGGAACGCCGCGAGATGTACCGCAAATGGGACGCGGGCGACCCGTATGTGCGCGAACTGTGGCGGACGACGCGCGAGTGGAGCCTGGAGGAACTGCGCGAGATTCTGCGCATGATGGACGTGAAGATGGATGTGTGGTTCTACGAGAGCGAAGTGGACGAACCCGCCAAAGCCATCGTCGAGGAATTGATTGCGCGCGGCATCGCCGACGACGAACGTCCGCAGGGCGGCGCGGTGATCGTGAAGATTGACGAGAAACTCGGCTTGAAAAAAGAGAAGTACCGCACCAACGTCATCCTGCGCTCGGACGGCACGACGCTCTACCTCACCAAAGACCTGGCGCTGGCAAAAGTGAAGTTCGAAAAGTATCACGTGGACCGCTCAATTTACGTGGTGGACGTGCGCCAGTCCATGCACTTGCAGCAGGCGTTTGCGATTCTGCGGTTGTGGGGCTTCCCGCAGGCGGAAAAGTGTTATCACCTGGGCTATGGCTTCGTCAGCCTGCCTGAAGGCGCCATGTCGGCGCGGCGCGGACGGGTGGTGTTGTTCAAGGACGTGTACGATGAAGCCGTGCGGCGCGTGCTGGCGGTGGAATCGGAGAAATCGCCTGAGATGAGCGAGGAACAGCACAGAAAGGTCGCCGAGCAGATCGGGCTGGGCGCGCTGGCGTATTCCATGCTGGCGGTGGACAACAATCGCGACATCGTCTTCGACATGGACGCGGCGCTCTCCTTCGATGGGCGGACGGGTCCGTACATTCAGAACGCGCATGTGCGGGCGAACTCGATTTTGAAGAAAGCCAACGTTTCAACGTTCCAACGTTTCAACGTTCCAACGTTCGCTTACGAGTTGACCAGGCATGAGATTGAGTTGATCGAGCAAATCTCGCGCTTCCCTGCGGCGGTGGAGCAGGCGGCAAACGAGTATCGTCCGCTGGTGATGGCGGCGTACGCCTACGACCTGGCGAATGCCTTCCACTCGTTCTATCACGCGGTGCCAGTGCTGCAAAGCGGGGACGAGAGTATCCGCAAGGCGCGGCTGGCGCTGGTGGCGGCGGCAAAACAAACGATTGCCAACGCCCTGCACCTCCTCGATATTCAGGCGCCGGAGGTCATGTAATAAACAGGCTAAACGTACCTTTACGTTTAGCCTGTTTTATTTTATGTTGCGCACCTGGCGCGCTTTGAAGCGTAAGAGATGCTCTCCAGCCTCGGCGCTAATCAGCATTAGCGGACGTTCTCTAACGTCCGCTACACACATTCAACAGGAGTAAACACATGCCAATCAAAACCATCATCATGGGCGCAGCGGGACGTGACTTTCATAACTTCAACACGTTCTTCCGCGGCAACAAGGATTACGAAGTGGTCGCCTTCACCGCGACGCAAATTCCCGATATCGAAGGGCGCCTCTACCCGCCGGAACTGGCGGGCGCGCAATACCCGAAGGGCATCCCCATCCACGCGGAGGAGGAACTGACCGACCTGATCAAAAAGCACGGCGTGGAGCAGGTGGTGTTCGCGTACAGCGACGTGCCGCACGAGTACGTCATGCACAAGGCGAGCATCGTCAACGCCGCGGGCGCGGACTTCCGCCTGATGGGGACGAAGTACACGCAGATCAAGTCCACAAAGCCCGTCGTGTCGGTCTGCGCGGTTCGGACGGGATCAGGCAAAAGTCAGACGACGAGGCGGGTTTCGCTGATTCTGCGCGAGATGGGCTATAAAGTCGCGGCGATCCGTCACCCCATGCCGTATGGCAATTTGATTCGGCAGGAAGTTCAGCGCTTCGCCGATTACGACGACCTCGACGAGCAGGAATGCACCATCGAGGAACGCGAGGAATACGAACCGCATCTCGACAACGGGGTGATTGTTTACGCGGGCGTGGATTACGAGAAGATCGTGCGTCAGGCGGAACAGGAAGTGGACATCGTGCTGTGGGACGGCGGCAACAACGACTTCCCGTTCTACGTTTCGGACTTTCAGATTGTGGTTGCCGACCCGCACCGCCCCGGACACGAGAGCGCCTATCATCCCGGCGAGGTCAACGCGCGCATGGCGGACGTGTTCGTCATCAACAAGGTGGATACGGCGAATCCCGACAGCGTGATTGCATTGCGCGAGTCGCTGCGCAGGTTGAACCCGAACGCGATTCAAATCGAAGCCGCCTCCCCGCTCTTCGTGGAAGACCCCGAAACGATTCGCGGCAAGCGCGTGCTGGTCATTGAAGACGGTCCCACGCTGACGCACGGCGAGATGGCGTACGGCGCGGGTTACGTCGCCGCCCGCCGCTTCGGCGCGAAGGAAATCGTGGACCCGCGCCCGTTCGCGGTGAAATCCATCGCGGCGACGTATGAGAAGTACCCGAAGACGGGTCCCATCCTGCCTGCCATGGGCTACGGCGAAAAGCAGATGAAGGACCTCGAGGAGACCATCAACCGCTCCGATGTGGACATGGTCATCATCGGCACGCCGATTGACCTGAAGCGCGTCATCAAAATCAACAAGCCGAGTCAGCGCGTGCGGTATGAGTTGCAGGAAATCGGTCAACCCACGCTGGCGGATTTGTTGATGAAGAAGTTTGGGAGGAAGTAGTCGGATAGTCTGATAGTCGAATGGTCAGTCGGTCTGCCGCAAGGCGGACCGACT
>DAOUBY010000200.1:0-3716 GCA_034432325.1 Anaerolineales bacterium
TGTGCCTTTCAGGTCGCCGCCGATGGTCACATTGACGTTGGCGCAGCCGGAGGCGGGGTTGAAGGCGGCGGTGTAGTCCTGTGCGGTTTGGCTGGCAATGACGTTGGTGTAAGTGCGGCTGGCGGGGGTGAAGGTGTAGCAGGGATGCGTTGGGGTGACCGTGCCGCTCCAGTTGTAGGGGACGGTGATGGAGTAGGAGCCGTCTGCAGCGGAGGTGGCGGTTTTGGCTGTGCCGTCGGTGTAGTTCAAGGTCACGCCAGAAGCGCCCGCGTTGCCGGAGAGGGTGAAGGTGGGATCTAGATACTGAATTTCGTAGATTCTGCCGGTGGCGTAATCTGCCAGGTAGAGTTTTCCGCTTTCATCCTCGCCAAAGGTGGAAATGTTATAAGCAGTGTCGGCGAGTTGCAGCGGGGCGCTCCAGCCCGATGAGGATTTGGCTGCCGCCCAAATCCTGCCGGAGCAAAAATCGCCGTACAGGTAATATCCCTGCAAAGAGGGGAATTCCGAGCCGCGATAGACATACCCGCCCGTGACAGAACAACCGAGGCTGTGATCGTATTCCAGCGCCGGCAGAACCTTTCCACTCTGGTCACAGCCTGTGGACGGGTTGTAACACAAACTGCCTTCCATCACCCGCCAGCCGTAGTTTTCACCGCCGGCGCTGGCGGCAGGCTGAAAGTCAATTTCCTCGCGGGTGCCCTGCCCCACGTCGCCGATGTAGAGGTCGTGGGTGAGGCGGTCGAAGGACATCCGCCAAGGGTTGCGCAGACCGTACGCCCAAATCAGTTTTTTGTTCGGGTTGGGGTCGCTGGAATAGGGGTTGGAAGCAGGTACGGCGTAGGGAGAAGCGGAATCCACATCCAGCCGCAGGATTTTCCCCAGCAGAGAGGTCAGGTTTTGGGCGTTGTTGTTGGGGTCGCCTCCGCTGCCGCCGTCGCCGGTGGACCAGTAGAGGTAGCCGTCGCTGCCGAAGGCAAGGGTGCCGCCGTTGTGGTTGGAGTAGGTGGGGTGGTCAATCGTCAGCAGGGTGACGCCGCTGGCGGGGTTGGCAAGGTCGGCGTTGCCCGTCGAGACAGAGTACTGCCTCAAGGTCAGAATGGAACCGTTGGAGTCGCCGGGGCGGGCAGCGGTGTAGATGACGTAGAATTTCCCGTTGCTCTCATAGGAGGGGTGGAAGGCGAGTCCGAGCAAGCCCTGTTCGCCGCCGCTGGATTTGACGCTGGATTGGATGTCGAGAAAGGGCGTGGACAGCAAAGAACCGTTTCGGACTACCCGAATCCTGCCGGCTCGTTCGACGATGAACAGCCGCCCCGACGCATCGCCGGCGTGAGTGATGAAGACCGGCTCGCTCAACCCGCTGACGACTTCGCGGAAGGAAGTGCGGGCAGGTTCCAGCAGGGGAACCGCCGCCGCCACTCCGTCGAGGACGTTGCTGTCAATGGGCAGGGTGAGGTTGCCCCAGGTTTCGTTGTGGTCGCCCTCGTATTGGCGAATGCGCTGGTGATTTGCCCAGGCGGTATTGGGCAGGCAGGGTCCCAACTCCCAGACGGTGGCGGCGGGGTCGTAGAAGCCTTCGCCGAGGTTGTGATACCAGCGGGCGGGCCAGATGACATCCGGCACATGGGTGATCGTTCGGAAATCGCTCAAGCCGGTGTTGCAAAGCGTGGAGCCGTAAATGCCTGCCAGGTTGCCGCGGGCGCGGATTTGCGAAACCCAGCCGTTCATGAAGGCGTTGACGGAATCGCGGCAGGCGGCGTTCGTGCCGTAGTATTCGATGTCGTAATAGACGACGGAGCCGGTTTTATCCGGGTAGGTGAGACCGAGCTCCGCCAGTTTTTCTACGGCAAGGTTGGCTTCGTTGACGCCTTCGTTGTAAGCGGTTGCCGGGTCGCTGCTCATGCGCGAGAGGTAGTTGGTGCAGGGGGCTTGCGGTCCCACCCAGGTGGGGATGAACTTCCAGCCCTGCTGGTGAATCTGGCGGATGTAGGAGGCGGTCAGCGCGCTGTTGGCGCAGGCGCGGCTGGAACCGCCAATGTAGAGGTTGACCACTTTGTAGGGGCTGTTCTCCCACCAGGTTTGCAATTGGGCGAGGGTGGGGATTTCGCATTTGTCGAATCCCTGCCCAATGAAGATTTCGGTGCTGCCGAAATTGGGGTAGGTGAAAACTTGGGTTTCGGCGAGAAGGGGCGTCTCGGCTGCGCCCAGGCGCTGGAGGGATGCGGCGGAGGGGAGCGGCACATCGCTCCAGGTGGAGCCGCCGTCGTTCGTCTGAAGCAGACGGGCGGCAGAGGCGCAGGAAACGGTATCCGCTTCACCGTCGGGGGAGGAGGCGGTGGCGCAATTCGCTTCGACCGATTTCGCCCAGCCGGCGTCCAGCGAGACCATGTCGAGTTCAGTGATGGAGGCGGAGAGTCCGTCGCTGTTTTGGAGGGCGGTGAGTCCGCCGTTTTCCATGCGCAGGATGGCTGGTGAGCCGGGTATCACGGCGACGAAATTTTGCGCATCCAGGATGGACAGGGCAATGACGCCTGCGTCCATGCCCAGGGCTGCCTGAGCGGCAAGAGACCAGTTGTCCTGCCGGTCGTTGAAGGAGTAAACATTCAGGCTGCGCTCGAGACCGAGGCTGGTCGTCACCAGAATGACCTGCCCATTTGATGAGCGGGGTTTGTAGGCGGTGACATCGGCGTTTGGCGGGTATTGCGGCGGGAGTTCGCGCCAGGTGACGCCGCCGTCGCGGGTTTGGAAGATCTGGTCGCCGGCGGGTCCGCCAACCGCCCAGCCGCTTTGAGGCGCGCTGAAGGTCACTTCGTCTGCCACCGGCAGGCTGGAGCGGGTCCAGTTTGCGCCGCCATCGGATGTGGTGAAGAGGACTCCCACGCTGAAGTTGGAACTTGTCGCCTGCTTGACGGCAATCCAGCCGCTCTGCGCATCGAACCACCCCATGCCTGCCCGCTCGACATAAGCCGCCGCTTCCCCCGGCTCGAAGAGGGCAAGGCTGCGCGTGCTCCAGGTGACGCCGTGATCGCGCGTGTGAGCGAGGGTGAAGGAGGCGCCGCCGTCGCTGCCGGGGGTTGACCAAAGCGCCCAGCCCGTTTCGGCGTCGAGAAATTCGACATCCTGCACTTCTGCCATGGCGGGCAGGGAGGGACCGATCTCCTGCCAGGTTTGCCCGGCGTCTGCAGTCCAAAACAGGCGCTGCCCGCTCAAAATCCAGCCGGAGGAGGGCGTCATCAAGTCGAATTGGTCAATTCGCGGCGAGGGTGAAGTTTGCGCCTGTGCGGTCAGGGCAGGGGTCAGCCCAGAGAATGGGAGGATGAGTACAGCCAGAAGAAACAGCCGGTTCCACATGTTCATATCTGCTCCAAACGTGTAAAGACTTTCGTGACGAAGACCGGTTTGATAAAAGGATTCTACCTGCCCGGCGGGAGGTTTGGTTTTTTATCATGCTCCCCTAATGGTACCTGTGTTGGTTTGTAGATAATGAGGAAATCTGGCGTCCGTTCGGAACAAGGAAAATTCGCCTTTTATCACTCGAAGAAGTTTGGGCTCATCTGTAAAAAATGTGCAGACTTGGCATCGCACAGCGGATGTTCTCATATGTCCGCACGCAAATTACACATGAGCCCATCACTCACAAGTTAAGGTTTTGAGTGACATGTCAAGGGTGTTTTCAGGCAATTTTGAGCACTTTTTTACTTTCAGGAGCCTTTGGAAGA
>DAOUBY010000201.1:0-20119 GCA_034432325.1 Anaerolineales bacterium
CGGTGCCGCCAAGGACGGCGATGGTCAACAGCAATGGCGCTTTTTCTTCCATGAATACTCCTGTTGTCTTTGTTGCAGCGGACGTTAGAGAACGTCCGCTGCGCGGTTGATTGGGTTGGAACGTTCGCTGCGCGGTTGATTGGGTTGGAACGTCCGCTGCGCGGTTGATTGGGTTGGAACGTTCGCTGCGCGGTTAGATGACCTTTGCAACTTCTTTCTGGTAGCGCTCCCATACCTTCGGCGCGATTTCGCGGGCTTTGGCGGCGATCTCTTTTTCGTCGAGGGTCAGCAATTGGCGGTCTTTCATCAAGATTTTGCCTGCTACGATGGTGGTGGTGACCATGCTTTGCTGGAAGCCGAAGACAATGTGCCACGGCAGGTTGCCGGCGGTGAGGGGCGTGTTGGGATGATAGTCCACAAAAATCATATCCGCAAATGCGCCGGGGACGAGTTGTCCTATCGTTGCAGAGGGGAAGTAGACGTTGGCAAGCGCGGCGTTGTTATAGATTGCCATCTGCTGAAGGTCGTATCCGCCCATGCGGCGCGGGTCGCGGTGGTGGACTTTGTGCAGGAGGTAGGCGGCTTTCCATTCCTCCCACATGGCGTTGGAGAAGCCGTCGTTGCCGAGACATACCCGGACGCCCGCCCGCATCATTGATTCGACGGGCGCCACGCCGACGCCGTTGTTCATGTTCGAGCGCGGCTGGTGGGTGAGCCAGGTTCCCGTTTCGGCGAGCAGTTGGATTTCGCGCGCGTCGAAGTGGACGCCGTGCGCAGTGATGGTTTTGGGTCCCAGAATGCCGTGTTTGTGCAGGCGGTCTATCACGCGCAGGCCGGATTTGTTCAGGCTGTCGTATTCGTCGGCTTCGTGTTCGGCGGTGTGGATGTGGAAGCCGGCACCCTCGGGCGCAGATTGGCGGCACAAAGCCAGGGATGAGTCGGAAAGCGTGAGGCTGGCGTGCAGGCCGAAGGTCCCAGCCAGAAGCGGGCTTTTGGTTCGTTTGAGGAAGCGCAGGTTTTCCTCGATGCCGGCTTTCATCTTCGCTTCGCCGTCGCGGTCGGTCACTTCGTAGCACAGGACGGCGCGCAGCCCCGCCTTTTCCACCTCTTCGGCGATGATGTCGAGCGAGCCGGCGATGGCGTTGGGGGAGGCGTGATGGTCGAAGAGAGTGGTGGTGCCGTGTTTGATTGCGTCCACCAGGCAGGGCAGGACGGAGTAGCGGATGCTTTCCGCGTCGAGCGAACGGTCGAGGGGCCACCACAATTTTTGCAGGATCTCCGGGAAGTCTTTGGGCGCGGGAGCGGGGATTGCCATGCCGCGGGCATACGCGCCGTAGAAGTGGGTGTGGGCGCAGATGCTGCCCGGCATGACGTATTGCCCGCGCGCGTCCAGTTTTTCTTCATGGGGATATTTGGCGGCGAGCGCCTGGGTGGCGCCGATTTCGCGGATGCGGTCGTTTTCGATGAGCAGGGCGTGGTCTTCGAGGACGCGGTTTTCCGCCTCCCAGGTGATGAGGGTTGCGTTTGTGATGAGCATGTCAGCCGAGTCCGAATTGGTTGGGGTGGGGGATGGGGACGCCGTTTGCGGCGAGTTCCTGAAGGGCGAGGAAGCAGGCTTCGCGGACTTCGGGGTCGTCGCCGTAGATGCCGTTGTAGAAAGCGCCGATGACGCCTTCGTTGGGCGTGTTTTTGAGGTAGGGGATGGCGGCGAGGCGTTCTTCGGTATTGCCAAAGCGCAGGGCTTTGAGCAGCACGTCGGTGGCGGGAGCGCCGCGCGGGATGCCGACGCCTTGTTTGCCGGCAAATTCCACCAGCCACGGGGTTTCGGAGGGCGGGGTGAGTTTGCGCGGGACGCGCGGGTCGCGGGTGGAGATTTCTTCCACGTATTGGTTTGCCAGGTTGCGCACCGCCCACTGGTCGTCGTCGGTTTGCATGCGTTGGAGCGTTTCGAACGCCCAGGGTTCCTCCACGCGGGCGAGCCCGTGGACGGCGGCGCGGCGCACCATGATGTCGGCGAGGGCGGCCGCTTCGCGCAGAATCTCGTGACCTTCGGCGGGGTCGTTTGCCAGCGCCTGTGCGGCGGCGCGGCGCAGTTCTTCATCTCCCTGAAGGAGGGCGCGGGCGACCGCTTCGATGGCTTTGTCCATGCCGATGGCGACGAGGGCAAGGCAAGCCGCCCGTCTCACCGCATCGAACGGCGCCTGCAAAACTTCCTCGAGGATGGGCACGGCTTTACGGTCGCGCAGGGCGCCGCTGCCGAGCGCGGCGAGCGGAATGACTTCAAAGGAGCGTGAGGTGAGCAGCTGCCGGAAGAGGGGCGCGGCGCCCGGGTCGCGGCTGGCGACGAACGCCGCCAGCGCCTGCGCCCGCAGGGTGGCGGGCTGTCCCTCCGCCTGAAGGATGGTGAGCAGGCTGGCGAAGACTTTGGCGCGCCATTTCGCTTCTTTGGGCGCATCTTTCAGCCAGCGAGCCGCCTGGAAGGTTTCGCGGTGGAAGGGCAGGTCTGACTGTTTGAGCAGGGCATCCACGGCTTTGGCTGCGTCGCCGCGGGCGGCAAAGTAGTGCAGGGCAACCGTCTTGCCGTTCCAGTCGGGCTGGGCGAGCAGTTCGTTTTCGGCGTTGGCGGCGCTCACTGCCTGACCGGCAAGGTAGCCGTTGAAGAGCGGGTGCAGGAAGCGCATCTTTTCGTTCGGGTGCGCCATGAGCAGCCCGCTTTCGACCAGTTTGCTGAGCAAGCCGTAGGTTGGGACGGTTGTTCCCGACTTGGATTTTTTGTTCCCGGTTTTCGGCGCTTCGACGGCGGGAAGCGCTTCGCCTTCCCCGCTGGAGGCTGATTCTGCTCCCGAGGCTTGCGCCTCCGCCGGTTCAAATTGCCGCACCCACGTGCGGGCGTTGCGCGGATCGAAGATGGGCTGGCTGTTCAAGACAACCTGCATGGCGAGCAGTTCGAGCGCGGCGGGGGGCGTTCCCGGCGGCGCAAGGCGGCGGATGTGGGCGTAGATCAGGTCGAGGACGCGCACGCCCAAACTGTCGCCGGCGTAAGCGCCCCAGGTTTTTAGGGTCAGTTCGAGCGGAGTCAGACCCGTATTGTCGGATGCGAGCCATTCGTTGAGCAGGAGCGGGTCCACGCTGAGGGGAGTTTGCGGCAGGCGGCGCGTCCAGGCTTCGCCCCATTTGCGGATAAAGGCGGAGATGGCGCGCTCATCCCATGCCATGAGCGTCAGCGGGTGGAAGCCCAGCCCGATCAAGCCGTGCAGTTGACCGGGTTCGCCGGTGGCGACGATGCGGGCGCGCGGGTAGGCTTCGCCAAGCGCCTGGAACCATGCCGTAACTTGGTTTTGGGTGTGCGGGTCGGCTTCGTCGAAACCGTCCACCAGCAGGAGCGCCCTGCCGTCGGTGAAGGTTTGCCGGACGAATTCCGGCAGGCGGCGCAGGTCGAAGACGGGGGCGCGGTCGGCGGCGGCATTGATGACGACGGTCAACGGGTCTTTGGCGGGGTCGAACGGGAGTTGCAGGTCGGCGATGTGGTAGAGGAAGGGGACCGCCTCCCTGCCCGCTCCCAACTGGACCCTGGAGTTTGCCGCCAGCGAGGCAAGGTGCGCCAGCGCGACGGTTTTTCCGGCTCCTGCCGCGCCCACGATGACCACGTTTGTTTCGCCGGTCACCGCTTCCACCAGCCCCAATGTCGGCGCGCGGTAGATTGCCGCCAGTTCGGGCCATTCGGGCATGTAGGGCAGGGTTTGTGAGACGATGTCTTCGGTGAGGCTCACCCGGCCGGGCTGCACTTGTGCGGGCGGGGCGATCAGTTTGGGTTCCTGCAGGATTTCATCGAGGGCAAAGAGCGGAGCGGCGAGGTGCATCGCCTGGGCGCGGCGGAGGGTGAGGCGGCGGTGGTTGTCTTCCAGCCCGCTGGTGCGGCGAATTTGCGCCTCCGCGCGCTGCTGACGGGCGTTTTCGCGGATTTGCCGGAGCAATGGGCGCACCCGTCCCGCGAGGATCGTCGCGGCGACTCCGAGGAGAAACCCAATGATCAAGGCGGTGGGGGTGTTCATCGTTTTGGTTTACCCGGCGTACAAAATTCTTCCGCAGGTGGGGCAGTAGAAGAGCGGGACGGAGCGGGCGTGCTGTTGTTGAGATGCCGTCAGCGTGGCGCCGCAGGCGGAGCAGGAATCTTCGCTGAGGGCGGCAACGGCAATGCCGCGTTTATGCTGGCGCAGCCCCTCGTAGGTTTTGAGCGATTGCGCGTCGAGGTTGCCGATCGCTGCCTGCCGCTCCGATTCGAGGCGTTCCAGGTCTTTTTTCAGGGTTTCGCTTTCTGCGGCGAGGTCGCGGTGCTGTGTCAGCACGTTCGACTGGATGCCCGCCAGTTGCGCTTTTGCCTGTTCGAGGTTTTTTTCCGTTTCTTCGGCGTGGAGCATGGCTTCCAGTTCGCGTTCTTCGAGCGTGCCGAGGTGCTTTTTGAGGGAGGCGATTTCCATCTGCAGGTCTTGCAGTTCTTTGGGGTTTTTCACATTGCCGCTGTAGAGGCTGGCTTCGGTTTGCTTGATTTTGAGGCTTTGTTTTTCCACCTCGGCTTCGCTTTGTTTCAATGCGCCGGCGGCTTGTTTGTGAAGGGTTTCGGCGGCGGTCAGGGCTTGGGCGGCGGCGCGCAGTTCGAGGTCATTTTCGAGCGTTTGGCGGATGACTGCCAGGCGCGCCCGAATTGCATCCATCTGGCTGTCCACCTGTTGGAGTCGGTAAAGTCCCAGCGCTGCGCTCATGGTGCGATTATATCTTATTGACCCGGCAGGTTGTAAAAATTGTAAACCGCCTGCGAGAGTTGGGCGAACAGGGTGGAGACCGGCTCCCAAACCGTTTGCACGGGATGATAGGCGTAGATGGAAAGCACGTAGTTGCCGCCGGGCGTGTAGACGATGGCGGCGTCGCTGATGTTTTTGATGACGCCCGAGGACGGTTCGCTGATCCAGCCGTGTTTGTGGGCGACGCGCGTCCCTTCGGGGACGCCCGCTTCGATCAGGACGCCGATCTTGTCTGCCGCCAAAAAGTCAATCATCCGCCGGCAAATGTCGGGCGTGATGGTTTGAGGGAAGGCGGCAATCAATGCCCCGCCGCCGTTTTCGGCGCACTGATAAATGTCTGCCAGGAGCATGCCGCTGTCGGAGGGGGTGGTCTGGTTGAAGATGTCGGGGTCGGTGAAGACGTCGGTGCGCTGGTTGGCGGGGGTGGTGATGCGCTGGAGGAGCGGGCAGGGCGCTTCGGCGCTGCAAAAGAAGCCCGCCAGGAAGGTGTTTTCCAGCCCAATCTTCCGCATGTCTTCGGTCACCACCAGCGGACCGCGCGCCGGGTCCAGCGCGCTCATCAGGCGGTCGGCTGGCGGGTTTTCGGATTTGCGGATCATGTCGAGGATGAGGGCGGTGGAGGTCTCGTCCAGCGCGGCAGAGCCGTTGTGGATGAAGTAGGAGACCATGATGGGGATTTTGACGGTGCTGGAGGAGGTGAACGCCACATCGGGGTTGACTGGAATGGGTTCGCCCTTGTTCATGGCAAAGTGGATTTCCTGTCCGTTTTGCAGGTCGAGCAGGTACACGCCGATGACGCCGTCGAAGCCGGCGGCAAGGATGTTTTGCTGGAGCAGGATTTCCAGGTTTTGGATGGTGGGACGCGCCGCGACGCTCTGCTGGAAGGGGATGACCACGGTGCGGTTGTGGGGCGAGCGCAGGGTGTCTTCGATCAGGCGCACGGCGCGCGGAATGTCGAGCACGCGCCCCGGTTCGCCGGGGGTGAAGGTGGTGCTGCCGGGTACGGGCTGGGCGGGGGTGGGGGGCTGGTCGTAGCGGGCGGAGATTTCGGTTTGGAGGTAGGCAACCAGCCTCTCTTCCGAGAGCGATGCGCTGAGGGGAATTTCCACCGGCGGCGGCTGGCGGTTCCACAGGTAGTTCCAGAACCCGCCCCAGAAGGAGCCGCCCGTGCGGGCAAGGTCGGCGGCGGCGATCATGCTTTCGATGTTCACCTCGAAGCCCACCACCGAGGGGTCAATGTGGATGACCGCGTCGCCGTAGCGCACTTCGATGGGCGAGGAATAGACCTGCAGGACGCGCTCGGCGGCAATCTGCGGGCTGACGCCTCCCACCGGCACGCCGCCGATGGTCATGCCGCTGGGGTAGTTGTTGCGCGTGCGGCTGTAGCCGATGAGCGCCACGATGGTGATGACGATGGCGATGGTCAAAAAGGCGATGGAAATACCGCGCAATACGGGTATGGAACTGCGATTTCTCAAGATTTCACCTCAAATCAAAGCCTCACCCGTGAAGGTATGGCTTTCTCAAAGTTGCCTTTATAACCGCCTGTTCTGTTTTTTTGCATCGAATTACGCGAATTTTACAAAAATTAGGTTCATTCGTGTCCATTCGATGCCGCTTGTGCTGACTTTGAGAAAACCATGCCCGTGAAGGTGAGTTTCGTAATGGAAAAAGTATAACACTCAAATTTTTCGTTTGTGCTAGAATACCTTTTGCTTTTTGCCGGGCAACCGGCAGATTCCAATCATTCCAAAGGACGGGACGATGCTACGCTCCTTTCTCATCTATCTTTCCAAAGCGGCATGGGCGCAGAAACTGGTCACGGGTTGGAGTGTTGCCTGGCGGGCGGCATCCAGGTTCATTGCAGGGGAAAAACCCGAAGACGCCATTCGGGCAGTGCGCGAACTGAACGCCAAAGGCATCAACGCCACGCTTGATCATCTGGGCGAACACACCTCCACCGTTGAAGAAGCCAACAAGGCGGCGGACGACATCCTGGCAATTTTGGATGAAATAGATAAAGCGGGGGTTAAATCCAACGTCTCCATCAAACTGACCCAAATCGGCATGGGCTTGGATGAGGAAATTTGCCGTCAAAACCTCCTGCGCATTCTGGAGCAGGCGCGCAAACACGGCAACTTCATCCGCATTGACATCGAAGACACCCCCTACACCGACCTGACCATCTCCATCTACAAATCCGTGCTGGGGCGCGGCTTCACCCCGCAGACGGTGGGCATGGCGGCGCAGGCGTACCTCTACCGCGCCGAAGCCGACGTGAAATCCCTGCTCGAACTCGGCACGCGCTTCCGCCTCGTCAAGGGCGCCTACAAAGAACCGCCCGACAAAGCCTTCCCCAAAAAAGCCGACGTGGACGCCAACTACGACCTGCTCGCCAAAATCCTGATAGACGCCGCCCTCAAAGCCGGCTCCACCCCGCTGAGCGACGACGGACGCATCCCGCCCATCCCTGCCATTGCCACGCACGACGAAAAACGCATCGCCTTTGCCAAAGGCTACGCCGCGAAGGTCGGTCTGCCGAAGAACGCCATCGAATTTCAAATGCTCTACGGTATCCGCCGCGACCTGCAGGAGCAGCTCGTCAAAGAGGGCTATCCCGTCCGCGTGTACGTTCCCTACGGCACGCACTGGTATCCCTACTTCATGCGCCGTCTCGCCGAGCGCCCTGCCAACATCTGGTTCTTCCTCTCGAATTTCTTCCGCAAGTAACGCCGTATCGAGGGCTGGGATGAGGGAACGTTTATAATGGGGACATGTCCCCCCTCGCCCTCGTCACCGGCGCCGCGCACCGCCTGGGAAAAGCCTTCGCCCTGACCCTGGCGCGCTTGGGATACGACATCGTCCTCCACTATCACGCCTCGGAGGACGATGCGCTTCAAACCAGACGGGAAATCGAATCGCTCTCGAGGAACGTTTTCCCCGCCCAAGCCGACCTCACCCAGCCAGACCAGATTGACGCTCTGCTTTCCACTTTCGAGACGCTGGACGTCCTCGTCAACTCCGCCGCCTTCATGCCGCGCGGAGACGTGGACTCGCTCAGCCTCGAAAACTGGGACGCCGTCCTCGACCTCAACCTGCGCGCTCCCTTCCTGCTTGCCCAAGCCTGCGCCCAAAAAATGACCGACGGCGGGCTCATCGTCAACATCACGGATGTGGGCGCGCAAAAAGCATGGAGCCGCTACCCGTCCTACACCGTCAGCAAAGCCGCGCTCGAATCGCTGACCCGCGTCCTCGCCCGCGCCCTCGCCCCGAAGATTCGCGTCAATGCCATTGCGCCGGGCTTCGTCCTGCAGTCGGACGTGGTCACGGCTGAGGAGTGGCAAAGGCTCATTGGGCGGATTCCGCTCAAACGTCCCGCAAGAAGCGATGAGATTACCTCTGCCCTCGAGTTTTTGATCCAGAATCAATACATCACCGGGCAAACCATCGTCGTGGACGGCGGCTATTCGCTGGTGTAGAGGCGGGAGGTCCCCGTCCGTTTTTTCGAGGAGAACCCCATGTCCGAACTCAATGACCTTGCCGAAAAACTCAGAACCGAAGGCGAAAAGTTCTTTGCCCTGTTCGCCGGTTTGACCGACGAACAGTGGCAGGCGCAGGTGTACACCGAAGGCGAAACGTGGACGATTCGCAATGTGCTGGCGCACTTCGTCACATCCGAGCGCGGGTTGGTGCGGCTGTTCGAGCGCATCCGCCTGACGGGCGAGGGCGCCTCGGAAGATTTTTCGATTGACCGTTACAATGCCGCTCAGCAGGAAAAGACGAAGGACTTGCCGCCGCAGGAATTGCTCGAACAGTTCAAAGCCGTCCGCGCCGATTCGATTGCCTGGACCCTCTCGCTGAGCGAAGCCGACCTCGACAAGCAGGGACGCCATCCCTTCCTCGGCATGACCACCCTGCGCGAGATGATCAAGATGCTCTATCTGCACAACCAGATTCATTACCGCGACATGAAGAAAGCGTTGAAGTAGATACTGCTCACTGATTACTGTTCACTGCTCACTGTGATTACCATGCACCTTCCTCCCTTCAAACTCGAACGTTATTTCGCCAAATACGAGTTCGCAACCGAATACCTGCTCTGCTCCTCAGACTGTGAAGCCATGTCCATCGCGGATTTGCTTGCGCTCGAAGAGGGCGCGGCGGAAAGATTTCAGCGCGTCTGGCTTGGGTACACCGAATCGCAGGGAAGCCCCGCCCTGCGGCGGGAGATTGCCGCTGTGTACGAAACCATCCAGCCCGAAGAGATCCTCGTTCACAGCGGGGCGGAGGAGGCGATCTTTCTCTTCATGCTGGCGGCGTTGAAGGAGGGCGACCATGTCATCGTTCATGCGCCGCATTACCAGTCGCTGAGCGAAGTGGCGAAAGGCATCGGCTGTGAGGTCAGCCCCTGGCTGGCGCGGGAGGAAAACGGCTGGGCGCTCGACATCCACGACTTGCGCAAACTTCTGCGTTCAAAAACCAGAGCGGTGATCGTCAATACGCCGCACAACCCAACCGGTTACCTCATGCCGCGGGAAGATTACAGCATCCTTCACGGCTTCGTTCAGGAGTACGGTCTCCTTCTATTTTCCGATGAGGTCTATCGAGAGTCCGAGTATGACCCGTCGGCGCGCCTGCCTGCCGCCTGCGACTTGGGTGAGCATGCCGTTTCCCTCGGCGTGACCTCCAAGACCTACGGTCTCGCCGGTCTCCGCATCGGGTGGATTGCCACGAAAAACAAGCGGCTCTATGAAAAAATGGCGTCGCTCAAAGACTACACCACCATCTGCAACTCCGCGCCGAGCGAATTCCTTGCCGAAGTCGCCATGCGCAACCGCGGCAAACTCATTGCCCGCAGCCTCGGCATCATCCAGAACAACCTCGCCGTCATGGACGACTTCTTCGCCCGCCGCGCCGACCTGTTCTCGTGGGTGCGTCCGCAGGCAGGCTCGATGGGCTTTCCCAAACTCCTGCGCGGGAATGTGGACGAATTTTGTGATAAGGTTGTGCGCGAGGCGGGCGTGCTGCTCCTGCCCGGAACGATGTACGACGACGCGGGCAGCCACTTCCGCGTGGGGCTGGGACGGAGAAACCTCACTCAGGCGGTCAGACGGTTGGACGAATTCCTGTCAACTTCTTTTGCTCACTGATTGCTTCTTCTCCTGATTACTGATGACTTCCCTCCTCAAACTCTCCCGTCCTCTCCACCTGCTCTTCGCTGCGCTGACCTACCTGCTCGGCGCGGGCATTGCCGACTACCTCGGCGTTGCGTTTCACCCTGCGCCCTTCTGGCTGGGGCTGTTGGGCGTCCTCCTCGCGCAACTGACCATGTCCCTCCTGCCCGAAATCTTCCGCCTCGATACCGAACCCCTCGCCGAAGGCGAAACCCGCCGCGAACGGCAAACCCTCCGCAACAACCTGCTCTACCTCTCCCTTGCGTCTCTCGCCGCCCTCGCCCTCATCTTCTACGGCTTATTCGCGGCGCGGCAACTTCCCTTTGCCTCATTCCTCTTTCCTGCCGTCTCGCTGCTTCTTATCCTTGCTCATTCCATCCCGCCTTTGCGCCTCTCCAATCGAGGCTTTGGCGAACTGCTGCTTGCCATTCACCTTGCCTACGTCATCCCCTCCATCGCCTTCATCTTCCAGGCAGGCGCCCCTCACCGCTTCCTCGCCATCGCCCTTCCGCTCACCTTCCTTGCCTTCGCCTGTTTCATCGCCTCCAACTTTCCGACCTTCGCGCAAGATCGCAAGTACGGACGCGTCACCTTCCTTACCCGCCTCGGCTGGGAGCGCGTCGTGCCGCTTCACCACATCTTTCTCCTCTTTGCCTACATCTTCTTCCTCGCCATGCCCGCCTTTGGACTCACCCTGCCTCTGCTGGCTCCCGCCTTTCTCACCCTGCCCTTTGCCCTCTACCAAATCCTCCAACTCCGCAACATCGCCCTCGGCTTGCCGCCCAACTGGAAAATCCTCCAGGCAACCTCCGCCGCCGTGTTCGGACTGACCACCTACTTCCTCGCCCTCACCTTCTGGCTCCGCTGACCTTTGACCTTTTGAACCATGCCCGAATTCCTGACCCTCCTCCCTCCCGACGAAGCCCGCGCCCTCCTGCTCTCGCATCTCGCTTCGCGCCCGCCGGCGCCTGATTCTGAACCCCTCAGCGCTGCCAACGCCTTGAACCGCATCCTCGCCGAAGACATCCGCGCCCCGCACCCTCTTCCCGAATTCGAGCGCACCAGCGTGGACGGTTACGCCGTCCGCGCGCAGGACACTTTCGGCGCATCCGACTCCCTGCCCGCCTACCTGACCCTCATCGGCGAGGTGCCCATGGGCGACGCCCCCGCCTTCGAACTCGGCGCCGGACAATGCGCCCTCATCCACACCGGCGGCATGCTCCCCAAAGGCGCGAACGCGGTGGTGATGCTGGAATATACCCAGCAGACTTCCGAAGTCTCACCAGACTTCCGAAGTCTGAAAAGCGTGGAAATCGAAATCTCCCGCGCGGTTGCCGAGGGCGAAAACGTCATCCACACCGGCGAAGACGTGGCGCAGGGACAACTCATCCTGCCGAAAGGCACACGTCTGCGCCCGGCGGAAATCGGCGGCTTGATGGCGCTGGGCATCACCACTGTGCGCGTTGCCCGCCCTGTGAAGATTGGGCTGATCTCGACGGGCGATGAGGTCATCGAGCCGGGCCGGTCTCCGCGTCCGGGGCAGGTGCGCGACATCAACTCCTACTCGCTGGGGGCGCTGGTGGAAAAAAGCGGAGGCGTGGCAAAACGCTATGGGATCGTCAGCGACCAGTTTCAGGCGTTGAAAGAAGCGGCGGCGCAGGCGCTGTCGGAGTGTGAGGCGGTCATCATCACCGCCGGGTCGTCCGCCTCCACCCGCGATATGACCGCCGAGGTCATCCGCTCGCTGGGTGAACCCGGCGTGCTCGTACATGGAATCAACACGCGCCCCGGCAAGCCGACCATTCTCGGCGTGTGCGGCGGCAAGGCGGTGATCGGGCTGCCCGGCAACCCCGTCAGTTCGCTGGTGAACGGGTATTTGTTTGTGACGCCTGTGATCGAAAAATTGTTGGGCGTTCTCCCCAAGCCCAGGGCGGCGGTGCAGGCGCGCCTCACGGTGAACCTGCCTTCGCAAGCCGGGCGTGAAGACTGGTGGCCCGTCAAATTAATCCCCTCTCCCGTCAGGAAAGGGGAGCGGGGGGAAGTCTACGACGCCGAACCGATTTTTGGGAAAAGCAACCTCATTTTTACGCTCGCCGCCGCCGATGGTCTGCTGCGCATTCACCCCGACGCCACCGGCGTGAGCGCCGGCGAGATTGTGGAAGTGCTGTTGATTTAGAACGGTAAATCGTCCTCTTTGTTTGAATTCGTGAGTTCGGAATCATCTTCGTCGGAATCTTCATCGTCGAAGTCTTCTTTGTATTCTTCATCGTCAATCCAGGAACTTTCATCCATCCAGTCAATGACCGTCCCTCCGCTTTCGGGATAATACGGGCTGACGAGATAATTCATGCCGTGCTCCCACGTCACGCGGAAATCCTTGACGATGAAGGTTTTGTCCGCGTGGAGGTCGTACATTTCGTCGGTCAGTTTTGGAACGGGCGAAAACGGATATAACTGTTGAAGGACGATTTCCTTGTCCTCATCGGGGATGATGAATTCTTCCACGCTCGTCCCATCGGGAAAATACATCGGGCGCGTCGGGTATGGCAGTCTCTCTTCGAGAGGTGTTTCGTTGTCCATGTTTCAACTCCTGGATAATTTCTTCGCGGTTAAGGCATTACCACGGCAGTTTGTTCAAGTCCACGTTGCCGCCGCTGAGGATGACGCCCACCTTCAAGCCGCTCAGGTCAATTTTCCTTTCCCACAACACCCCCACCGCCACCGCCGCCGACGGTTCGATGACGATTTTGACGCGCTCCCACACGAACCTCATCGCCTCGACGATTCCCTGCTCGCTCACCGTCACGATCTGTTCGACGTTTTGGCGGATGATGGGGAAGGTCAGGCTGCCGAGTGAAGTGAGAAGACCATCGGCGATGGTTTTGGGATTGACCGATGGGACGATCCTGCCCTCCTTCATCGAACGGTACGCGTCGTCTGCCATTTCGGGTTCGGCGGCGATGATGCGGATGTCCGCCTTGAGTGCCTTCGCTGCGATGGACGTGCCGCTCAACAGCCCGCCGCCGCCGACGGGCGCGATGACGGCGTCGAGGTCTGGGATGGAATCAAGCAGCTCGAGGGCGGCAGTTCCCTGTCCGGCAATGACGCGTTCGTTGTCGTAGGGATGCACGACGGTCGCGCCCGTCTCGAGCCTGATTCTCTCCATTGTGCTTTCCCTCGCTTCAAGCGTCGGTTCGCAAAACGTGATTCTGCCGCCGTAGCCCGCCACCGCATCTTTTTTGACCTGCGGCGCGTTGCCCGGCATGACGATATAGGCGGGGATGCCGCGCAGCCTCGCCGCCAGCGCCAGCGCCTGCGCGTGATTCCCCGAAGAGTGCGTCACCACGCCGCGCGCGGCTTCCTCGCCGCTCAATGCGAACACCGCATTGCATGCCCCGCGGAACTTGAACGCGCCCACCTTCTGCAGGTTCTCGCATTTCAGGTACACCTGCGCTCCCGCGCGCTGATTGAGGCTTTCGCTGGTAAACACGGGCGTCCGATGCGCGAAGGGACGGATGCGTTCGGCGGCTTGCTGGATGTCGGTGAGTGTGACAGGCATGGCGGCTCCTCTTGCGATGTCGTTGCGAGAAGGAGCGGAGCGACGACGAAGCAATCTCTCCAGTGGAAGGAGATTGCTTCGAGCAACAACCGCTCTCACAAAGACATATTCTCAATTACCTTTCCAGCGCGTTGGAGAACGCGCTCTACGCAAGGTTTTGCGTAAGTCCTGCTCAATACCCTCTCTCGAAATCCACCTGATGCTTCAACGGCTTGCCTTCGAGATACAGGCGGTAGTTCTCCGCGAATACTTTGATAATGTCTTCGGGGTAACTCTTGGCGGAGGAGTGGAAGGTCAGGTACAGGTTGGGCGTCGTCCAGAAAGGGTGTTCGGGAGGGAGCGGTTCGGGGTCGGTGACATCCAGCACGGCGGCGGCAAGTTTGCCCTGTGTGAGCGCTTCGATGAGGGCGGAATCATCCACCGCGTTTCCGCGTCCCACGTTGATGAGAACCGCACCCGGCGGCAGGGAGTTGAACAAGTCGGCGTTCACGATGCGGTGTGTGCCTTCCGTGCGGGGCAGTACGCACACCAGATAGTCCAAGCCGCTTGCAAATTTCAAAATCTCGGGCGGATGGAAGTAAGCGTCCACATCCTTGCTGTCTTCGCTGGCGCGGGTGAATCCCCAAACCTTCATGTTGAAGCGCTTTGCCGTCGCGGCCAGATGCGATCCAATCGAGCCGACCCCCAGCAGACCGAGGGTTTTGCCGCGCAGGAGTCCCGATTCGGTGCGATCCCAGTGTCTTGCCTGCTGTGCGCGGAAGCGCTCGAAGATTTTCTTTTCATGAGCGAGCAGATACCCGAACACGTATTCCGACATCAGGTCTCCGAACACGCCGCGGGCGTTGGTCAGGATGTAGTCGCGGCGCAGTCCAGGATCGATCAGATACTCCACGCCCGCATAGACGGATTGAATCCACTTCAGGCGGGTCAGGCGCGGGAGCAGGTCACGAATGCCGCGCGGCTCGCCGAGGACGATGTCGCATTCAGCGGGGTCGCTCGCAATTTCCAGACCGGGCAGGTTTGCCTGCTGGACGGATTGAATGTACTTGTCCGCTTCGCGGGAGATGACGAGAAGTTTGGGCATGGGATCAGCGCACCAGCCTTGTTGCAAAGATCAGCGCCACCGCGCCGCCCACTGCCACGAGGAATCCCAGCGGGCTGAATCCCTGCGGGACCTGTATGCCCAGCGTGTTCAAAATCCCCGCGCCCACGAATGCGCCGAAGATGCCGATGACGATGTTGGCAAGCGCGCCCATTTTGCGGTTCCTGCCCGTCAGTATGCTGGCGACCCATCCCGCCAGCGCGCCAAAGATGAGCCATGCAATGAAGTTGATCATGTGTGCCTCCGTTTTTTAACCGCAGATGGACACAGATGGATGTACAGAGTACTGCGTAAATATTTGAACTAAAATCGTCGGCTTCTCCCTGCTTTTTGGCTGCATCAGTTCAGTTATTTATGCAGGCAGCAGAGCGGCTGCGTTCATCTGTGTGCGTCTGTGGCAAGTTTACCTTCGTATCGTCGCTTTTCTCTTTTGTGCCGCCCCAATCCGCATCCCTCTTTTCGTCAGCGTATCTGTTTCAAAAATTCTAGCGGCGGCACTGCCTTTACAGGCGATTTTCTAAAATCCCTCAAGTTGCTTGTGACAATAAAATCCAACCCTTCGGCAAGCGCGCTGGCGGCGTGAATGGCATCCTCATAATCGGTCATGCCCGGCCGCAGTGCGGCGCGTAACGCCTGCTTGTTGACGGCGCATACTTCGAAGGTGTCGGTAAGATCCGCTATGAGAGCGAGCGCTTTTTGCTTTCCCAGTTGTTTGCGAGCCACATAGAACACGATTGGCGGTGTGATGGCGCAGAGGCGCCCTGTAAAAAGATTATCTTCGTGCGCCTGCCACACCGCCGCCGCCTGCGCACCTGATGGCTCACGCGCCAGCAGAGCGTCGAGAATGACGTTGGTATCCAGTAAGGCGCGAATCATTTGTATTTCTCGACCAGATAATCCGCGTATTCCTTCCTGATTTGTTTGTTGGAAGGAAGCCGTCCACTTTTCGGACGGAGCGCCCCATAGAGACGCTTCAAGGTGCGCTTTCGTTTTACTCCCGAATTCTCTGCCAATGATTCTGCCAGCATTTTCATCAACGCTACTTTTTCGGCTTGCGACATTCGCTTGATTTGTGTCACAACTTGCGCGTAAGTCATCTCGGGCTCCTTTCGTCACTATTTTACACGTTTACCTTCGTATCGTCGCTTCGCGCGCTGGACCGACCCCAATCCACTTCACAGGGACGCCCGCCGCAACCTCGATCATTTTCACGTAGTTCTGCGCCTTTGCAGGCAGTTCCTCGAACGAGCTCACCCCGCTGATGTCCTCGCGCCAGCCGGGGACGGCTTGATAGACAGCCTCCACCCGCTCCAGATCGTACGCGTCCACATCCGCGTAACGGACGGCTTTCCCGTCCAGTTTGTAGTTGACGCAGACTTGAATCTCCTCCAGCCCGCTCAGGATGTCCAACTTCGTCAGGCACAGTTCGGTGACGCCGCTCAACTCAACGGCGGTGCGCACCAGTTCCAGGTCCAGCCAGCCGACGCGGCGGATGCGCCCCGTTGTGGCGGCGACCTCGCCGAACTTCCTGTACGCTTCGCTCGCCGTGTCGTGGATTTCCGTCGGCATCGGTCCCGCGCCGACGCGGGTGGTGTATGCCTTCGTCACGCCCACCACGTCCGTGATGTAGCGTGGCGGGATGCCCAGCCCAGCCGAAGCCGCTGAAGGAATCGTCGTCGAAGCGGTCACAAACGGATACGTTCCCCAATCCGTGTCGAGGAACGTCCCCATCGCCTGTTCGAGCAGGAAGTTTTTATTTGCCTTCAAGCCCGCCTGCACGATGGGGAACAACTCCTTGATGTAGGGCTTGAGTTTCTCGTAATAGCCGCGATAAGTCTCGCACACGTCGTCGTACTTCAACGCCTCGCCGCCCAGCGCAGTGATGATCTTGTTCTTCAACGCCACCTGCACCGACAACCGCTTCTCGAACGCGTCACTCGCAAAGTCGCTCCAGCGGATGCCGTTGTAACTCACCTTATCGGCAAACACGGGACCAATGCCGCGCCGCGTTGTCCCCGTCGCGCCTGCGCCCTTCGCCTCCTCGTACAACCCATCCAGAATTTTGTGATAGGGCAGGATGACGTGCGAACGCGGCGAGACCCACAGCCGCCCGTCCACATTCACGCCTGCTTGGTTGAGCGTCTCGATCTCCTCGATCAGCACGGCGGGGTCAATCACCACGCCGCCGCCGATGAGCGCCGTTGTATTCTGCGCGAAAATCCCCGACGGCACGAGATGAATCTTGAACGTCCCGAACTCGTTGATGACCGTATGCCCGGCGTTGTTCCCGCCGTTGAAACGCGCCACGTAATCCGCGCGCTCCGCGAGAAAATCCACCGCCTTGCCCTTCCCCTCGTCGCCCCATTGTGTGCCAATCACTGCTGTAACAGACATCTGACCTCCAAATATTCCGTTTGCGCTGGAGAGCATACCGCTGACACGTTAGAGAACGTGTCCTACGCTTGTCTCTTTGCGTACCTGGCGGTCTCTGCCGCCGGCACGCGAGAGAACATGTCCTACGCTTCTCGAATCACCTCATCCGTCAATTTGACCGCCAACCCGATATACGACTCTGGCGAGAGACTCATCAACCTCCCGCGCGTTGCCTCGTCCACATCCAGCGCCTCCACCCAGACCCGATACCTGGTACTGTCCATTGAGCGTCCCCTCGTCTGAGACTTGAGCGACTCGTATGCGTCGCTGCGTCCTGCCGCGCGGAGGATGGTCTGCGCCCCCTCGCTGATGACCTCCCAATGCGCCTCCAACTCCGCTTTGACCTTCGCCTCGTCCGCCTCCACGCGGGACAAGCCGCGCGTGAGGTTGTTCCACGCCAGCAGGGTGTGACCCAGCGCCACGCCGAACGTGCGCCGCACCGTCGAGTCGGACAGGTCGCGCTGCAGGCGGGAAACCGCCAGTTTTTGGACGTAGTGGGCGAGGAGCGCGTTGGCGAGACCGAGGTTGCCCTCCGCGTTCTCGAAGTCAATCGGGTTGACCTTCTGCGGCATCGTGGACGACCCAACCTCGCCTTCAACGACCTTCTGCCTGAGCCGCCCATCGCTGACGTACCGCCACATATCCTGCGCGCAGCCAGTAAGGATGGAGTTGGTGAGTTGCAGGGATTGGAAGTAGCGCAGCCAGTTGTCGCAGGGAAGGATTTGGGTGGTGACGAGGTTGGCTTCCAAGCCGAGGCTGTGAATGAAGCCGCGGCTGAAGGCGAGCCAGTCAATGTTCGGGAAGGCGGCGTGCAGGGCGTTCAAGTTTCCGACCGCGCCTGTCAACTTGGCTTCGAATTTATGGCTGGCGATTTGTTCGCGGCATTCGAGGAGGCGGGCAAGATGGACCGCAATCTCTTTGCCCAGCGTGGTCGGCACGGCGGGCTGACCGTGAGTCCGCGCGAGCATGGGAAGGGCGCGGTATCGCTTTGCAAAGTCACGCAGGGAGGCGAGGAGGGCGTCGAGCGCGGGGAGGAGCGCCTGATCGCGCGAGTCGCGCAGGGCGAGGGCTTGCGCGATGTTGTTCACGTCTTCGGAGGTCAAGCCGAAATGAATCCACTGGTGAAATTCAGCGGGGAGTTTTTCTCGAAGGAAATACTCAATCGCTTTGACATCGTGCCGCGTGGTCTTTTCGTATTCCTGAATTTTGCGCGCGTCTTCGTCTGTGAAGGCGTCGAGGGAAAGGCTGGGGGGCGGGCAAATGCCGATTTTGGAAAGAGCAGATAAAAAGTCCAGCTCGAGGCGGGCGCGGGAGCGCAGATAGGCAAATTCGGAGAAGAAGTCCCGAAGCGGGGCGGTCTCCTTTTCGTAGCGTCCATCCAGAGGAGAAAGAGCGTGAAGCGCCATCATCAAGCATTATATAATACCCGAGCCGCAAATGGCGATAACGAGAGCCATTTGCGGCTGCAATGGGTATAATTCGGGCGGTTCGTTCTCATAAGATCAATGGAAGACTTCCGAAGTCTTCAAGACTTCGGAAGTCTGGAGAGGTGATATGAAAATTTTGCCCGATGTGGCTTTGACTTACGATGATGTTTTGCTGGTGCCGCAGTATTCCGATGTGGAGTCGCGGCGGATGCTTTCGACGAAGAGCTGGCTGACGCGGAAGATTGCTTTGCAGTCGCCGATTGTTTCGGCAAATATGGATGTGGTGACCGAGAGCGAGATGGCGATTGCGATGGCGCGCGAGGGCGGGATCGGTATCATTCACCGCTTTATGACGATTGCCGAGCAGGCGCGGCAGATCGAGCGGGTGAAGAAGGCGGAGTCGTTCATTGTGGATCAGCCGATTACGATGACCGACCGTCAGACGGTGGGGGAGGTGAAGCGCATCGTGGAGGAGACTGGCACGGGCGGGATTTTGATTCTCGATCAGGACGAGAAACTTGTCGGCATCGTTTCGACGCGCGATTTGTTGTTCGAGGGCGACGACGGCAAGCCTGTGACCGAAATCATGACGCGCGAGGTGCACAGCGCCGCGCCAGGCACGTCGCTGAAGGAGGCGGAGCGGCTTTTGCACCAGTTCCGCGTGGAGAAATTGCCGCTCGTGGATGCCGAAGGCAAGGTGGCGGGGTTGATCACGCTGAAGGACATCATGAAGATTACGCAGTATCCCAAAGCGACGAAGGATGCAAAGGGACGGCTGGCGGTGGGCGCGGCGGTGGGGGTGCGCGATAAGGAGATGCGCCGCGTGGAGGCGGCTTTGACGGCAGGCGCGGACTGTATCGTGGTGGACATCGCGCACGGCGATTCGCGGCTCGAAATCGAGATGATCGAGAACATCCGCAGGCACTTCCCCGATGCGCAGATCATCGGCGGGAACGTGGCGACGGCGGACGGGACGAAGCGATTGATTGACGCGGGCGTGGATGCGGTGAAGGTCGGGGTGGGACCAGGCTCGATTTGTATCACGCGGCAGGTGGCGGGGTCGGGTGTGCCGCAATTGACGGCAATCATCGAGTGCGCGGAGGCGGCGCGTCCGCACGGAATTCCCATCATCGCGGATGGCGGCATCCGCCACCCTGGGGATGTGGCGAAGGCGATTGCGGCGGGCGCCAGCACGGTGATGGTGGGGTCTCTGCTGGCAGGGACGGACGAAAGCCCAGGTCTCATCATGACGCGGCGCGGTCACCGCTACAAGGCGTCGCGCGGCATGGCGTCGCTGACGGCGAACATCGAGCGCAACAAGCGCGAAGGCAACGATTTGACGCGCGAGGAAATCGAGGAGTACGTGGCGGAAGGGGTGGAGGCGGCGGTTCCGTACCGCGGCAAGGTGCGCGAGGTGCTGACTCAACTGGTCGGCGGGCTGCAGTCGGGGATGAGTTACAGCGGCGCGCATACCATCGAGGAGTTTCAGCAGAAGGCGATTTTTGTGCGGATGACGGGCGCGGGGCTGCGGGAGTCGGGTCCGCATGATGTGGAGGTGTTGGGGTGACCTCGTTCCCCACCCCCGACCCCTCCCTGACGAGCGGGGAGGGAGCGACCCCACCCCC
>DAOUBY010000202.1:0-8459 GCA_034432325.1 Anaerolineales bacterium
TTTGCGCGGAGCCGCTGTGGAAGAGCACGTCGGCGAAGTTTTCCGGGTCGGGATAGTCGGCGCACCAGCCGCCGCTGAAGAGTTGACCGTGGTTGTTCGAGTAGATCTGGTCGTAGTAGAAGTTTGGCTCGAGGTTTTCGATGATGATGGTGACGCCGAGGTTTTTCTTCCACATATCTGCCAGGGCGGCAACATCTGCGCCTATGTAACTGCCAATGCCGGCGTCGGTAAAGACGATGGGCGGCAGGTTGATTCCGTATTTGGATTTTTTGAGCAGTTCGCGCGCCGCTTCGGGGTCGTAGGGCAAGCCCTGCAGGGCGATGTTGAAGCCGGGCAGGCCGGGCGGGTACAAGCCGATGGCGGGCAGGGCGCGGTCGGGGAAGACGACCTCGATGAATTGCCGCCGGTCGAACGCCATGCTGAACGCTTTGCGGACGTTGACATCATCGAAGGGCGGGCGGGTGGAGTCGAAGACCACGTAGCCGGTGCAAAGCGAGACGCCGGTGCGCAGTTCGTTGTGAAGCGGCTCGGTGGGGTCGGTGAAGCGTTCGATGGAGTAGGGGCTGGCGATGTCCACGTCGCCGGTTTCGTAGAGGCGCTGGCTGTCGCCGCTGTAGAGGTTGACCACGATGTAGGGGATGGACGGAGCGCCGAGGTAGAAATCGGCGTTGGCTTGATAGACGATGCGCTCGAAGGGCTTCCACTCGATCAGGCGGTAGGGTCCCGTGCCGTTGGGACGGCGGTACCAGTCCCCGCCGCTTTCCACGTTTGCCTTGTCCACCACGAAGGCGGTGGGGTAGGTGAGTTTGAGCAGGAAGTAGGGCTTGGGGGCGTCAATGGTGACGCGCAGGGTGTGATCGTCCAGCGCCTGAATGCCGGCAATATGATCCGTCTTTCCGGCGGCGTACTCCTGAATGCCGGCGATGTCGCCGAGGTAGGTGAGGGCGGTATCGGAGGCAAGGGCGGGGCTGGCGGCGCGTTCCCACGAATAGACGACGTCCTGCGCGGTCACGGGGCGTCCATCGTGGAATTTGGCGTTCTGGCGCAGTTTGAAGGTGTAGGTCATGCCGTCGGCGCTCAGGTCCCAACTTTCGGCGAGGTCGGGCGTCAGGTTCAATTGCGGGTCGAAGGAGACCAGACCGCTGAAGACGCGCTTGTCGCCGGAGCCGTAGGTGGTGTGCGGGTCGTACTGGCGCGGGTTGGTGGATTCGCCTCCTTCCAGGACGAGAGCCTGATTCAACGGAATGCCCGTCTGCCACGCTGACGCATTTTTCTGCCACGCCGAGGCATCCTGCACGCTCGCCGAAGCGAGGAGGGAAAGCAGGAGGGTCAAAACGAGGAAGGTCGGGAGTGTGGTTTTCTTATGCATTGTTGCCTCCTTTGCGTTTTTGGGCGCGGATGAAAATGACGAGCGCCGCGACAAACAGGATGAGCAGGAATACACAGCAAACAGCCAGCAGTGCGAGCGTCAGGAAGAGGGGAGGTCCGCTGCGGACGGGAGGCGAGGATGGCTCTGGCGTTGGCTCACCGAATGTGGAGGTGGGGACGGGCGTCGGCGTGACTGCCTGTTGAACCAGCGGCGCGCCGGAGATGGGGACGATGGTGGGGACGTAGGTGGGGGTGGGCTGGGCGGTCGGTTGGGCGGAGACGGTTCGAGGTCTGGCTTGAATCGCCGCGCGCCAGGCGTCCTCCAGTCCTTCCACGTCGAAGCCATAGACATCCCTGAGGGCGTTATCAATCACGGCGCCGTCGCGCAGGGAGATGAGCAGGGCGGTCATCTTTGCCTGCCCGTAGGTTTCGATGAGAAATTTGACGATGCTGTACGACTGGCTGTAGGAAAGGTATGCCTTGCTGGGCACTTCGGAGAAGCCGGCGCTCAGAGAGCGGACGGAGAGCAGGGTGTCGTTTTTGATGGCGTCGTCGAGTTGGCGCTGGGAGGCGGAGTCCAAGCCCCCTTCGCTGTACACGGCGAGTCCTTCGTTGAGCCAGGTGGGGACGCCGCCCAGGCAGGAGAAGGTGAGATGCCCAACGAGGACATGGGTGATTTCGTGGACGATGGCGTCGCGCCCCCAGTCCAGTTCGGATTGGGAGATGCCGAGGATGACGATGTCGTGGTCGGGAAATGCCTGACCGCCCGTCCACGAAGGTTCGTAGAGGATGGCGTCGCGCAGGTCGTTGGTGCTGGCGTAGATGTAGATGTCAATGGGCGTTTCGGCGGTGAGCCCGGCTTTGGTGCGGTTGAAGTCCAGCCCGGCTTTGGCGGCGTCGAGCAGCTGCTGGGCAAACGCTTGTGTGCCGGAGTAGTAATGCAGGTTGAGTTTGTCGGCTGTGAGGGTTTTCCAGTTGTGGTCTGAATCGAGCCAGGTGACGGTTTGTTGAGAGGAGACGAACTCTTTGCCGGTTGAGTCGGTGTAGCGCCAGCGCCACCAGATGGCGGCTCCGGGCGGCAGGGAACCGCTTTGGCGCATTTCCCACGTCCATTCGACGCTGGCGGTTTTACCCGGCTTGAATTCGGGGAAGGCTTTGGCAATGACTTCGCCGCAGGTCAACTGGTCGGTGCCGTATTCGAGGACGACGGAGGCGAGGTCGGCGTCTGCGCTGATGACAGCGCTGAAGGTGACGGCGATGGGAAAGTTGATGACGGCGCGGTCGTTCGTCACCCCTGCCGGGGCGGAGGCAAAGACAGGCTGGGGCAGGAGCAGGCTGAGGAGGAGCAGAAGCGTGAGAGGGGGTAGAATCCGTCGCATAGAGGTCTCCTGAGTTGGTGATAGAGGAAGTTTATCACGCTGCGGGGACACCTTCCAGACTCATTTCAATTAATGCCTTTGTTTGACGCATGTATACCTTGCATGTATAATCTTTTCGTTCCTCCCAGTTTTGGGAGATTTTGTTGAGGCGTCCATGGCTCTTCGCGGAAATTTAAGAGATTTTACGATCACCCAACTGCTCAATTTGATTAACCTTGCCCGCAAAACCGGCACCCTGGTGGTGGATGGTCCCAGCGAACAGGCGTATATTTCGTTCCGCGAAGGGAAACTGGCGTACGCGCGGGTGGGGCAGGAAGACGGGTCGCTGGCGACGGTTTTGCACAAGGCAAACCGGCTGACGGTGAATCAATACCGCGCCATTGTGGAGCGCGCGGGGCGCATCACAGACAAGGAACTTGGGCTGCTGCTGATCAACGCCGGCTACCTGACGCAGGAAGAGATCCTTGCCCACCTGCAAAATTACTTCACGGAGATTGTGCGGCGGCTCTTTACGTGGGTGGAGGGCTTTTTCCGCTTCGAGCCAGATATGCTCCCGCCCGCCGACCGCATCAATGTCCGCATTGACCTGGAAAACATCATCATCGAAGGGTCGCGCCAACTGCGGGAGTGGGAGCAACTCTCGGATGAAATTCCCAGCCTGGATATGGCGCTGAAGTTCACCGACCGCCCGCTGAAAAACGTGAACCTGAGCGTGGAAGAATGGCGCGTGGTGTCGTTCATCAATCCCCGCAATACCATGCGGCAGATTGCCCAGACCAACAAGATGAACGACCTCGAAATCCGCCGCATTGTGTACGGCTTGCTGCAGGCGGGGCTGGTGGAAATCGTCCGCCCGGAGGGCGTGGTCATCCCGCAAAGCCCGAAGATGTTCCCGACCCAGGTGAAGGAAGAGCAAAAATCGCTCGTCAACAAATTGATCGGGCGTATCAAATCGCTTTAGGCATTCAGGCGGAAGGATAGAGAAATCATGCAAACAGTCAAAATGGTTGTCACAGGTCCGTTCGGCGCCGGCAAGACCGAGTTCATCCAGTCGGTCAGCGAAATTGACGTCGTTTCGACCGAGCGCAAGATTTCCAACAAGGCGGAGGCGGCAGTCAAGGAAGCCACCACCGTGGCGATGGACTTTGGACGCATCACGGTGGACGAGGACCTGGTGCTTTATCTCTTTGGCACGCCGGGGCAAAAGCGTTTCGACTTCATGTGGGAAATCCTTTCGGAGGGCATGCTGGGCTTCATCGTCATGGTGGACAGCACCCGCCCCGAAACCTTCCGCGAAGCGCGCTCCATTCTCGAAACCTTCCGCGCGTATGCGCCCACTCCCTACGTTGTTGCGGCAAACAAGCAGGACATGGAAGACGCCTGGGACATGGAAGACATGCGTCACGCCCTGCGGCTCGATGACAAGGTCAAATTCCTGCCCTGCGTCGCCACCGACAAAAACACAGTCAAAACCGTCCTTCTCGAACTTCTCTACAGCATCCTCGCTGAAATGGAATAGCGGAAATCTCTTTTCCGGCAGGCGCTTGTGTCGTCCATCACCACCGATCAGGGCATTGTTCATTACGAAGTGTACGGGCGCGGAAAACCCGTCATCCTTCTGCACGGCTGGCTCGGTTCGTGGGGCTTGTGGCAGGAGACGATGAGTTTTCTGGGCAGGTATTACCGTACCTACGCCCTCGATTTTTGGGGCTTCGGCGAATCGGGCAAAAAACGCGAAACCTACGCCGTGCAGGATTTCGTCAGCCTGGTGGATCAATTCATGGAGCAGTTGGGCATCGTGCGCGCGCCGCTGGTCGGTCACAGCATGGGCGGGACGGTCAGCCTTTCGGTTGCCATTCGCTATCCCGAACGCGTCAGCAAGGTGGTGGTGGTGGGCTCGCCCATCGTCGGCTCCTCGCTGGCGTTTCCGCTGAAACTGGCAGGCATGCGCCCCATTGCCTTCCTGCTCTTCAACATGATGAGCGCCTTTCGCTTTGGCATGCGCATCGCCTCGCCCTTCATCTGCCGCGACGAGCGCTTCCCCGACATGATGGACCGCGACCTTTCACGCACGACCCTCGAATCCTTCCTGCTCTCCATTGCCTCGCTTCGCCGAACCGACCTGCGCCCCATGCTCAACCAGATCAAAGTCCCCGCCATGGGCATGTACGGCGACCGCGACAACATCGTCCACCCGAAGCAATGGCAGCCCATGCTGAAAGGCATCCCTCACGCCCAAATCGAACGCTTCCCTCTCGCCGGGCACTTCATCATGTTGGACGAACCCGAACCCTTCACCCAAAAACTCAAAGCCTTTCTCGATCAGGAGACCCCCGCCATCGCCGCCGCCCAGCCTCAACCCTCGCCCCTCAACACATCCGCCACCTCCGTGACACTTGCTCCATGACCGAACAACCTTCGCTTTTCTACCCCAATCGCATGGGGAGGATCATCCTCCTCTCAATGGAAGAGGTGATGGGCAAAAACGGGGTGCATGCCGTCCTGAAACTTGCCTCCCTGCATTCCCTTCTCGACCAATACCCAGCCGACAACGCCGAACGCGAATTCCCCTTTTCCACCGTCAGCAGTCTCACCGCCACGCTGGAGCAGCTCTACGGTCCACATGGCGGGCGCGGACTGGCGTTGCGGGTTGGGCGCGCCTGCTTCAACCAGGGCGTCCGCTGCTACGGCGGGCAGATGGGCATCACTGAAACAGCCTTCCGCCTTCTGCCGCTGCCAGCCAAAATCAGCGCGGGCGCAAAAGCCTTTGCCGGCTTGTTCAACGCCTTCACCGACCAGAAAGTGCGCATCGAAGAAGAGAACGGCGTCCTGCTCTGGCACATCGAACAATGTCCGCTATGCTGGGGACGGCACACCCACGAACCGGTCTGTCACCTGGCGGTGGGGCTGCTCCAGGAAGCCCTTTACTGGCTGAGTGGGGGGAAGGTCTTCAACGTGGAAGAGAAAACGTGCATTGCAGCGGGGGATGACACCTGCACGATTGTCATTGACCCAACGCCAATCTTCTAACTTTCATCAGCCCCTTCAAGCAAACCTCACATGCTCAAAGCCCTCATCTTTGACTTCGACGGCCTCATCCTCGACACCGAAACCCCCGAAGTGGACATCTGGACGCGCATCTACGCCGAACACGGATACGACTTTCCCTTCAACGACTGGGCGCAGACGGTCGGCGGATACGGCATCTCCAACTTCGACGCCGCCGAACACCTCTCGCTTCTCTCTCAGGGACGGCTGGATCCTGTTTCCCTGCGGGCTCGTCACCACTCTGAAAGTTCCGCCGTCATTGAGCGCTCCTCCATCCTGCCCGGCATCCTGGATATGATCCACGCCGCCAAACAGCACGGACTCAAACTGGCAATCGCCTCCAGTTCCCGCCACGCCTGGGTGGACGGGCATGCCAAACGCCTCGGCATCTTCCATCTCTTCGACCATATCGTCTGCGCAGACGACGTGGACGCTGGCAGGACCAAGCCCAATCCAGATTTATTTTTGTTGGCGCTGAAGAAGTTACAGGTCCAGAAAAACGAAGCGGTGGTCTTTGAAGATTCCCCAAACGGAGTGCTGGCGGCGCGCCGGGCGGGCATTTTCGTCGTGGCGGTACTCAATCCGCTCACAGCCCGGTTGAGAGTCGAAGGCGCAAACCTGACCGTCACATCGCTCGCCGATCTGCCGTTTTCCGCTTTGTTGAACACGTTTCGGATGATGTGAAGAACCGCCCGCGCTCAAAACGAAGCGACCGCCTCATCCACCGTATCGTACACCTCGATGAACTGAGAAACCCCCGTCACCTGCAAAATCTCACGGATGACCGCTGTTGCCCCCGCAATTTTGAGATGGCTGCCGCTGCCCCCTTTGGCAAGCGCTTTGTGAACAATAATCAACGCGCGCAAACCGATGCTGGTCATGGAGTCGGTGCGGCTCAGGTCAATAACCAGATTCCGCGTTCCATTTTCATACGCCTCTTTCGCCAGCCGTTCGAGTTCCGAAAAATTGCCGAGGTGGATGCGTTCCTCGAGGCGGAAAATGGTCACGGGCACGCGCCCTTGCGCTTGCGAAACGGTTACCAGAGTCATATTTGTCCTTTTGCCGCCCAATGATACTACATCACTCCGACGACCGGATGTCTTATAGAATTGCTCTTGAAAAACTATCACAGCCGCGAAGATTTTGTGGCGCGACATTCATGTCGCTTTAGGTTGCGGAATGAATTCCGCGCTACGCCGAACGTTGTGCAAATTCGTACTGCGAGATTAATGTTACAGCGCAAGGTTTAGCGGACGTTACCCTTGCCCTGGCAGGCAAGCGCGAGGGGAGAACGTCCGCTGCGCCGCAGCGTAAAAGACGCTCTCCAGCGTCGGACTTTGCGCTGTAATACTAGCAAACCATCTTCATGATGGGCAGATTCCGCAGCAGCGAAATGGAGAGGAAGGATAGAATCGCGGTCGCCATGGCGACGAGGGGAATATAAACCAGCCCGTGAGAATAATAACCCGGCAGGACTTTGACAAAAATCCCGTTGAAGATTTCGTGAATCAAATACATTCCGAAACTTGCCTCGGCAGCCGCCAAAACCAGCCTGTTGGGGCGCAGCCGCGCCGACAGGTTCTTCGCCAGCAGAAAAATCAGCATGGAAAGGAGAAACTGCAAGGGACCCCGCTCGGTGTTGATGAAGTAATTCTTCATCACGCCAAGCACGCCGACAGCGTAATAATTCAACCCCGCGCCAACTGCCATCAGGGCAGCGATGGCGGCGGCGATCCAGCCGCTGCCCAGCCGAACATTGGCGGCGTACCGATCAATGACATACCCGGCGATGAAATACACCCCAAACCAGGGAAAGAGCGAGAACCACTCCATGTTGAGATCATAGACGGCTTCGGCAAAGTTCGCAATCTGTTGCAGTAAAAAGAACGGAAATGCCAGTACCAGCAGGAGTGTCAGATCGCCCGCCGTCGGTCTTTCCCCGAGAATGAACTTGTTGAGAAACGGCGCGAACATCATCAGGCAGATGAACATGGACAGATACCACAAATGCGGGGCAATGTATCCATCCACGATGAACAGTGCCTTCAGCGTCCACAACACGGTTTGCCTGTCCATCCCATCGAGAATATACACGCCCAAATACACCAAATTCCAGAAAATGATGGGCGGAAGGAACCGTATCACCCGCTTTCTGTAAAACGCTCCCAGTGAAGCAGGCTTGCCCAGGAGAAGCGCGCCCGACACCATCACAAACACCGGCACCGCCGACCTCGCCAGAGTCCCTAAAACATTCGAAAGCCACCACTCGGCTGCCCCTACTTCGCCAAACAGCCTGTAAAAATCCGCAATCACATGCCCGGTGATGACCGCCAGAATCGCAAATACACGGAGATAATCCAACCAGACTTTTCTTGAAGATGTTTTGCTGACCTCCAGCGCTTGCGGTACCGCTGCCATGAGCGCTTCAGACCCCGCCTCAGCCTGCCCCTCCAAAGTAACCATTGTCACGCCCTCGCTGTCCGCAAAAGGGACGTCATCCATCCGCTTCACAGCGGAGCGGATAAAACGCTGGTTCATTTGTCTCTCCTTTTGTGATTACTCACCCAAGACGAAACCGCCTCCAAAACGTAACAGGCATACAAAAACTCCCGTCCGGATGGCGGGAGTTTCACTGGGAGCGTACTGGGCGTTCTCTAACGCCCG
>DAOUBY010000203.1:0-3705 GCA_034432325.1 Anaerolineales bacterium
CGCCCAATACGCGCTTTCGTGAAGTACTGAATTTTGAAATTCGATGCAAGATGATTTAAAAAACTTCGTGGTCTTTGTGTTCTTCGTGGTAAGAAAAGGTTTTTTCAGTGCAGTCATCTATTCAAGCCCAAAGAGTTTGGAGAGAACCTGCGCTGAGAGGTGAGGCGTGCTCAATGCAAAGAAGACCCATCCCAGCGCGACGAAGTGGAAGGTGAGCAGAACGCCGCCGGCTTGCAGGGCGGTTTGCAGGCGCGGGCTGGCAGCCGCCACGCTCCTCTTTGCAAAGTCGCTCCAGCGGTTCTGGAGGAAGAGTCCCAGCCCGTGCCACGCGCCCCACAAAACGAAATTCCACGTGACGCCGTGCCAGAGACCGATGAGCAGCATGGTGGCAAGTTGACCGAGAAGGAGCATCGCCCAAGCGGGAAGAAATTTGTACCCGCGAATCCAGCGGTTGAAGGGGTTGAAGAAGTAGGCGCGAATCCACTGGGTGAGGGTCATGTGCCACGAGTTCCAGAATTGGGTCAGGTTGGGTTTGGCGTAGGGGGCGAGGAAATTTTCGGGAAGGCTGACGCCCGCGAGCCGCGCAATGCCGATGGCAATGTCGGTGTAGCCGCTGAAGTCGAAGTAGATTTGGAAGGCGTAGGCGTAGAGGTGAAGCCACAGCCAGCCTGTGGAGTGGACCTGCGCCGCGAGCGTATCGTTCAGGGCAATCAGTGCCAGCGCGTCAGCCACGACGAATTTCTTGAACAGCCCAACGAGGAGCCTTTGCCCCGCTGACAACGTTTGCTCCTGCGTGAGGGCAAAGTCACTGCGCAGGTCTTTGGCGAAGCGTTCGGCGCGGTCAATGGGACCGGCGGCAAGCGATGGGAAGAACACCACATAGGCTGCAAATTCGGGCAGGGAGAGTTCGGGGAGACGCCCGATCTGTTTGTCGCGCAGGACGTGGATGAGGCGGAAGGCGATGTAGGAGAAGCCGAGCCAGCGCAGGTCGAGGGGAGAGGCGGTGGCGGTGGGGCGGTCTGTCAGCGTGCGGAGGAGGAGGCTGGCTTGGAGGGAAAGTTTGGGCGATTTGAGGGTGACGAGGATGGCAAGCAGGAGGATGATCAGCAGAGAAGCGGAAAGTGAAAATTTCGTGCGGGAGAGGAAGGCGAGGAAGAAAGCAAAGAGGAGGATGGTTGCGAGGAAGAGAAGGTATTGGGTAAATGGCGGGGGGGGCGTTCCCGTGAGGAGCGGCTTGGGAAAAATATAGCGGGAGAGGTCCACGAGGGTGACCACCCCAACGAGAATGAGCCAACCGCTGACGTTGTGCCGCGCCTTCCACGCGCCGGGCGGGGAGGCGACGAGCCAGGTCAGCGCCGTCAGCGCAAGCGCGAGGGTGGGAAGCCAGAAGTCGAAGGCGCGCAGGGGCAGGGCAGGCTGGAACCAATAAACCGCCAGGGCGCTGAGCGCCAGCAGGGAATACGTCCGCCAGGCGCCCCGCGTCAGTGCGCCGACCAGGATCGAGGTCAGGATGGAAGCGGCGATCTGGGTCAGTCCCATTTAGAAGCCCTGATAAATCCACTGCGGGCTGTCATCGGTGGTGAAGATGATCAGCGCAACGACGATGATGAAGAGTACGAGCGCCCAGAGGTTTTCGGGCGAAAAGATTTTTACCACGAAGGACACGAAGGGGCTTTTTTTATTTCCTCCGTGTCCTTCGCGGCGAGAGGAATCTAGCGTGTGCCGCATACGAGCCAGTCGCCGCCCTGTTGAACGACCTGATAGGTGCGGACGGAGAGGTCGAGTTTTTGGTCTTCGTTGTTGTAGGTGGCGACGATGCTCCCGGTGCAGAGGACGAGGGCGGTGTCGCCATCGGCGCCGGTTTGAGAACAGGAGACATCCTCGAGCCGGGCGGTGACCGCCTGGAAGGAGTCGAGTTCGATGAGGGCGTCTTCCTCCCAGTCGCCGCAGACGAGGGCGGGGAGTTTCTCGGCTTCCTTGTTGACGAGGGCTTCGAGGTAGTTTTGGACTGCCTGTGCGGGCGCGTCGGTGTTCGAGGCGCAGGCGGCAAGCAGGATGCCCGCCAGGACGATGGTGAGAAGCAGGATGGGTTTTCGCAAGGGTACCTCCAGTGATGGTTCGAGACGGGGATTATAAGGGAGGAAGGTGGAAGCGGAAAGTGGGCGTTTGATGGCATCCTCGATTTTTGTGTAAAAGCGGCGCGAGATTAATCTCGCGGCACGAATTTACACAGCGTTCGGCATACGCGACCAAGCGGGCGTCGAAGTGACTTTACAGTTGCCCGGTAGCCTGCAAAACGTGACGGTTGTCAATTGCAGGGGCGCTGAAAATGGTGTAATATAAATCAGCCATGATACGGAATCTGGCTCTTATCCTCCTGGATTTTTTTGCAAGAAGGAGTCAGTCAGCCTGACAGGTGCTTTTGTACCTGCCGGGCTTTTTTTATCCTCGTGCGTAGGAGGCGTTCTCCAACGCCGACAGCGCATCAGCAAACATAAAAGGAGCAAGAATGCAGACACCCTGGGAATATCGCTACGCCCATCGCACAAAAAAAATGGGGAGTTCGGTCATCCGTGAACTGCTGAAATTGACCGAACAGCCCGATATTATCTCGTTTGCGGGCGGTTTGCCGGCGCCCGAGGTCTTTCCGGTGAAAGAGTTCCGCCAGGCTTGCAATTACGTGCTGGAGCATTTCGGTCCGCAGGCGCTGCAATACAGCACCACCGAGGGGTATCTTCCTCTGCGCGAGATGATTGCCCGTCATACGGCGCGCTACAGCGTGTCGGTCACTGCCGATAACATCATGATTACGTCCGGCTCTCAGCAGGCGTTGGATTTCATCGGGCGGCTGTTTATCAACCGCGGGGATTACGTCGTCGTCGAATCGCCGACTTACCTCGGCGCGCTGCAGGCATGGAACGCCTACGGCGCGCAGTACATCGCGGTCCGCTCGGATGAAAACGGCATGATTGTGGATGAACTGGAGGCGGCGCTTCGCGTGGGACCGAAGTTCATCTATGTGCTCCCGAACTTTCAGAACCCCAGCGGCTCCACCCTGACCCTCGAGCGGCGCAAAAAACTCGTCGAAATCGCCGACAAATACGGCGTGCCGATCGTGGAGGACGACCCTTACGGGCAGCTGCGCTACGAGGGCGACCACATCCCCTCTGTGGTGATGCTGGACAGCGAGTATCGCGGTCCGAACGGCTCGCATTACAGCGGCAACGTCATTTATTTGAGCACGTTCTCGAAACTGCTGGCGCCCGGTCTGCGGCTGGCGTGGGTCATTGCGCCGCCGGAGGTGATTCGCAAACTGGTGATGACCAAGCAAGCCGCCGACCTGCACACCTCCTCGTTCAACCAGTACGTGGCGTATGAGGTGGCAAAGGGCGGGTTCCTCGACGAACACGTCAAGGTGATTCGCGCCACCTACAAGGAACGCCGCGACGTGATGCTCGAAATGATGGAGGAGATGTTCCCCGAGGGCGTGCGCTGGACGAAACCGGCAGGCGGCATGTTCCTGTGGGGCATCCTGCCGGAGGGGATGGACTCCGCCGAAGTGTTGAAACGCGCCATCGAGAAGAAGGTGGCGTTCGTGCCGGGTGAGGCGTTCCATCCCAACGGCGGCGGGAAGAACACCATGCGCATCAACTTCTCGTACTCCTCGCCGGACACCATCCGCGAAGGGGTGACGCGCCTGGGAAT
>DAOUBY010000204.1:0-22012 GCA_034432325.1 Anaerolineales bacterium
CGGTCTCTACCGCCGAATTTGCGCTAGAGAGCGCAAGTTACGCAGGGTTTTCGTGATCTACTGAATTTATCTGTGTTCATCTGTGGTTGGAACATGAATTTCAACACACTCTCTTACGCTCCTCATACGGGAAAATTCATTCTTCTCTAATCACGTCATAGTATCGTTTGTCAACGGTCACATCACGTGACCTCACTTTACCGGAGGCAATTGTGAATAAGGCAACCAAAACCATCCTTGGAATCTTCGCCGCGCTCATCCTGCTGACAGGTTCTTTCGCCGGCGGCTTTGTGACCCGCCACGTGCTTGGGCAAACCGGCGTCTTTCCGTCCCTGACGGACAACCCGCACACCAGCATCGTCCTGCCGCCCACCGCCGTTCCTTCCCCAAACAACCAGCCGTCTGCCACCCCCGAAGAACTTCAGACTCTCTTCGCCCCCTTCTGGGAAGCGTGGAACATCGTCCATTCGCAATTTGTGAATCAACCCGTGGACGACACCCTGCTCATGCAGGGCGCCATCCGCGGCATGATGCAGGCGCTGGGCGACGATTACACCTACTACATGGACCCCAAGGTCTATGAAACCGAATCATCCTCGCTTTCCGGTCAGTATGAGGGCATCGGCGCTTATGTGGATACGCAGGGCGAATACCTGACCATCGTCAGCCCCATCGAAGGTTCGCCCGCCGCAGCCGCCGGTCTGCGCCCCGGGGACCAGATCATCGCCATTGACGGCGAAGACATGACCGGCGTCACACCCGAAGAAGCCCGCCAAAAGGTGCTGGGACCGGCCGGGACGACGGTTGTTTTGACGGTCTTGCGCGAAGGCGAAACCGAACCGCTCGAGTTCACCATCGTCCGCGCCAGAATCACCGTTCCCAGCGTCACCGGCGAAATGCGCGACGACGGCATCGCCTACATTGACATCAACTTCTTCGGCGACCGCACCACCACCGAACTGCGCGACAAACTGGACGAATTGCTGGCGCAAAACCCGAAGGGCATCATCCTCGACCTGCGCTTCAACCCCGGCGGCTACCTCATCACCTCCGTCGAAGTCATGTCCGAATTCATTGACCAGGGCGTGGTGCTGATCGAACAATACGGCAACGGCACGCGCGATACCTACAACGCCCTCGGCAACGGCAGAGCCACCGACATCCCCATGGTCGTGCTGGTCAACGAAGGCTCCGCCTCCGCTTCCGAAATTGTGGCGGGCGCCCTGCAGGATTACGGACGCGCCAAACTCGTCGGCGTGCAGACCTTTGGCAAAGGCTCCGTGCAGACCATCCAGCCGCTTTCCAACAACCAGGGCGCGGCGCGCGTCACCATTGCCAAATGGCTGACCCCCAAGGAACGCGCCATTCAGGGCGTGGGTCTCACCCCCGATTACATCGTCGAAATGACCGACGCCGACTACGAAAACAAGCGCGACCCGCAGCTGGATAAAGCCGTAGAAGTATTACTGGAAATGATTTCACAAAAGTAAGCCAACGGCTCCCCGCGCGCCGGCGGAGCCGGGAAAGGAGATAACCATGTTCTTCTTCAACCCAACCTATCTGATTTTCATGATCCCCGCCTTCATCCTGATGAGCATCACCTCATGGTACGTGAGGCATGCCTACAACAAGTGGAGCCGGGTGCGCGCCTCCAGCGGGCTGACCGGCGCCCAAGCCGCCCAACAGTTGGTCTCGCGTGCGGTGTATTCGGGATTCGAGGGCGGCGCCGAACTGCGCAGCGTCCGCGTGCTGGGCGTGGGCGGCAGCCTCACCGACCACTACGACCCGCGCGACAAAACCCTCTACCTCTCGCCCGGCGTGGCAAACGCCCCCTCGGTGGCGGCGGTTGCGATAGCCGCGCATGAACTCGGTCACGCCATGCAGGACGCGGAAGGCTACCTCCCGCTCCGCTTCCGCTCGGCGCTGGTGCCTATGGTCAGCATCGGATCCAACCTCGGCTGGATCCTCATCATGGCAGGCTTGTTCCTGCGCTGGCTCGACCTCGCCTGGCTGGGCGTGCTGTTCTTCGCCGGCGGCGCGGTCTTTGCACTGGCAACCCTGCCCGTGGAATTCAACGCCTCCGCCCGCGCCAAAGCCATGCTCGCCGAAAGCGGCATCATCCGCACGGAGGAAGAGACGCGCGGCGTCAATCAGGTGCTCAACGCCGCCGCGCTCACCTACGTTGCCGCGCTCGTCACCGCCGTCCTGCAAGTCCTCTACTACGTCTTCCTGCTCGGCGGCAGGCGCAGAAATTAATCGCCGCGCAGACTTCGGAAGTTCCAAATTCCAAAGACTTCCGAAGTCTTTTTTATGGGGGTGTCCGTGTATAATCCCCTCGACATGCGGAAATTTCTCTTCATCTTTGTATTATTCCTGGGTGCGGCGTTTGTCTATTCGAGTTTTGGAGAGATCGAAACCATTCTACAAACCCTCAAACGGGGAAACATCTGGTTCGTCCTCCTGGCTGTCCTCATCCAATGCGGATGGTTCCTGGTCTCCGGCATGACCTACCTTTCGCTCTACCGCCTGCTGGGCATGGACGGCGCTCTGTACGAATTTACGCTCATGTCCGCCGCCGCCAACTTCGTCAACACCATTGCCCCCAGCGCAGGCATGGGCGGCATGGCGGTTTTCATCAGCAGCGCCAGCCGCAGCGACCACACCCCCGGCAAAGCGACCGTTGCCAGCATGGTGTTCATCTTCCTCGATTACGCCGCCTTCCTCGTCGTCCTGACGCTCGGCTTGATCGTCCTCTTCCGCCGCAACGACCTCGACCCCAGCGAAATCGCCGCCTCCGCCATCATGTTTACCATCGCCGCCGCCCTCGGCGTCCTGCTCTACCTGGGCTCGCGCTCCGCCAAAGCGCTCGGCAGCGCCCTGGCAAGGATGGCGCGCCTCGTCAACCGCATCGCGCACCCCTTCATCCATCGTCCCTACCTGAGCGAAGAACGCGCCCACCAATTCGCCAGCGAAATGGCGGCAGACCTGCAATCCCTGCCCGGCCGCCTGCACAGCCTCGTCAAACCCATGCTGTTCGCCTTCCTCAACAAATCGCTCCTGATGGGAGTCCTGATGGCAACATTTCTCGCCTTTCAAGTCCCCTTCTCTGCCGGCACCATCATCGGCGGCTTCGCCATCTCCTACCTTTTCCTCATCGTTTCCCCCACCCCATCGGGCATCGGCATCGTCGAAGGCATCATGCCCCTCGCCCTCTCCTCCCTGCGCGTACCGTGGAGTCAGGCGGTCGTCATCACCCTCGCCTATCGCGGCATCACCTTCTGGCTTCCGCTGGCTGTGGGCGCCCTTGCCCTGCGCATCCTCAACCGCCAAAAAAGATGATGTTACCCTTCGTGTTCCTTCGTGACCTTCGCCGGTGAGGAAAAAATGCCCCTCGCCTCCCTGCTGGACTTCTGGAAACGCGACCCCAACACCGCCCCCAACCTCGCCGCCTGGCAGACGCTGCCTCCCCGCCCCGCGCAAACGCATCCCTTCCCCGACGACCTGCCTGCTCCCCTCTCCCAAGCCTTGATCGCCGCCGGGATTCACTCCATCTACTCCCACCAACTCGAAGCCTGGACCCACGCCCGCGCCGGCGAAAACATCATCCTCTCCACCGGCACCGCCTCCGGCAAGACCCTCGCCTACAACCTGCCCGTCTTTGCCGAACTGCTGGAAAATGAAAACGCCCGCGCCCTCTACCTCTTCCCCACCAAAGCCCTCACACAAGACCAACTTTCCACACTTGGCAGCCTGAAACTCGAAACCTGGAACCTGAACCCTGCCATTTACGACGGCGACACCCCCTCCTCCGCCCGCCCTGCCATCCGCAAAAACGCCCGCATCCTCCTCACCAACCCCGACATGCTCCACACCGGCATCCTGCCGCACCACACCAACTGGCTGGAACTTTTTTCCAACCTGAAATATGTTGTCATTGACGAAGCCCACACCTACCGCGGAGTCTTCGGCTCGCACGTCGCCAACGTCATTCGCAGACTCAAACGCGCGGCAAAATTCCACGGCAGTCAGCCGAAATTCCTTCTGGCGTCTGCCACCATCGGCAACCCGCAGGAACTCGCCGCAAAACTCATCGAAGAACCCGTACGCCTCATTGACAACGACGGCTCCGCCCGCGGACCGCGTCACTTCATCCTCTACAACCCGCCCCTCGTGGACGAATCCCTCGGCTTGCGCAAATCGTCCCTGCTCGAAGGCGTGAGACTCGCACAAGACCTGCTCGACCATCACGTGCAGACTGTTGTCTTTGCGCGTTCGAGAAGAAGCGTGGAGATTGTTCTCACCTATCTACAACAAAATCAATCATCGAATGCAAATCTCGAATTACCAATTACAAATTACCAATCACAAATTCGCGGCTACCGCAGCGGATATTTACCCTCCCAGCGCCGCGAAATCGAAAAGGGACTGCGCGACGGAACGGTCAAAATCGTCGTCGCCACCAACGCCCTCGAACTCGGCATAGACATCGGCGGGCTGGGCGCGGCAATCCTCGTCGGCTACCCGGGCGCCGTCGCTTCAGCGAGACAGCAGGCGGGTCGTGCGGGACGCGGGCTCGAATCCGCCGTCAGCGTGCTGGTTGCCTCTGCCAATCCCATTGACCAGTTCCTCGCCCGCCATCCCGAATATTTCTTCGAGCGCTCGCCCGAACAGGCGCTCATCAACCCCGACCATTTACTCATCCTGCTCGAACATCTGCGCTGCGCTGTCTTCGAATTGCCCTTCCAAAAAGGCGAAGGCTTTGGTGCGCTGCCCGCAGAAACAATCGAGGAATACCTGCACTTCCTGCTTTCCACCGGCGAAGTCCACCTTTCCAACGACAAATTCTTCTGGATGGCAGACCAATACCCCGCTGCGAACATCTCCCTGCGTTCCGCCTCGCCGCACAGCGTCGTACTGCAAACGGTCATCGAAGACCGCCCGCAAGTCATCGGCACGGTGGACGGCCAAAGCGCGCTCTGGATGGTACACCCCGGCGCGGTTTACCTGCACGAGGCGCAGCAATATGTGGTCGAAGAGTTGAACCTCGAAGACCGCCTTGCCCGCCTCAAACCCGCCGCCAGCGACTACTACACCGAACCCCTGCGCCAGACCGAAGTTAAACTGTTATCGCACAATGCCACCCTCGTAATCCCCGGCGGAGATAAACATTGGGGAGAATTGCAAATTACCACTTATGTCGCCGGCTTCCGCAAACGCCGCTGGTACACGCATGAAAACCTGGGAGAAGAACCTTTGGACCTGCCCCCCGCCGATTTGCAGACCACCGGCTACTGGCTTTCCCTCTCCGAGGAAACGGTGACGCGTCTGCGCGACGCCGGAGCCTGGACCAACGACCCGAACGACTACGGTCCCGGCTGGGGGCAGATCCGCGAGCGCGTCCGCGCCAGAGACGGCTATAAATGTCAGGTGTGCGGCGCGCCCGAAACGACGCGCCAGCATGACGTGCATCACAAAGTCCCGTTCCGCTCATTCCTCCGCGCAGGGACGCTGGAACTTGCCCGACAGGAAGCGAACCGCCTCGAAAACCTCGTCACGCTCTGTCCATCCTGCCACAAAAAAGCCGAGGCAAACGTCCGCATGCGGAGCGGGCTGGCGGGGCTGGCGTATGTGCTGGGAAACCTTGCGCCGCTCTTCCTCATGTGCGATCCTTCCGATTTGGGAACGCACCTCGAACCCACAGAGAACGCAATCTTCGGTCAACCAACCGTCGTCCTGTACGATTCCATTCCGGCGGGCATTGGCTTCAGCGAAAAACTGTTCGAACTGCACGACGAACTCACCGCCCGCGCGCTGGAATTGGTCGGCGCCTGCCCCTGCGCCGACGGCTGTCCCTCGTGCGTCGGTCCCGGCGGCGAGAACGGCTGCGGCGGCAAACAGGAAGCGCTGGCAATTCTCGAAATTCTCTGCGGCGAATATCCCCCCTGAAGAAAGTGTTTTGAAATTGCTTTGTGCAAACATTGTTCCCTGTCACTGCGAGGAGGCTGAAAGCCGACGAAGCAGTCTCCCGGCAGGCATTCGGATTGCTTCGCGATGACATCCTCGCAGCTCAAAAACCATCGAAGGAAACCCTCCCCATGAATCGAAAGATCCCCTTCCTGTTCGCCAGTCTCCTCATTCTCCTTGCGCTCGCCTGCAACGTGACCTTCACCTTCGGCGTCCCCACCCCAACCCTCCCGCCGCCGCCCGTCATTCCCACCGCCACTGCCGCGCCCCTCAGCGCGCAGGTGACGCTGGTCTCGGCGCCGTTCATCGAAACCAACCTGGGAGGCGAATTCCCGCCATACACCCTCACCGCATCCACGCCGCAGCTCGCCGGCAGCGACGACCCCCGCGTCAAGGCGCTGAACCAGCGCTTGAGCGCGCTCGTCCAAAAGGAGGTGGATTCGTGGCGGCAAAACTTCCAGCAGCTGCCCGTCACACCGCTTTCCAACGGCAGTTCGCTCGAGGCAACCTTCACCCTGCCCGGACAAATCGGCGACCTGTGGAGTTTCAAATTCGATTTCTCGTTCTATTCCGACGGCGCGGCTCACCCCGGTCTCTACAGCCTGACCCTCAACTACGACCTCGCCTCCGGGCGGGAACTGGCGCTGAGCGACCTCTTCCTCCCCAACTCGAACTATCTCGAAGCCATCTCCGCTTATTGCATTACCGAACTGAGCAAACAACCCTTCTTCGAGGGTCCCTTCACAGAAGGCGCACAGCCCACACCCGAAAACTACCGCAACTGGAACATCACCCCCCAGGGCTTGATGATCACCTTCGACGAATACCAGGTCGCGCCCTACGCGGCAGGACCGCAGACCGTCGTCGTGCCGTTTGCCGAACTCAGCGGCATCCTCGCGCCGGGCAGTCCACTGGCTGATCTCGCCAAATAACCCCTGTTATTTGCCCCTTACTCCTCCCTCATCCACCGTTTCACTGCCTCGTGCGGGTGATTGTACTGCGCCATCGCGTCCAGCAATTTGTTCGGGTCCGAGTCGCAGAACAGGGCGTCGCGGTGTTCCTTGAAGATGAAACCTTCCTGCACGGCATGGTCAATGGCTGCGAGCAGAGGAGCGTAATAATTCCGCACGTTCAGCAGACCCACCGGCTTCTCGTGCGCGCCGGTCTGCGACCAGGTGACGGTTTCGAACAACTCATCGAACGTGCCGAAACCGCCGGGCAGGGCAATGTAGGCGTCGGCAAGTTCGTGCATGCGGGCTTTACGCGCGTGCATATCGGGGGTAACATCCATGCGCGTGAGACCGTCATGTGCAAGGGATTTGGTGTTCATGGAGGGGATAATGACGCCGATGACACTGCCGCCCGCCTCGAGCACGCCATCTGCCACGGCGCCCATGAGACCGGTCTTCCCGCCGCCGTAGATGAGTTGAATCCCTCTTTCAGCCAGGAGTCTGCCCATCGTCCGCGCGGCAGCCAAATAGTCCGGGTGAACCGCATCAGAAGATCCGCAAAAAACGCAAATCGAGCGCATAGGTCCGTCCTTCGAGCGAAAAGTCATGTGAATATTGTAACAGGCTTGCAAATAAACTCTAATCTATTTCCTACATGGAGTTTCGCCCCTTTTTGGTAGAATCGTTGCAAGTATTCAGGAGAAAATTATGGCAGGAATGGAACGTTTTACACAGCGGGCAAGACGTGTGCTAAGCATAGCGCACCAGGAAGCCGAACGCTCCCGCAACAACAACATCGGCACCGAGCACATCCTGCTCGGGCTGATGGAAGAGGAAGGCGGGGTGGCGGGGCGCGTGCTGCGCGAACTCGGCATGACGTCTGACCGCGTACGAGAGGTCATCCGCCGCGTCTCGGTGCCATCGAGCGGCTTCGACCCCAACCGCGTCGAACTTTCGACCGAAACCCAGCAGGTGCTCGAACATGCCGTCGAGGAGGCGCGCAGGCTTGGGCATCACTACATCGGCACGGAGCATATCCTGCTTGGGCTGGTGCGCGTGGAAGGCGTGGCGATGGAAGTCCTGCGCCGGCTGGGCGTGACCGCCGAACAGATTCGCCGCCAGACCCGCCGCGTGCTGAACGAATCCGCCTCCTCCGTCCCGACGCCTGCCGGCTCATCCCCTCAACGGGGCGCCCAGCCCGGGCAGAAAACCCCGCTGGTGGACCAACTCGCCATTGACCTGACCGCCAAAGCCGAAGAAAAGAAACTCGACCCGGTCATCGGGCGGCAGATGGAAATCGAGCGCGTCATTCAAATTCTGGCGCGCCGCACCAAGAACAACCCCGCCCTGATCGGCGAACCGGGCGTCGGCAAGACCGCCATTGTGGAAGGACTCGCCCAGCGCATCGTGGAGGGCGACGTGCCGGCGCCGCTGATGAACAAACGCCTCCTGCAATTGGACGTGGGTTCGCTGGTGGCTGGCACCATGTACCGCGGTCAGTTCGAGGAGCGTCTCAAGCGCGTCATTGACGAGTTAAAGCAGTCGGGGGCGATCCTGTTCATTGACGAGGTGCACATGCTCGTTGGGGCGGGAGCCGCCGGTTCCTCTGTGGACGCGGCGAACATCCTCAAGCCGGCGCTCTCGCGCGGCGAACTGCAGGTCATCGGCGCGACCACCCTGGACGAATACCGCAAATACATCGAGTCCGACGCGGCGCTCGAACGCCGCTTCCAGCCCATTCAGGTGGACGAGCCTTCGGAAGACGAAACCATCGAAATCCTCAAGGGCATCCGCCCGGCGTATGAGGAGCATCATCACCTGATCATCTCCGACGAGGCGCTCGAAGCCGCCGCCCATCTTTCGTCGCGGTATGTCACCGAGCGCTTCCTCCCCGATAAGGCGATAGACCTGATTGACGAATCCGCCTCGCGCGTGCGCATGTACAAAAGCCCCGCCGCCAAACAGGCAAAAGACCTGTTCAGCCAGTTGCGGCAGGCGCGCCAAAACCGCTCGCTGGCGCAGGAAGAAGGCAACATTGAAGATGTGCGCGAATGGGAAGAGCGCGAAATCGAACTGAGCGAAGAAATCGAACGCATCCGCACCGGCTGGGACCGCGCCAACAGCCCGGTCGTCTCCGCCGAAGACATCGCCGAAGTCGTCTCCATGTGGACGGGCGTGCCGCTGATGCAGCTGGCGGAGGAAGAATCCCAACGCCTGCTGAAGATGGAAGACGAACTGCGCAAGAGCATCATCGGGCAGGACGACGCCATCGTGGCGATCAGCCGCGCCGTGCGCCGCGCGCGCGCCGGACTGAAAGACCCGCGCCGCCCGATTGGTTCATTCATGTTCCTCGGTCCCACCGGCGTGGGCAAAACCGAGCTCACCAAGGCGCTCGCCAAATTCATGTTTGGCAGCGAAGATGCGGCAATCCAGTTGGATATGTCCGAGTTCATGGAACGTCACACCGCCTCGCGCCTGGTGGGCGCGCCTCCCGGCTACGTTGGCTACGAGGAAGCCGGTCAACTGACCGAGGCGCTGCGCCGCCGCCCGTACTCCATCGTCGTCTTCGACGAGGTCGAAAAGGCGCATCCCGAAGTTCACAACATGCTCCTGCAAATCATGGAAGAGGGTCACCTCTCCGACGCCAAAGGGCGCAAAGTGGACTTCCGCAACGCGATCATCGTGATGACCTCCAACATCGGCGCGGACGTGATCAAGCGGCAATCCTCGCTCGGCTTCGCGCTCAAACGCGACGAAGCGACGGAGGAACGCCTCTCCTACGAAGACATGCGCAAGAAGTTGAACGAATCGCTCAAGCGCGCCTTCCGCCCCGAATTCATCAACCGTCTCGACGCGACCGTCATCTTCCGCGCCCTCAACAAGGAAGACATCCAGAAAATCGTCTCCCTCGAACTGGCAAAGGTCGCCGAACGCCTCAAAGAACATGACCTGACCCTGACCGCCACGCCCGAAGCCTTATCTGCGCTGGCAGAGATGGGCTACGACGCGGAATTCGGCGCCCGTCCGCTGCGCCGCGTCATTCAGCAGAAAGTGGAAGACCCGCTTTCCGATAAATTGCTGAGCGGCGAATTCCAGCACGGCGACACCATCCTCGTCACGCTCGACCCCGATCAGGAAATCATCCTGGAGCGGACGGGCGAAGGCGAAAAAGAAGAAGCGCCGGCGGTGTAGGCAAAATCACAACAACGCGGCAGGGACACAGGAGGCTGTGTCCCTGCGTTTTTATCCAGATGGAAAAGGAACAAACGTATGAGCAGCAATTTGCAAACCGCAACACTGGCGGGGGGCTGCTTCTGGTGTCTCGAAGCAGTTTTCGATGAAATCAAGGGCGTGTACTCGGTGGAATCCGGCTATGCCGGCGGGCATGTGCCCAACCCCACCTACCGTCAGGTCTGCAACGGCGACACGGGTCACGCCGAAGCCGTACAAATCCGCTTCGACCCGGAGGTCGTCTCCTACCGCGACCTGCTGAACGTCTTCTTTGCCATCCACGACCCCACCACCCTCAACCGTCAGGGGGCGGATGTGGGCACGCAGTACCGTTCCGCCATCTTCTACCACGACGACGAACAGAAGCGCACCGCCGAGGAACTCATCCGCGAACTCGATGCCCAAAAGATTTGGGACGCTCCCATCGTCACCGAAGTGACCCGCCTCGACAAGTTCTACATGGCGGAGGACTATCATCAGGAATTCTTCGCCCGCAACCCTTATCAGCCTTATTGCATGGCGGTCGTCGCGCCGAAGGTGGCGAAGTTCCGCAAGCATTTTCTGGAGATGCTGAAGAAACAATCAGCATAAAGAAAGGTTAAACTTCGGAAGTCTTTGAGACTTCCGAAGTTTATTTATTACATCCTGTCACTTCATAGACCGCCGTTTGCGGCATGGAGAGCAAAGGACGATACCAGTCCGGGCGCGAGTCCAGCAGGGAGCGCTCGAAGGGACGCCCCCTCTCGCCCACAAAAAGGTGACTGACCTTTAACCGGCACAAAAAATCGAGGGTGGCTTGCTGACTGAAATCTTCACGGAACGAGAGCAGGAGCGTCACGCGCCCGGTCAGGGGGGTGATCCAGATTCCCGCATCGGCGCCCACATCCCCTTCGAACGCCGCACCCGGCAGGACATCGAGCGGCATGGCTGAAACTCCGATTCGCGCATCGAGCGGCAGTTGAGCCGCCGCCCATGCGATTGCCGTCACATCGTCATTTCCCACAATCACGCAGCAATTGGAAGGGTAGAAATACAATTGGTAATCGAATACGGTGTACACAACGACAGTCCCTGCCGCCAGCAAAACAACCGCCCAGCGCCACAATAACCGTCTTTGCAGTAACTTCTCCAAACCAGCCAGCCCTGCGCCTCCCAGCAGAGAGAGCGGCAGGAAGAAAATCAACTCCACGAAAGGACGGTCGAGCAGGGTCAATTTGCGCCCAACAAGGGAGATGGGCAGCAGTATCAGCAAATTTGTCGGCGCCAAGGCAATGAAAACCAGAATTACAAACATAAAACGGGGAAAAGCCGCCCACGCAAAGACGAGGAGCAAAAGCACCAACGCAGTGGACGGAATTCCTTTTTCCACATAAGGGACGAGAAAAAAATCTCTAAGGAAGTCGGGCGGCATTATCTTTACCGCCCCAATGACGTACGCCGCCAGCACAAGCAGAGCGATGTGCATCCAGCGGCGGGAGCGACGGTCCAGCCATGCCGCCATTGCCCAGGCAGGGATAAGGAAGCCCAATACAATCAACGCACGGGTGTGAGTCAGAACGGTGAGCGCCGCGCAGACCACCCACACGGCGTACAGCCCCCTGCGCTGTGACGGGGAAACGTCGTTGTGCTGGCGAAAAACAAACAGCGCCATTCCCCACAGCCAGGCGAGCATGCCCACGCTCATCAGGGCGGGGTATTTTCCCCAGTTTACGGCGTGGGTGGGCATGCTCCAGCCAAAAGAAGCAAGGAGCATGGCAAAGCCGCCCGCCGCATCGGAGTTCGTCTCATGCCGCACGATGAAGAACACCGAAAAGGGCGGCGTCAGCAGGATGACCTGACCGAGTAGGAGGATGACGCGGGCAGGCTCCGCTCCCGCCGCTTTTGCAAGGAAGGCGGCAGGAAAATGGAAGCCAAAGTGATAGTAACTGGTGGTCAACCAGCCCCACAACAACGATTGGTTTTTCGAAAGCAGCGCCTTGATGATGAGGGAATGCTGCGCCGAGTCGAAATAGAGGGGCAGGGCAGTTTGGGAGGGATATGCCAGGCGGAGGGGAAGGGAGAGGAAAAAGAACAGGAGGAGGAAAAGGCTGGGGAGGTGCAGAGCCGGTTTGAGGTCGAAGCGGAAGCGGGGGAGGAGGAAGAGAATCGGCGCGGCGGGAAGAATCCAGAAGAGCCAATCCAATCCCGTGAAATACCAGAGCAGGGAGAGAATCTGAAGAGGAAACGCCCAGCCTCCCAGCCCAAGGGCAAGACGTTCGGCAGCGGTGAGGCGCTCACCGAGCAGGGCGCGCAGAAGGAAACTGACGATGCTTTGCCCGGCAAAAACTGCGAGGAAAATTGCGGCGGTCAGTCTCCATTCGTTTGCGAGGACGGTCAAACCGTCCAGCCAGGGAGTCATGGGTAGGAAGGACCGGGGTAGGAGGGACCCGGGTAGAAGGTGGGAAGCGGCTTGGTGCGGGTGGGCAGAACCGACGGAGACGGGGAGGCTGTGAAAAACGATGGCGCGGAGGGGGACGCTTCGGTTTCTGCGGGAGCGGGCGTTTCCTGCGGCGGCGTGTAGAGGGCAACGCCCAGCGTGGGAAACGCCAGACCAATGATGGAGAGATTCCCCTCGGCGAGCAGGGTTTTGTCTTTGCTGGCAATCAGGCGCAGGGTGAGGGGTTCGCCCGGCGGCTGTTTGGGACCGGCGCAATAGGCGGTGTTGAGCGCATAACTGACCCGCTGACAAACATAGGAGGCTTCAACGCCGCCGCGCGAGATGACGAGGGAAAAAGCGGGAAAGGACAGGTCGGGGAGCAGGAGGTTGATGAGCATGTTGTCCCGCGCATCCACGCCAAAGGAGACAACGCAGGGCTTGACTTGTTCCTCGGAGCAATAGACCAGTTTGGCGGGCGGCGCGGCTGGGGTGGGAGTGGGCGCAGGGCTGGAACCCGCCCTCGGCAGGAGCAGAAGACCGAAGACGACGAGAGCCAGAACGATGCCTGCAATGATCCATTGTTTTCGATTCACACGCACCTCGTGAGGCGTCAGCCGGAGATTTCGATTTCGGCGGGGTTCACCAGCACATCCACTTCGCCGCCGTATGTCAGCCCGGGGATGGGCAGGGCAATCACTTCCAGCAGGGAGGGGTTTTGGAAGTTGCGCTTTTTTGTTTCGGGATGCGGGTAATAGACCCAGCCGTCGTACTCCCTGCCTGCATACCGTACCACACAACGCGAAAACGAGAAATGCTCCGGCGGATGGAGGTCGGTCCACTCGATGTTGTGGAAGGTAAATTCGGGTTCGAGCATGCGGAAGGTGCGCGGATGAATATCCACGTTGAGCGTGCCGTTGAAGAAGCGGCTCAGGTCGAGTCCGCGCGCGGCAAAGAGCGGGCGCTGACGGTCGAGGGCGCCGTAGGGGTAATCTGCCGAAGGTCCCGAAGCGACGCGGTAACCGCGGACAATCCGTCCGTGAACGAGAGTCCAATCTGTCATGCGCAGGAAATTTTACTGTACAATTCATCCGCAAGATAAACAAAGCGGAGACCCTGTTCATGCGAAAAAACATCATCCCCAACCTTTTGCTCCTCTTCGGGCTTTGCCTCGCCTCATTCTCCCCCGCGGCTGTATCCACCGCCGAGGCGCAGGGATCCAACCCGACAATCGTCAACATCCCCGGCACCCATCAGGATGAGCTGGGATGCCCCGGCGAATGGCAGCCCGCCTGCGAAGCCACCCTGCTGACGTATGATATCGAAGACGACGTGTGGCAGGGAACCTACGAAATTCAGCCCGCCAACGACGACGACAAAAAGGGACCGCGCTACAAGGTGGCGCTCAACGGCGGCTGGGGCGAGAACTACGGACTCAACGCCACGCAAAACGGACCCGACATCCCGCTCGTGGTCAGCCAACCGACGCTCGTCAAGTTCTACTACGACCACAAGACTCACTGGATTGCAGATAACTTCAACAAGCAGATCGTTGTGGCGATGGGCGATTTCCAAAAACAAATCGGCTGTTTCAACGACAACGACCCCGCCTGTCTGCGGGCATGGTTACAAGACCCCGACGGCGACGGGCTGTACGACGTCACCCTGCGGGGCATCAAGCCCGGCACGTACACCGTCACGTTTACCCTCAACGAGGACGCCGGCAAAGTCATCGGCGCGCCTCAACAGTTCACCGTCGCCAAAGACGGCGACGCCGTGTATTTTGGATACGACTCCGTGAAAAATCAATTTACCATCAGCACCACCGGAGCGCCGGTGGGCAACCTGAACAAACAGCGCGCCATCTGGATCAGCAAAGACACCCTGCTGTGGCGCATTGGCGGCGGGAGCGGGCTGAAATACGCGCTCGTCTATTCGCCCGAAGCGGCTCTGCAACTCAGCCCGGATGGAATCTTGAACGGCAAAGAAATTCCGCTCGCCTTCGTTTCGGATAAGCCGGATGTCGAAATCCTGCGTAAATACCCGCACCTGCGCGACTATGCCGTGTTCAAACTGACGGACGCCTCCAGCGCCGCTGAAATCCTCAAAGGGCAGATCGCTGTGGTGGCGCGCACACAGGCAGGCAAAGACGTGGACGCGAGCGGCGTCCAAATCCCCGGCGTGCTGGACGATCTGTACCGCTACGACGGTCCCCTCGGCGTGACCTTCGAGGGCGGCGTCCCCACCCTGCGCGTCTGGGCGCCCACCGCACAAGCGGTCACACTCTTCCTGTACGACTCCGAAAAAGCCTCCTACGCAAACAAAATCCCCATGCAATGGGAGTCAGCCAGCGGCGTGTGGAGCGTCACCGGCGGGGCGGATTGGAAGGGCAAATACTATCTCTACGAAGTGAAAGTCTTTGCCCCCTCCACCGGCAAAATCGAGACCAACCTCGTCACCGACCCCTACTCGATCAGCCTCTCCATGAACAGCAAGCGCAGCCAAATCGTGGACCTGAACGACGCCTCTCTTAAACCCCAGGGATGGGACTCGCTCGTCAAACCGCCGCTCGCCGCCCCCGAAGACATCGTCCTCTACGAACTGCACATCCGCGATTTCAGCATCAGCGACACAACCGTCCCCGAAGAATGGCGCGGCACGTACAAAGCCTTTACCGTGAAAGACTCGAATGGGATGAAGCATCTGGCAGGTCTGGCAGAAGCGGGGCTGACTCACATCCACCTGCTCCCCGCCTTCGACATCGCCAGCGTCAACGAGGACAAATCCACCTGGCAGAGCGTGGACGAAGCCGCCCTCAAAGCCCTGCCCCCCGACTCTGATCAGCAGTCCATCGCAGTCAGCGCGATCACCAGCGCAGACGGGTTCAACTGGGGCTACGACCCGCTCCACTACACCACGCCCGAAGGCAGTTACGCCACCGACCCGAACGGCACGCCCCGCATTGTCGAATTCCGCGAGATGGTGCAGGCGCTCAACCAAAGCGGGCTGCGCGTGGTCATGGACGTGGTTTACAACCACACCAACGCCAGCGGGCAAAGCGACAACTCCGTGCTCGACCGCGTGGTGCCGGGCTACTATCACCGCCTCAACGCCGACGGCAACGTGGAAAAATCCACCTGCTGTGAAAACACCGCCACCGAACACACCATGATGCGCAAACTGATGGTGGACTCCGTCGTCACCTGGGCGACCCAATACAAAGTGGACGGCTTCCGCTTCGACCTGATGGGTCATCACATGCTCGAAGACATGCTCGCTGTGCGCGCCGCGCTCGACGCCCTCACCCTCGAAAAAGACGGCGTGGACGGAAAATCCATCTACCTCTATGGCGAAGGCTGGAACTTCGGCGAAGTCGCCAACAACGCGCGCGGCAAAAACGCCACGCAGCTCAACATCGCCGGAAGCGGCATCGGCGTGTTCAACGACCGCCTGCGCGATGCCGTGCGCGGCGGCAATCCCTTCGACGACGTGCGCCTGCAGGGCTTCGCCACCGGTCTCGTCCTCACCAACAACGCCAGCGAAAAACGCAGCGCCGAAGACCAGCAAATCACCCTCAACAACTACACCGATTGGATTCGCCTCGGACTGGCGGGCAACCTCGCCGGCTACCCGCTCATCCGCGCCGACGGCAACACCGTGCCAGGGCGCCTCATCTCCTACAACGGCTCGCCCGCCGGCTACACCGCCGACCCGCAGGAAAACATCGTCTACGTCTCCGCGCACGACAACCACACCCTCTTCGACGCCATTCAGGTCAAAGCCCCCGCCGCCGCCACCCTGCAAGACCGCGTGCGCATGAACAACCTCGCCGTCAGCATCGTCATGTTCAGCCAGGGCGTGCCATTCTTCCACGCGGGCGACGACATCCTGCGCTCCAAATCCTTCGACCCCAACTCCTACAACTCCGGCGACTGGTACAACAAACTGGATTGGACGTACGAGACCAACAACTTCGGCGTCGGACTGCCCATCGAAGGCACCGCTCAATGGGACATCTACAAACCGCTTCTCGCCGACCCGAAACTTGTCCCCTCCAAAACAGACATCACCTTCGCCTCAGCCGTTTTCCGCGAATTCCTGCAAATCCGCAAGAGTTCCCCGCTCTTCCGCCTGCAAACCGCAGACCAGGTCGAGCGCGTCGTCTCCTTCCTCAACAACGGACCATCCGCCGCGCCCGGGCTCATCGTCATGCGCCTGACCGACGCAGATAACCTCGACCCGAACTTCAGCGAAATCGTCGTCTTCTTCAACGCCCGCCCCGAAGCAGCGACCTTCAGCGACGGTTCGCTTACAGGAGAATACATCCTGCACCCCATCCAGCAAGACTCGGCAGACGCGGTTGTAAAGCAGGCGGCTTACGCCGGCGGCGCGTTCACCGTCCCCCCGCGCACCACTGCCGTCTTCGTCATCGAAAGAGCCAAGCCCGCGCCCGAAACGCCCGCCGAATCGACTCCGGTCGAAGCGCCCGCCTCGAACAACACACTCCTCGTCGGCGTCATCGCCGCGCTCCTTGCCCTGCTGGGATTGGGCATTGTTTTGCGGCGCAAAAAAGCCTGATTTGCACAGGGCGCGTTCTCTTACGCGCCCCATGCAGAAACCAAAACGTTGAACCGGCGGGTTCTACCCTGCCTCGTCGCTTGGGCCGGTTTTGGAGAGCAGGTCAGCGAGGTGTTTCAGGCTCAGCCACCACTGGTCTTTGGGGCGCTGGAATTCGGCGTCAATCATGCGGTCAAAGTCGCGCATGTCGTGAAAGAGAATTTGCCCGTTTTGTATGCCAATGAAAGCGCTGTTGTGTTCGCCTTTTTCGCACTGGTTGAGCAGGTAATCGAGGCACATGCCCGCCAGCCGCGTCGCCTGGATGCGGTCGAAGGGGGAAGGGTCGCCGCCCTGCTGGAGATGACCAAGAATGGCGGGACGCACGTCGAACACGCCCCTGCCCTCCTCGGTGAACAGCGAACACATGAAATCGGTGGTGTACACAGGGTTGGCGTATTCGTTGCGGATCATCAGTCCCAGCCGTTTGCCGGCGTGAAAGCCGGTGAGCAGCTTTTCGACATCCATTTGCAAGTCGCGCAGTTTCACCCCCTCCTCATGCAGGTACACCCGCTCGGCGCCGGTGGCGATGCCGCCCAGCAGCGCAAGATAACCGCAATAGTGACCCATCACTTCCACCACGAAGACACGCCGCGTCGCCACCGCCGACTGTTTGATTTTATCCACCGCGTCCACGATGCTGTTGAGAGCGGTATCGGCGCCGATGCTGAATTCGGAACCCGGCAGGTTGTTGTTGATGGAGGCGGGCAGGCAGATCATCGGGATGTTGAACGAAGGGAAGTTGGGGCGTTCCTTCATCAGATGAAAGGCGGTTTCGTAGGCAGTCCAGCCGCCGATGATGAGAAGGGCGTCTATGCGGTGGTCTTCGATGACGCGGGCAATGCTGTACAGGTCGCGCCCTTTGGGGACGCGGCGCGTCGTTCCCAGCATCGAACCGCCGCGGATTGCCCAGCCGCTGACGCTCATCCAATCCATCGTCTCCAGTTCACCTTCGATCAGTCCCTCGAAGCCGTTGCGCACGCCGAGCATGACGTGACCGCGATCCAGCCCCAGGCGGATGGCGGCGCGGGCGGCGGTGTTCATGCCGGGCGCGGGGGCGCCGGCGTGCATCACTGCGATGCGGAAACGCCTGCGGGTCGGGTCAATGGGATGGGGCAGGGCGCGCACCATCGTCTTGAACGTGAGGAAGGCATCCTTGAAGGAGCCGCTGCGCAGGGACATGGCGCGCTCGAAGTCCTTTGCCTCCACCGCCTCGGCGACTGCTTGCGTGCGTCGGACGCTTTCCATCAGCGGCATGCGCGTCATGCGGTTGTTACGGATGCCGATGACCAGCGGCTCGTCGCCCGGGCGCAGGGAGAGCAGCGCGTTGACCGCCTCGTTGCCCATCATCGTTCCCAGAATGCGGTCATAAGCGCTGGGGCTTCCGCCGCGCTGGACGTGTCCCAGCACGGTCACGCGCACTTCCTCGCCGAGCCGTTCTTCGAGGGCGCGCTGTACGTCGCTGGAGCCGATGTAGTTGCCGTCGCGGTCGCGGGCGCCTTCAGCGAGGATCACGATACTGTCGCGGCGGCCCGCCTTTCGTCCGGCTTTGAGGCGTTCGGCGAGCACGTCCTGCCAGTTCGCCACATCCGGCGGCGATTCGGGGATGAGCACCCAGTCTGCGCCGGTCGCCAGCGCTCCCATCAGGGCGAGGTAGCCGCAGTTGCGTCCCATCACTTTGACGACGAAGGTGCGCTGATGGCTGGCGGCGGTGCTGGTGATGGCGTCCACCGCTTCGGTGATGCGGTGCAGGGCGGTGTCGGTGCCGATGGTCATGTCGGTGCCGCTGAAGTCGTTGTCAATGGAGCCAACCAGCCCCACGATGGAAAGGCTGGGGCAGGCGGCGGCTTCCTGGGGGGTGAGTTCGCCGGCGGCGGTCAGTTCGGAGAGCAGGCTGGACCATTCCTGCCAGAAGATGTTGGCGCCGGTCAGTGAGCCGTCGCCGCCGATGATGATCAAGCCGCTGATGCCCGCCTTGACGAGGTTTTTTGCCGCCATGCGGCGTCCTTCGCGGGTGTAAAAGCGTTCGCATCGCGCAGACCCGATCATTGTGCCGCCCAACTGAAGGATGCCCCCCACCGAATCCCAGTCCATCTTGCGGATGTAGTCGCCGTCATCCACCATGCCCTGAAAGCCTTCGTAGATGGCGTACACTTCGAGGCCTTTGTCCAGCGCGGTTCGCACCACCGAGCGGACGGCGGCGTTCATCCCCTGCGCGTCGCCGCCGCTGGTGAGTATTCCAATTCGTTTCATCGTTGTATTCCTGTCATCGGGATATTGTGAGGCTACATTCTACTGCAAAAGTCAAGGCAAAGGATTGTCCCCTCCTGTTCAATCGGTTCTCTCTTGCGCGTTCAAGGTATGAGCGACTTCGCCGGTCAGCGTTTGAAGGCTCATGGGAATCAGAATCAAGTAGGCGGGCAGGAATTTTGCCAGTTCCCAAAGGTTGCCGTTGATGAAGAAGAAGGCAATGTAAATCAGCAAGCTCAGGAAAGCCAGACGATGAAACAGGTCGCTTTTTCATCAGAAGAGCGGCTCATTCGCACGGCGCAGACTGGCGCTCCACGGGCAAGCCGAAGGCTTCGTACACCGGCACGCCGTCCCATTCGGGCGGGATGGGCAGACCCAGCATGAAGGCGGCGGTGGCGGCGGTGTCCATGGTGTGGACGGGGGCGGTCAGGGCTTTGGGCTGTACGCCCGGTCCCGAAACGACCCAGGGGATGGTCATGTCTTCGGGGAGGCGGGTGCCGTGAGTGGTGTCGTGCCCGCCATGATCGGCGGTGACGATGATGAGCGTTTCGCCGCGCAATCCGCGGGCGTCGAGTTCGGCGAGGATGTTTCCGAGGGCTTCGTCGGCGCGGGATGCCACGCTCAGTTGCTGCCACGACATCCAGCCGTGTTCGTGTCCCATGCCGTCCACGAGGGGGAAGTGAACGAAGAGTACGCCGAAGTCCTGCGGAAAGTCATCGAGCAGGCGCTGCGCCACGACCAGGTCACGATCGTTGACGTAGGTGAAGGTGTCGAGGCTGGAGGGTTCGGTAATCTGGCGGAGTTTTTCCTTGCCCACGTGCATGACGGTCTGCAAGCCGGCGGCGTGGGCGAGGTCGAAGAGGTCGGTTCCCTGGGCGTAGCCGCGCAGGGGTTGATAGTCGTTCCAGTTCACGCCATGTTTGGCGGGGCAGAGGCCGGTCAGCATGGAGGCGTGGGCAACCAGGGTGACGCTGGGGTAGACCGTCTGCGCGGAGAGGGTGTAGGCGCCGTTCTGCATGAGGTTGATCAGGTTGGGCATGGGGGCGGCGGGAATGGCGTCGGGGCGGAGTCCGTCAATGGTGAGGATCAGGACGCGGGAGGCGTGAGGCGGGGGGGTGGGGGTGAGGGTCGGCGCGGGGGTGGATGTGCCGGTGGGAGGGGAGGTCGGAGTCCAGTCGAGGGTCTCCGTCACGGCGGCGGTTGGGGGGAGGGAGGTGGGGGTGGCGAGCGCGGAGGTCTGGCAGGCGAGCAGGAAGATGAAAGCGAGGGGAAGCAGGCGTTTGATGTGCATGGGGGGAATGTTACCAAAGATTTTCGAAAGCGCCTGTATAATTCATAAGTCTACTGCAAAAAGGTCTTTATCCACGAAGGACACGAAGTACACAAAGGAATTCCAAAAGGCGCTATTTAAAATCTTGAAATTTGATGCAAGATGATTTAAAAAACTTCGCGGTATTTGTGTTCTTCGTGGTAAGAAAAGGTTTTTTCAGTGCAGTCATTCATGCATTCACGGAGGCGCTTATGCTCACAAAGAAAATTTCATTCATCGGTCCCGGCGTGATGGCTGAAGCCATGATCGCCGGTTTGCTGCGCAAGAAACTGGCAAGGCCGGAAAATATCATTGCGGCGGGTCCGCGCGAGGAGCGGCTGCTGGAGTTGGCAAAGAAATACGGCATTCAAACGACGGCGGATAATTCAGCCGCTGCGGCAGGGGCGGATGTGGTGGTGCTTTCGGTGAAGCCGCAGAGGCTGAGCGAGGTGATGAAGGGTTTGAAAGGCATCCGTGCGGAGGCGCTGGTGCTGTCCATTGTGGCGGGCGCGAGCATAAAGAAGATTGGGGCGGGGCTGAAGCATAGGGCGGTGGTGCGCTCCATGCCGAACACGCCGGGGCAAATTGGGGAGGGCATCACGGTCTGGACTTGTTCGAAGGAGGTGACCGAAGAACAGCAGGAGATGACGCGCGGGATTCTCGGCGCGCTGGGCGAGGAGGTCTTTGTGGAGGATGAAAGTTATCTCGATATGGCGACGGCGCTTTCGGGAACGGGACCTGCGTATGTTTTTCTGTTCACCGAGGCGCTGATTGACGCCGGGGTGCACATGGGATTTCCGCGCCGCATTGCAGAGCAGCTTGTGCTGCAAACGATCAAAGGCTCGGCGTCCTTCTATGAGGCGGCGGGACGTCACCCCGCGACCTTGCGGAATCAGGTCACGTCGCCGGGCGGGACTTCGGCGGAGGCGCTGTATTACCTGGAGAAGGCGGGCTTCCGCACGGCGATTTCGCGCGCGGTTTGGGCGGCGTATCAGCGCTCGCTGGAGTTGGGGAAGGAGAAGCCGGGGCATATCCCCGATGGTCACATTGACGAATAGGCAGGGGGCGGCTTGCGTGACCAGCGCAACAAAAAGATGCGACATTACTAACCGGCGACGCTGAATTATTGGAGTTGAAACGAGTTGTGAGTCTACTGCACAAAGGTCTTTATCCACGAAGGACACGAAGTACACAAAGGAATTCCAAAAGGCGCTATTCAGAATCTTGAAATTCGATGCAAGATGATTTAAAAACTTCGTGGTCTTTGTGTTCTTCGTGGTA
>DAOUBY010000205.1:0-10952 GCA_034432325.1 Anaerolineales bacterium
ACTGAATTTATTTGTTGAATCGCTCCCGATAGGCAGGGATGGTGATCATCGGCGGGCGTTCGCGCTCGGCAACCTCCTCGACTTCGAGGTAATACCCGCCCTTCGCGTATTTGATCAACTTCATGGTCTTGTTGACCTCCTCGATGATGGAACGTTCGAAGCGCGGTTCGAGTTTGCGGAGCACCGTCTGGATGATGGCAAAGGACATTTTGCCGAGCGCTTCCAATTCCTGGTTGTGATGGATGCGTTCCAGCAAATCCACCTGTGCAATGGCGCGCAGACCGTAGCGCTCGAAGATGTCAATCAGCAAGCCCGTTTCGACGCCGTACCCCGAAGCGAACGGCACTTTTTCGAGCGCCTCGCGGCGTCCGGCGTATTCGCCCGAGAGCGGCTGAACGACGCCCGAAAGTTCGGGGTAGAAAAGGTTCAGCAGCGGGCGCGCCGTGAGTTCGGTCACGCGTCCGCCGCCGCCTGCCTGCACCTTGTCGCCCACTTTCAGCGGACGCCGGTAAAAGCCCTTCACGAATTGAATGCTGCGGTTCAACAAAAGCGGACCGATGACCCCGTACACAAAGCGCGGATGGATGTTGACGATGTCGGTGTCAATCCAGGCGAGGATGTCGCCTTTGGTGACGAGCAGGCTTTTCCACAACGCCTCGCCCTTGCCGCTCCGCGGACCCAATTCGGGGAGCAGGTGCTGATGGATGTACACGGGAACGCCGAGCCCTTTTGCAATTTGCCGCGTGCGGTCGGTCGAGTTGGAATCGATCAGCACGATTTCATCGAGCAGCGGGTATTTCTCCATCAACTCTTTCTTGATCGTGCGGATGACCTTGCCGACGGTCGCCTCCTCGTTCAAGGCTGGGAGCGCAAGGCTGATGGTGGAACCCTGCTTCTCCTTCAATGCCAGCAAATCTTTCAGGTTGGAAAATTCCTCCGCGTGGAAGGTGTTCTCGGCGAACCACTTGTCCACGAGAATGGAAATCGCCTTGTAGCCGGCGCTTTCGTCCAGCATGGATTCGGGCATGGGGCGGCGCGTCTTGACAAGAATCAGGTTGGCGGACGATTCGTTGATGAGTTTCTCGGCGACGGGTCCGATCATCATGCCGCCCGTCGTCTTGCTGGCAGATGCGCCAAGCACCACCGTGTCATATTGCCGCGCTTCCTCCAGGATGGTCCGCACGGCGTCGGCGGTGGTGAGCGAACGCAGATTCGCTTCCGGGATGTGCGACAGGACATACTTCAAGCCTTTGAACGGCGCATCGGTTTCCGCGCCCGTGAGCGCAATGTGCAAAACGTCCAGTTGTTTCGAGTGCAGGCTCATCCCAACCTGAAGCGCCAGTTCTGCAAACGGTCCGCCGCGCGCCAGCACCAGCGTCCGCTCCGGTTCGGCATGGAAGTTTCCGCGCACGATGGCGACGTTGCATACAGGGTTGACAAGGATGTTCGTAATCGGGTCGCCCCAAAGCGTCTTGCCGTCCTTCCATTCCACCACGAGCAGGTCGGGCTTCTCGTTGGCGATGATGCCCTGCAAATCCTTCCAGACAACAGGCGATACGATGACCGTGGACTTGAAGCGCACGTTCGTGTTGCTCATGGACATCAGGCGTTTGCGTATCTGCCTCGCCTGTTGCGCCCCTGCGCTGATGGGCTGCCCGCGTTTAATGGACACCACGCCCACCAACATGACTTCCTCGGCAATGCGATGCGCGGCATGGAACGCATTCTGTCCATCGTCTCCCAGCCCAATGGGGACGAGCGCCAGTCTGATTTTGTGAGTCTTTGTCATTGGTTTACCTCTTCGAGTAACGGTGCGATGTGACGGGAATAAATCTGCTCCCAGGCATAGCCGCGTTTTGCGCGGCGCGCCCAGCGTGACGTGGATTCCGCTTCCAACCTGACCTTGACCTGCTTCGCCGCCCCGGGCGGATCCGCGTCTGGAGCAAAGTACGTCACGTCTTCCCCGCCCAGTTCGCGCAGGACGGGAATATCGGCGCAAAAGACCGGAAGTTTGCTGAACGCCGCCTCGATGATGGGAATCCCGAACCCCTCCTCCAGGCTTGGAAAAAACAAGGCGTCGGCAAGGCGGTAAAAATCTGCAATCACCGCATCGGGCATGAACTCAGGCGTGACCTCCGCCAGGAAGTGCGCCGCGCCTTGCAGTTTCAATTCATCCCGCAAAGCCAGCAACTTTTTCTTATACGCCTGGTTGGCAGGGTTGTGCGGACCTTCCGGCCCCGTGACGAGCAGCATGGCTTGAGGAAAGTCCCTGCGCAGTTCCGCGAGGACGCGCAATGCCAGTTCGATGTTCTTGCGCGGCGTCAGCCGCACCGGCAGGAGCAGCAATGGGTCTGCTTCCAGCAGGTTCAGCCGCTCCATGAATTCGATGGTCTGCGGTTCGAGTTTGAAAAAGGCTGCGATGTCCACGCCGTTGGGGATGACGCGGATCGAGCCGTTTGTAATTCCCAACAACCCGGAAAGTTCCCGCCGGCGCAGTTCCGAAACGACCACCTGGGTCACGCCCTCCCAATGCGTGCGCAGCAAATCCCAGGGATGGCCATCGTGCAGTTCGTGGCGGTAGCGCGGAGTCGTCCACGCCAGATCGTGATGCCAGAGAATCAAACGAGGAAAGCCGGGCGTTTTGTACATTTCGTGCAGTGCGGCGGTGAGCGCCAGATTTTTGTGCAGCGATGCGACGTTGTGCGCAATCAACACCTCGCACTCCTGCAGCGCCTCCAGCAATTCGCGCCCGATCTGATCTCGCAATGTCTCGAAGGCGGGCGTGCGCTTGCCCGCATCGAGAAACCCCTTGACCTCCATCACGTCCGGGTGGCGCGAGTCGAGCCGCGGCAGGATGCGCACTTTGATGCGTTCATCGAAGGCATCGCCGCGCCCCGCCAGGATGGTCACTTCATGTCCTGCCTTCGTCATCAGCCGCGCGTGATGCGCCAGCACGCTTTCCACGCCTCCCACAATGGGCGGCGAGGAGTAATGCAGCAATGTGATTTTCATGCAGTTTCTCCTGATGCCTGCAAGGGCAGTCCCTACGCCGCCTCTCCGAGACAATCGGAAAGCAGCAGGCTCAAATGCCGTTCGAGCATGGTGTACGAGTAATAGCGCCGGGCAAGTTTGTAATTGTGTTCGGCGTGTTCGGCGGATTCTTCGGGGTGCTTCAGCACGTAACGAGTCTCTTCCAGTGTGGCGCTGCTGATGAAACCATCGAACTCGATGACCTTGAACCCCTTCGGCTTGATGTCCGCTTCATAGATGGAATAATTGTTGACCAACAGAGGACGCTTGTAGTAAATCGCTTCGAGGAAGGCATTGCCAAACCCTTCGAGCGCCGAGGGATAGGTGACCAGATCCGCTTTTTGATAGACATCCCCCAGCGAGTAGATTTTGCGCCCGTCGGTTGTGACGCCTCGCGTCTCGCCGATGATGTCTGCCTCGAATCGAATCACCACGTCCAACAGCCGGGCAAACTCGCGGACGCGTTTTTCGTAGTCTGTGCCTTCATCCCCCGCCGCGTGCGAGATGACCAGTTCGGCGGGCATGCCGATGCGGCGGGTCAACTCGATGGCGTGTTCGATGCCCTTGCGCTGGATGATGCGCGTCGGCTGGAGAAAGAGATATTGACCGGGAGCAACTCCGAGGTCCGCGCGAACCGTTTCTGCGTAATCGTCCAGCGGCGGAGGCGGAGAGTCGAAATCCATCACGTTGGGGATGATCATCGCGTTGACGCCCTTCCGCCAGGCGAGTTGCTGCGCCTGCACCGAGTTGATGACCACATGCCGCACCGCCGGCAGGTTGGGCGGAAATGCCGCCGCAAGGTAATCGTGAACCGAGTTGTTCATGAAACGCTGGCGTTCCCAGTGGAAGTCGTGATGATGCGCGATGACGGGGTAGCCGGTCTCGGCAACAAACTCGGTGATGGCGAGCCCCAGCGGAATGTTGAGCGGAATGGTCAACGCGTTCTCGACGATGAGCAGTTCGAGTTTGAACTTGTGCGCGAATTTGTAGAGTTCCTCCTTGAGATAGAAGCGCAGTTCCTGAATGCGCTGGGTGACGTGTGCCGGGCGGATGTACACCGAAAAGAAGTCCTGGCGGTGAACGTGAATTTCGGGGTGCATCTTGCGTCCCTCGTGCAGTTTGCCCCACGTGCCTTGATAGGCAACCTGATTGATGGCGTCAATTTCGGGGTGCCGATAAAAGGCTTCGGGTACAACGTAACTCTTTTCTGGCGGACGGTCGCTTTGACCGCAGAAGTAAAAACACTCGTGCCCCAGCCGTTCGAGGACGGTTGCCCATTTGCTTGTCTCCAGCGAAACGCCGTCGGTGCCGGCAAAGCGGGTGGAAATGAATCCGATTCTGCGTGTGGGTGTCATGTGGTCTCCTTACTGATAAGATGTTCCCCTGCGTCATGAAGTAGAATAAACTTCTTACGAAAGTCTTTTCTATCCACAAAGAACACGAAACAACACGAATTTTTTAAAATTTTCTCTTCGTGAACCTTCGTCAAATTCGTGGATAAAAGGTTTCTCTTTTACTTATGCAAGAGGTCTAATGTAACGCATCATGCAAACTTTTTATACCACAACTCTACGCGAACTATACGGTGACGTTCTTGCCCCTGTTGTGCAGCAACGCCTGCGCCAACTGATCCATCGCTATCGCGGACGAATCCCCAAGCCCCAAACATCCTCTCTGACCGAACGCGACTCGCTCCTCATCACCTATGCCGACCAGGTGCGCGAAGAGGGCAAACCGCCTCTGCAAACCCTCGCCGAATTTTGCGAAACGCACCTGCGCGGCGTCGTCAGCGGCGTTCACATCCTGCCGTTCTATCCCTGGTCTTCGGACGACGGCTTTTCGGTCAAAGATTACCGCGCAGTGGACCCCGCCTTCGGTGGCTGGAGCGACATCGAACGCCTGGGCAAATCCTTTCGGCTGATGTTCGATGGCGTCATCAATCATGCCTCCGCGCAAGGGGAGTGGTTTCAAAAATTCCTGCGCGGCGAAGAACCCTGCCGCGATTATTTCATCACCGTGGAGGGCAGCCCCGACCTCTCGCAAGTCGTTCGTCCGCGCGCCCTGCCTTTGCTCACCGAATTTGAAACCGCCTCGGGCAAACGCAAAGTCTGGACGACCTTCAGCGCCGACCAGGTGGACCTCAACTTCAAAAACCCCAATGTCCTGCTCGAAATCTTCGACATCCTGCTGATGTACGCCGAACGCGGCGCGCAGTTCCTCCGCCTCGACGCCATCGCCTACCTCTGGAAGGAAATCGGCACGCCCTGCATCCACCTGCCGCAAACGCACAAGGTCATTCAACTCCTGCGCGCAGTCCTCGATGAAGTTGCGCCGCATGTGTACCTCATCACCGAAACCAACGTCCCGCACGCCGACAACCTCTCCTACTTTGGCGACGGCGCCAACGAAGCGCAGCTCGTCTATAACTTTGCGCTCCCGCCGCTCACGCTTCACACCTTCCGCACAGGCGACGCAGGCGTTTTATCGGGATGGGCTTCGACGCTGACGCTTCCCTCCAACCGAACGACCTTCTTCAACTTCCTCGCTTCACACGACGGGGTTGGGCTGAATCCTGCCCGAGGCATCTTATCCTCCGCTGACATCGAAGCGCTCGTCACGCAGACCCTTTCTCACGGCGGCTTGATCTCCTACAAACAAAACGCCGACGGCTCGACCAGCCCCTACGAGATGAACATCAACTACTTCGACGCGCTTTCCAACCCAAACAGCGCCGAACCCCTCGCCCTGCAGGTTGACCGTTTCATGGCGGCGCAGGCGGTTATGCTCTCCCTCGTCGGCGTGCCGGGCATTTACTTCCACAGCCTCTTTGGCTCGCGCGGCTGGCGCGAGGGCGTGGAAATCACGAAGCACAACCGCACCATCAACCGCCAGAAGTTGACGCGGGACGCACTGGAAAAGCAACTCGCCGACCCCGCTTCCCTGCGTTCAAAAGTATTCACGCGCTATCGCCGCCTGCTCTCCGCGCGTTCCTCCTCCCCCGCCTTCAGCCCGCACGGCAGTCAGCAAGTCCTCGACATTGACAGGAGAATCTTCGCCCTCCTGCGGCTCTCCCCCGACGAAACAAAACAGGTTTTATGCCTGCAAAACGTCACGGCGGAAGAAGTGCAAATTCAAAACCCGCTGCAAAAAACAACCCGCGACCTGCTCACGAACCGCGCCCCTGCGTCCCCCCTGACTCTCGCGCCGTATCAAACAATGTGGCTGGAAACGGCTTGAGGAAGCGTTGCTCTAGGCAGGCGCCAGCCCCGCCTCCCTCACAATCCTCGGAATGACCTCATCCCAGCCCACCGGCATAAGGTGGATGCCGTGGATGCCCTGTTTCTCGTACCTTCTGATTTTGGCGATGATTTCCAGCGCAATTTGAACCCCCTCCTCCTGTGCGCTGCCTGCCCGGTCGGCGGCTTCCATGCGTTGAAAAACATCCTTTGGCAAATACACGCCCGGAATCTCCAGCAATTTCTGCGCCATCTTCAAACTCTTGATGACCGTCACTCCCGCCAGAATATACACCTTGTCCAGCACATCCCGTTTGGCGAGTTCATTCAACCATTTCTCCATGCCGTCCACGTCGAAGATGAGATTGGTCTGGAAGAACTGCGCCCCTGCATTGACCTTCTTCTGCTCGCGCAGCGCCTGAAACTTGACGTTCGACGAAAACGGCGAAGCCGCCGCCCCCAGGAAGAACATCGGCGGATGCTTGATCTCGCGTCCGTCGAGATATTTCCCCTCGTCGCGCATCCGCCGCAACACCCACAACATTTGAATCGAATCCAGATCGTTCATGTCCATCTGGTCGCGCGGAGAGGGGGAGAGTTTGGCGCTGTCGCCCGTCACGCACAATACGTTCCGCACACCGAGCGCAGACGCGCCGATGATTTCGCTTTGCAGGCTTCCGCGCGAACGGTTGCGCGCCGACATTTGCAGCACCGGCTCCGCTCCCTGCTGCATCGCCACCTGACTGCACGCCCACGACGACATGCGCGGGTTCGCCCCCTGATTGTCCGTGAAATTCACCGCCGCCACCAAAGGTTTGACCATCTCGATGTTGCGGATCAACTTGTCGGTGAAGGCGGAGAGGGGAGGCGTGATCTCGCAGGTCACGACAAATTGACCGGCAGCCAGCCTCCGCTCCAGGTCTGAAGCGGGTTCGCTGTAGGCGGGCGGATGATACGCCGAATCGCCCTTCCACCAATCGGGCTGACGGACCGGGCGGAAAATCCCATCCCACGTTTGGGCGCGGGTTTTCTTCGAGAGCAATCCCGCCGCCACTTTCCTCACACCCAGTTTGCCGATATTGCGAAAAATCGCGCTCCACGAATCCTTTCCCACCTGTTCCCAGTCGAGCGGCGGCAGCACTTCGAGCAGTAAATCTTCGCGCCCCCACGCGTACGCCCGCTCATAAATTTTGTACCAAACGCACGGGCGGCTTTTGTCCACGTAGCAGTATTCGGGCGTCGAGCCGCCGCACGGACCGTTGCGCAAACCCTTCGGGCATTCCATCGGGCAAATCAGCGCGGTCTCCTGCAACAGACAGTTCCCGCACATGCGGCATCCAAACAGCGGACCCTTCACGCTGTATTCGAGCACCCTCAGCGCGCGTTCACCAAACGTTTCTTTTTGAAAGGGGAGGTAGGGGGGCTGCCAGCGGCGGCCAGGGGTAAAACCAGGCATTCGGTCTCCTCACGCTAAATTATATATAATTCCGAATGCCCCGATTTTACCCGATTTTGCGCTATTCGACCCTTTGTAAAATGTGACTGACCGCTGTGGACGCCGGACCGCCCAGACTTTGAATCAGCGCCGTCTTTGCATTCGGGATTTGATTCGCCTCCGCCCGACCTCGCAACTGGATCGCCGCTTCGACAGCCTGATACACGCCCGCGGCTCCGCCGGCGAATCCCCGCGCCTTCATACCGCCCATCGTCGCGCACGGGATTTTGCCCTTCAAGCCGATCTCTCCGTCTGCCGCAAGTTTCCAGCCCCTGCCTTTGATTGCAAAACCGACTGCTTCCAGTTGCAGCGCGGCATAGATGCTAAACGTGTCGTGATATTCGAACAGGTCAATGTCATCCAGTATCACGCCTGCCTGCTTCATGGCTTTGCCCGCCGAAAGTTGGGCGGTGTTGAAGTAGAGCATGTCCTTGCGGTCGTGCAGGGCGAGCGTGTCCGATGCGGCGGCGGAGCCGGCAATCTTCACGAGCCGATGCGGAAATTCGAGCGGGAGCAGGTCGCGGCGCGTCAGAACGAGCGCGGCGGCGCCATCTGCATTGGGCGCCATGTCGAACATGTTGAGCGGGTCGCTGACCATTTCCGCTTTGGCGTAGGTCTCCGCTTTGATGGCTTTGCGGAACATGGCGTGGGGGTTGTTGGTCCCGTTGGCATGTGCGGTGAGCGCGAAGCCTGCAAAGCCGTCGGCTGGAACCTGATACTCGTGCATGTAGCGCTTCATCAGGAGCGCGGCTTGTGCGGCGGGCGTCATCCCCTGCACGGCTTCGAAATCGGCGTCTGCGGTGTTGGCAAGGGCGGCATCCACGCCTGCGCCGACTTTGTCTGTAAACTTCTCCACGCCCACCACAAGGGCTACATCCACCAATCCGCTTTTCACGGCGAGATAGCCCTGTCTCAAAGCCGCGCCGCCCGATGCGCCAGCGGCTTCAACGGTGACTGCTTCGATGCCAATCAGCCCGGCGAAATCGGCAATCAGCACGCCGAGATGCGCCTGGTTGGAGAGGTTCGGCGCGAGCATGTTGCCCACGAACAATGCTTGCGGCTTCAACCCGCCCGAATCTTTTATGGCGTCCTGGATGGCGGCAAAGGCAAGGTCGCGCAGACCAATATCCCAATGCTCGCCGACTTCTGTTTGTCCGATACCTGCGATTACAACTTCGGTCATGAATGAGTTCCTGGTTTAGATAGTGTTTTATAGATCGAGATTCGCCGCAGATGAACGCGGATGAACACTGATTTTGATAAGAAACACGATGAAATTACCTTTAAATCCAATTTATCGGTGTTCATCTGTGGTTAGAACATGAATTTTCAGTACTTCACGAAAGCGCGTATTTGGCGCTCTCTACCGCCGAATTCTCCAGAAAATCAGAAATTCGGAATTTCCATATATCACGGCGCGGTAAGCCTTTCATTGCCCGAAAAGAAACTGCACGGTTTCACCCGTCGGTTCGTTCAGGCGGATGGTTGACGGTTCAAGGAGGGTCAAGCCGCTGTCCTTTGGCGCTTCCATGCGGGCGGTGACGGGATACTCCACGCGGCTCGGAACGGTGATGAAGGCTTTGCCGTTTTGATCGGTCTGGGCGCCGAACTCCGCGCCGCCGGCAAGGGTGACGATGAAGGTCGCGCCGGCGATGGGGGCGTCATCTGCGTCAATTTGCCCGTTGCCGTTGACATCCAGCAGCGACTGCGCGGAGAAGAAGGTGTCTGTCAGGGGGGCGGGGGTGGATGTCTTCACCGCAGGGAGAGGGGAAACGCCTCCTGCCGGGGACAGGCAGGCGGTGAGCGTCGCAGTCACGGCAGCGCAAATCATCGTGAGGAGGCTTTTTCTCATTTTGCTCCAAGCAGGTAACCGAAAAACTCGAACAGGTTGTAGTCTTTCGGGCTGGGATAGTCGAGATGATTGATGACGGTGTAAAGAAACGATGCGATGAACAGCCCGATCATCGCCAGTGCGCCCACGCCTGTGGCTTTGAGTCTGTCCATGCCGCGCCGCCGCGCCATCCACTGCGCCCCAAAGCCGACGATGTTGAACCACACGAACATCCACGGCATGACGAAGAGCGTCAGCCAGCCGCCGTTGGCATAGGCGTTGACGCCAATGTCGTAATAGGCGTAGTAGAGAAATACCAGCCGGACGTAATAGTATGCCAGCGGGAAGGAAAGCAGAAACGGCAGGATCACTTCATCTGCAACTTGCCGCGGAAGCGCACATACGTGGCGTAATCAATTTCGGTGCGGCGGGCGATGTATTCCTGCGTCTTCGGCGCCAGCCCGGCGCGGGCGGTGATGGCGTCGGTGACGGTGAGGTCGAAGGCGTCGGACCCGGCTCCGGATCCGAATGAGACGACGAGGATGCGGTCTCCGGGTTGGGCGATGTCGAGGGTGGCGGTCAAGCCGATCAGCGCCGCGCCGGCGTATGTGTTCCCAATCACCGGGACGAGCAGACCGGGCTCGATCTGCTCTTTGGAAAATCCAAGTTGCCCCGCGACGCGCTGCGGGAACTTGGTGTTGGGCTGATGGAAGACCGCCCATTTGTAATCTTTGGCGGTGGTGCCCATCGCTTCCATCAGGCGCGTGGCGGCTTCGGTGATGTGCTTGAAGTAGGCGGGTTCGCCGGTGAAGCGCATGCCGTGTTCGGGGTACTTTGCGTCGGCGCGCCGCCAGAAGTCGGGCGTGTCGGTGACGTAGGAGTACGAGGCGTTGATAACCGCCAGCGACTCTTCGGCGGGACCGAGGATGTAGGCGCCGCCGCCCGCCCCCGCGGTGTATTCGAGGGCGTCGCCGGGCTTGCCCTGGGCGGTGTCCATGCCGATTGCCATGGCGTACCTGCCCATGCCCGAGCCGACCAAGCCCATCGCGGCGACGAGCGCTTCGGTACCGGCTTTGCAGGCGAATTCCCAGTCGGCGGCTTGCGTGTTGGGGACCGCGCCAATCGCTTCAGCGACCAGCGTTGAGGTGGGTTTCACCGCATAAGGGTGGGACTCAGACCCAACCCAGACCGCCCGCAATTCGGCCGGGTCAATTTGGGCGCGTTTCATGGCGTTGCGCGCCGCTTCGATGGACATGGTGATGACGTCTTCATCCAGCCCAGGGACGGCTTTCTCTTTGATGGGCAGTCCGCCTTTGCCGCCGGTCCAGACGCGGGCGACTTCTTTCGCCGGCAGGCGGTA
>DAOUBY010000206.1:0-4693 GCA_034432325.1 Anaerolineales bacterium
AGCGGGTCAATGCGTATGCCATGTTGTGATTTCTCCTTTTTTTGTTTCGAGAGTGTTTTATAAATCGGGATTTACCGCAGATGAACACGGAGGAACCCTGATTCTGAAGAAAAACGGGGTGAAATTCCCTTGTAAATCCAATTTATCTGTGTTCATCTGTGGTTAGAACATGAATTTCAAAACACTCTCCTGTTAGAAAAAAATCCGCCTCCCGTCCAGAAAGAGGCGGCTTTTTATCCAACCAGCGTAACAGGCGTTTTCCAACTTCGCCAACGGCTACGCAGATAAAACAAAATGAGGAAACTTTAATTCCTCATCGCTATCGGCTTCAAATACGAATCGAGCAGTTCATCCATCTGCTCCAGCGACTCGCACACGAACAGCATCGGGTTGAAGGCATAGACCGTCTTCGGGATGCGGGCGATGGTCTCGATGTCGAACGGCGCAATGATGACCTCGCCGCCAAACATGCCTTCCTGCTTGATGCCGAGATTCTTGTACAAGCCCAGCACCACGTTCCAACCTTCGTCGGCGGAGGACATCTGCCCTTTTTGATGGAGCGCATTCACCCCGTCAATGATGCGGTGCAGGTTGGTTTTGTTTGCCTGGAAGTGTGCGTAGAGTTGGGGGTAGATGGGCTTGGTGTAATCAATCACGTTGTCGCGCCCGAGGCGGTAGAACTCCATGATGGTGCGGGTCAATTCTTTGCGCCCCGAAATGATCCCCGCGCCGAAAACCTTGAAGCGGTTATCCTGCACCACCAACCCGAACTCCGTGCTGTACCACGCCAGCCGCTTGATGACCTCGCGTTCCTCCTGCGTGGCTTTCATGTAGGCGGGCGCGAACTTGTCTTCGATGTCGGCGTAGAACTTCTGCGTCAGGAACGGCAGGTGACCGAAGATGTCGTGGAACATGTCGGGTTCGGGCGTGAACTCCATCTGGTCGCGCGTGCGCAGGTAGTCGGTGATGAGGAAGATGCGCTGGGCGAACTTCTTGTACCAGTCGTCGGCGGGCGTGTAGCGCACCACCGTCCGTTCGACGCGCCAGCCCGTGCGCGGGGTGATGTGTCCGTTGAGGTGCGCCACTGTCGGGATGTGATACGGGTCCAGTTCCAGCAACTCCAGCCCGCGGTGGTACTCACGGCAAAGATGTTCCAACAAATACGGCTGGTGAATGCCCGCGAACAAATCCGCCCATATTGCATGTTGTTCGGCTGAAAAAGAAATTTCCTGCGTTTCGGCTGTGTATTCTTTTGTGGGGTCAATCTGTTCTGCGGCAATATCCCCTGTGTAAATCGGAGTTTGATTCCTGTCCATGGTTCACCTTTCTGAGGTTATGGGTCGAGAACTCAAATCACCTTGCGGAGGGAATATATCACCGCGAGGCGGGGGCGTCAAGAAGGCGACAATTCGTATAAGATTTGGTTGATTGCGCAGGAAGGTTTGTGCGATTGCGTAGAGGGATGTTCTCTAACGTCCCCTGGCGCGAGAGAACGCAAAGCGCCGCGAAAGAATGCAGTAAAATCCCCTCATGCCTGAAGAGCCGCTGCGCGGCAAAACCGCCCTCATCACCGGCGCCGCCCGCCGCATCGGACGCCGCCTTGCCCTCGCCTGCGCCCGCGCGGGAGCGGACGTGGTCATCCATCATGCTCATTCGGATGCCGACGCCGAATCCCTGCGCGCCGAAATCAACGGACTGCACCACCGCGCCTGGGTTTTCCAGGCAGACCTGAGCGATTCATCCCAAGCCGCAAGCCTGATCCTCCTCATCAACCGCATCTCCCCCATTCATTTCCTCATCAACAACGCCGCCATCTTCGAACCGCTGACCTTCGACGCCGCCTCCCTCGACGACTGGAACCGTCACCTCGCCCTCAACCTGACCGCGCCCTTCCTGCTCAGTCAAGCCTTTGCCCGTCAGGCGGAGGAGGGCGCGCGCATCGTCAACCTCCTCGATTGGCGCGCCCTGCGCCCTGGCGCAGATCACTTCCCCTACACGGTCAGCAAATCCGCACTGGCAGCGATGACAAAATCGCTGGCGGTTGCGCTCGCGCCGAAGGTGACGGTCAACGGGCTGGCGCTGGGAGCCATCCTGCCGCCCTCGGATGGAAACGTCAACCCTGAGATCACGAAGAACATCCCCATGAAACGCTGGGCGGAGGAGGGCGAGGTGGAGCAGGCGCTGTTATTCCTGCTCACCTGCCCCGCCTACATCACCGGCGAGATCATCCACGTGGACGGAGGCAGGCATTTGGTTTGATGTAAGAGAGTGTTTTATAAATCGGGATTTACCGTAGATGAACACGGATGAACACTGATTCTGAAGAAAAACGGGATGAAATCACCTTGTAAATCCAATTTATCTGTGGTCATCTGTGGTTGGAACATGAATTTCAAAACACTCTCTAAGAGAACGCGTTCTACGCATGTTACAAGGTCATGTTCTAAAGTTCACACAGGAGATGGCAAATGGAGATCACCATGTTCGACATTCAAACCCAATTGTTCGAAGGACGCGACATTCGCTTCGGTCCCATTGACTACGAAAAGGACCCGGGCATCGAATCCAAATGGACGCACGATTCCGATTTCATGCGCCTGTACGACATCGAACCAGCCCGTCCCCTGTCGCCGGCGATGGTGAAGAAGAAGTACGAGAAACTCGAAAAGGAAATTGAGGAATCGCGGAACCTGTTTTACTTTGCCATCCGCGCCCGCGAAGATGACCGCCTGCTCGGTAAAGCGCTCATCAGCCGTATCGAGTGGTCGAACGGCAACGGCTGGATCGAACTCGGCATCGGCTCGGCGGATGACCGCCGCAAGGGATATGGCGCTCAGGCATTGCAAATGCTGCTGCGCTTTGCTTTTGCCGAGTTGAACCTGTACCGCGTCACGGCGCGCGTGCAGGAATACAACGAAGCGGCGATTGCCCTGCTGAAGAAGTTCGGCTTCACTGAAGAAGTGCGCAGGCGACAGGCGCTGGACCGGGACGGGCGTCGTTGGGACCTGCTCGTCTTCGGCTTGCTGAAGGACGAATGGGCGAATCAGCCTCAGGCGTAGGAGGAAGCGATGAGAAATTTATTTCGCGGAGAATTGGTCCGCCTGACGGCTGAAGACCCGGACGCCCGCGCGAAAATCGAAGTCCATTGGCAGAGAGATTCGGAATATCGCAGGTTCCTCGATAGCGAGCCGGCGATGGTGGTCTCCGAGAAGTGGCTGAAGGACTGGTTCGAGAAACGCGGCGAGGAGGGAGGCAGTCCCAACCGCTACGTTTTTTCCATCCGCACGCTGGCTGATGAAAAATTGATTGGTTTCTTCAGCCTGTGGGTGGATGTGGCTCACAGCGAAGCATGGGTTGGGATTGGCATTGGCGCGCGCGAATTTTGGGGCAAAGGCTATGGCACCGACGCCATGCGGCTGTGCCTGCGATATGCCTTCAACGAGTTGAATGTGTACCGCGTCTCGCTCGGTTTGATGGCGTACAACCCCCGCGCCCTGCGTTCGTATGAAAAGGCTGGCTTTCGGCTGGAAGGACGCACCCGCGGCGACATACAGCGCGCCGGCAAACGTCACGACTCCCTGTGGATGGGAATCCTGCGCGAAGAATGGCTGGCGATGCAAACCCGGTAAATCATGAAAACGCGCAGTTGGCGGTCTCTACCGCCGATGGTGGAGAGTTTCCACACGACGCGGCATTTTTATGAAGTGCGAATGGAGAAGAAACGATATGAACGATATTTACAAAGGCGAACTTGTGCGCCTGAGCGCGATGAACGCCGAAGAGGCGGGCAAGGCATTCGCCCGCTGGAGCCGCGACTCGGAGTTCAGGCGTTTGCTGGACAGCGGCGTTTCTTCGCTGCCTTCCGCGAAAGCCGCACAGACCTGGCTCGAAAAGGAATTGGATGAAATGTCCGTCCGCCAGTACTGGTTCAGCATTCGCAAACTGGACGATGACCTTTTACTCGGCGACATTGACCTGTTTGTGTACAACTGGTCTGCCCGCGACGCGTTCGTGGGACTGGGCATCGGCGAGCGTGAATTCTGGGGCAAAGGCTACGGCACCGACGTGATGCGGGTCATTCTGCGGTACGCCTTCACCGAAGTCAACCTGCACCGCGTCACACTGACCGTGTTCGAATACAACCCGCGCGCCATCCGCTCCTACGAAAAGGCGGGCTTCCGCCCGGAGGGACGAATGCGCGGCGCGTTGAATAAAGAAGGCAGACGCTGGGACATCCTCATGATGGGAATCCTGCGCGAAGAATGGATGGAACAAAATGGATACAAAACTGCAAACTGAAACGGCGCTTCTCGACTCAAGCCTCAGCCTGCGCCCCGCCCAATGGGCAGACGTGGACGCTGTGGCAAAACTCATCCTCGACGTTTGCACTCACGACGGCGACCCGACCATGGCGGTCACAGCGCAGGAACTGGCGCGCGGATGGAAGACCCCCGGCTTCGTCCTCGAAACGGACGCGTTCGTTGTGCAAACCTCCGACGGGCGGATTGTGGGTTACGAGGAATTCGAGAATCGTCATGCCCATGCCTCTCTTTCCGGCGACGGCTACGTCCACCCCGAATTTTTGGGACGCGGCATCGGCACAGCCCTCCTGCGCGCCCTCGAGGCACGCGCCCGCGAAGAAATGAAACTCGCCGACCCGGACCTGCGCGTGTTCATCCGCAACGGCATGGCA
>DAOUBY010000207.1:0-1615 GCA_034432325.1 Anaerolineales bacterium
AGCCGCGCGTTCACGCCCGCCTCGCTCAGCCTGGTCATCGCCGCCATGGCGGCATTCATGCTCCGTCAGCCCGCCGCCACGCTCATCAAAATCTATTCCCGGCGCCGCTCACGGGACGACCTGCCCGCCGCCCGCTTCTGGTTCCTTGCCTACGCCGCCATCGCGCTGATTGCATTGACCGCCCTCATCCTGAACGGCTTCAGCGACCTGCTGTACCTTGCCGCGCCGGGCATCCCCGTCTTTGCATGGCATTTATGGCTGGTGAGCAAACGCGAGGAACGCCGGCAGATCAACGTGGAGATCATTGCCACGGGCGTCCTGGCGCTGGCGGCGCCTGCCGCGTACTGGGTGGGCGTGGACCGCTATGACCCGGCGGGCTGGTGGCTGTGGGGGCTGGTCTGGTTCCAAAGCGCGGGGAGCATCGTCTATGCGTATCTCAGGCTCGAGCAGCGGGAGCAGGCAAAAGGCGCCGCCCTGAGCGATCCGTCGAAGGGCGCCGCCCTGAGCGATCAGCCGAAGGGTCCAGAAAGAAGCGGGATGTGGAAGATGGGATGGCGCGCCGCGTTGTACACCTCCTTCAACCTCGCTTCGGTCTTAATCCTGGGCTTGATCAATGTACTCCCCCGCCTTCTCTTCCTCCCGTACCTGCTTCAATGGCTCGAAACGATTTGGGGAATCACCCACCCCGCCGCCGGCTGGAAGCCGACGCGCATCGGCATCCGTCAGTTGATCGTCAGCACGCTGTGGACTGTGCTGTTCATTTTGACCTGGAGGTGACATGGACGAACTGAAATGGGAATTGCTCACCGAAGTGCAGGGACGCGCAGAAGCGGAAGTCATCAAGGCATACCTGCTCGGCAACGGCATCGAAGACGTGGAACTCTTTCAAGAGTCGGTGGGACAGCACATCTACCCCACCACGCTCGACATTTTGGGGAACGTGCAAATTTTCATCCCCAAAGAGCAGTCGGCGGAGGCGCGCCAACTGCTCGAAGAATACAATAACCCAAAGGAGGAATCGTGAACAACACCGTCATTCTGGTCGCCAGTAACGGAATGGGAAAGGCAGATGAAGCCTTGCAATTGACGCTGTTCGGGAAATACATCGAACTGCTCCTGCAAAACAATCAACTGCCGGCGGCAATCTGTTTCTACACCGAGGGCGTCAAACTGGTCTGCGAAGGATCGCCCGTCATCGAAAAACTGCGCGAACTGGAGACAAAGAATGTACGGCTGCTGATCTGTTCCACCTGCCTGAACTATTTCAACCTGACGGACAAGGTGCAGGCGGGCATCGTCGGCGGCATGGGCGATATTCTCGAAGCGCAACTTCGGGCAGAAAAGGTTATCACGCTCTAGCGGGTTGTACGCCGGAAGTTGTGCACATTCGTACCGCGAGATGAATCTCGCGCCACTTTTATGCCCTGCAGTTGATCTCTTGCATAAGTCAGCCGGCGCTAGAGAACGCCTCCTGCGCCAGAGCGCATTGTGCGCTCTCTGGCACGCTTTCGCAAGAGGTCTAGTAACTCACCTTACGCAGTAGCACGAGATTCTCGCCCTGAGCCTGCCGAAGGGTATCTCGTATTTTCAGGCGACATAAATGTCGCGCTACGGG
>DAOUBY010000208.1:0-6864 GCA_034432325.1 Anaerolineales bacterium
GCGGTAAGCCTGCAGATCGGCGGCGGCCGGCAGGCGGTAGGCTTTGCCTTTTTCTCCCTCACCCCCAGCCCCTCTCCCAGACGGGGAGGGGGTATAAACCACCGCCACCATGCGCTGCCCGGCTTTGCCCTCGCGGAAGAGGCGGCGGGTGCTGTTGGCTTCGATGGTCGCGCCGCAGGCCGGGCAGGTCACGATGGCGCCTTTGACCGTGCCTTTTTCGGGGTCGAAATTTTCTGGCCAGGGGGCGTAAGGCGCTGCGCTCTGTTTGCCTTTCGTCACCAGTTCGAATTCAATCGCTTTGCCCGCGCCGCGCGCGATGGGGCGCAAGGCAATTTGCTTTTTGTCCTTCTTTGCCAGCCAAAACTGGCGCATGAGCGGGATTTCCACGCCGCAGGCCGGGTTCTGGCAGGGAATCGTCCGCGCCCAAATGTAACCAACGGGAATGCTGCCATCGGGGTCGGGCGGGTAGAACGCTGCCAGTTCCTTGCGGGCTTCTTCCAGCACCCACTCCCCCCAGTAGCGCACGGCGTTGAGCAAGGGATTGAAGTCTTGGGGTTCAGAATCAGGCGTCGGGTCGAAAAGAGCGGGTTGGTTCCCCTCACCCTTCCCTCTCCCAGTGGGAGAGGGTGTCCGAAGGACGGGTGAGGGTTTTGCCCATTCCGGCGTGCCCTCGAACGGGCGCCCGAACTTCTGCGGATATTCGAGCGTGGCTTTTTCGATCAGTACCGCCACCGGATTGTAATCGTTGGCGTAGGCTTCGCAGCCCAGGCGCAGCGCCTCCAGCGGGTACGAACCGCCGCCCGAAAACGGGTCGAGCACTTTGGGCGGCACGCCGCCGTTGGCTTGCAAAATCTCGCGGCGGGCACGCTCCAGCAAGGCTTGATTGTTCGAGTTCTCCCACTGGCACAACTGGATGATGAAATCGCGCTTCTTCTGCCACTCCTCGGCGTCTTTGGGCGCGGGGGTCAGCGCGGCGTAGGCGGTGGCGCGGCTGGCGGCAAGCGGACGGCGCGCCCACCAGATGTGCAGCGTGCTGATATGTCCGTGGCGGATGTTCTTCTCTTTGGCAGAGGCTTCGCCCACTTCCTTGACGGGGAAGGAATCTTCGATAAAGCGGCGGAAGGATGTAACCATACTATGTCCTTTTACTGAGGGAACCAGGTCTGTAAAGCGGAGCGTAATTTGTCGAAGGAGCGTTCCCTCACTTGTAAACTCACCTTTTGCGCTAACTCCTTAAATATGTCTGGCGAATGGGGCTTTCTCGCGACGCGCAGTGCGGCTAACATGGCTTCTTTTGGTCGTTCGGGTTTACCATTCGGCAATCGTTGAAAACCTTGTATGGACTGTTCCAGGCTATGATCACTATCCAATCCCAAGGCAGCAGGTAGATGCGGTGATTGTGACCATACCCAAACTTCCAATTCTGGGTCGAGTACAATTGCTATTGCCCGTGATTGACCTTCGGGATTTAGCCACCCATTCCGTTGTAAACGTTCTTCCAATTCTTTCTCTATTTCGACCGCAGACATCCTCCCTTCCCGACCAGAACCTTCACGGTCTAAAACTACAATAGCATGAGCAGCCTGATTGGTATATGGGCGCAATAAATCCTGAGCGCGAAGATATACACCAGGGTCTCGCCCAGGGTCACGAATCACCTTGCTGGTGATTCGTCTCATTCCAAGCGATTCTGTTCGTTCATCCAATAAAGTACGAAATGTCCATTCTGCATCAGCATCTGCTACCAAAACAACCAGGTCATAATCAAAACTCATCCTAATACCCCCGCAGCAAATAAGGTTTCCAATGGAGTTTCATGTTTCCATTCTCGCAAAACAGGATGTTGAGGTCCACTCACAACCGAAGTGGCTCCACTCGGGGTCTTGGCAAACACTAACAAGTCTTTTGGCTCAGCTAACGCCAAAACCAAAGGGGAATGTGTTGCCATAAAAATTTGCCCATCATATACAGAGTTTAGCGCTTTGAAAACCGCTTCAACTGCTTTCGGGTGAATACCGTTTTCTGGTTCTTCGATAATGAAAACCTGGTCGTTGTTTGGAAGATAAGCAATCAAGGTCAATGCAAGCAAGCGCAATGTCCCATCTGAGAGCAGCCATGCTGGTACAGAAATTCCATTGCGATATGTAACAACTAAATAAACAGAACGGTCTTCTGGACGTTCAGCAACAGAGACATTTTCCAAATCTTCTAAAATGGTTTGTAAATGCCGCACCCACCACTCAAAACGCTTATGATTGGTTTGTAATTCTCTCACCATAATTGGCAGGTTAGACCCATCGGGCTGGAAGACGCGAGGAGCGTCCGATGGACAAGTACGACGCATCAGAACACTATTTAGTTGAAGTACCTGCACATTATGCAATAAAGCTTGCTTGAACCACATTGTTAATGGAAAACGATCCTGGTCCTCAGGAATGCCTGTTAAGGCTAATCTCTGTGGAGAAAAGCGCAGCATAATATTCCAATCCGTCTTTTCTGAACGAAAATAATCATTGCCGCTATCTGAAACTTTACGCACCACTAAACGATGTCCTGGGGGAGTTTTAGAACGCGCAGGATGCACAACAAACCCTGTATCCGATGGCTCCACAGGAAACAACGTCGGGGGTATCGGGCTAAAGGACTTTGCTACGCTTTTATCCACTAAGCGAAGGCTTTCCCCTGAAACCGTAATTGCTCCTGCGCTATCGAGGCCGACACCAATCTCATACCGAATATGACTATACCCATTAGATTTTAGATGGTCAGGTAAAACCGCTTCAATAGCGATTTCAAAACCTTTCTCAATGTTTTGGTTGTTCCATACCAGTTCTCTCAATGAATTTGCACGTTTTCGAACTGCTTTTTCAACATCGGTTTCGAGAGCATCTCTGATAAATGTCAGGCAATCTAAGAATGTGCTTTTCCCGCTAGCGTTTGGACCAATCAAAATATTAAATGGCGTCAATAAAATATCCGCCCGTTTCAGGCATTTATAATGCGAAACTTCAATCTTGCTAAACATTTATAACTCCTCTCAACACCAAAATGGCTGGCCTTTTTATTTACTGATGTTACGCAGTTTTCCCGTACCGCGACATTTATGTCGCTTGCGGTACTGCGTAAGGTGAGTTATTTATACTCGGTCTATATATCAGTCACAAGAGCACCTATAGGGAATAAAAATCTCGTGTTTAGGCAGAACCAGTCTCAAATCTAAAAAGTTCTCCCTTCGACTGAATCTCGCCTTCCGTCACCAGATAGCGGACTTCCATTTTCTCTTCGGGCTGTAACACTTCGGCTGGATTCTGAATGCGATACAAAACGGGCTGACTTGCCGCGTTCAAGACGACATACAGATAATATTCGGATTGGAAACGCTTTGCCTTGAACCATTCGTTCTGCGTCAGCGCCACAGGTCCCCAGCCGGCGCGGGCTTTGACCTCGATATAGCGTTTCTGCCCTTCGGGCGAGGTCGAGCGCACATCAAAACCCAGGTTTTGCTGCGAAACGTCTTCGGGCGTCCAGCCTTGCGCGCGCTCGTATTGCATCGCCGCCTCCATGCCGATTTTCTCGATCTCGGCGTCCGAGACCATTGCGGCGGCGGAAGGCGCAGGCAGGACGCGCGCCACGCCCAGAAAGCGCGGCGTCGAGAGCGTCAGTTGGCGTTCCCGCGCCAGCAGCGTCTTCAATTCCTCGTAGGCGTGCTCGTAGCGCTGTTTCTGCTCCTGCTTATTGCGCAGAACCAGGTCCACGTTCTCGCCATTTTCTTTGCGGATTTGCAATTGAATCAAGTCGCCGTCCAGTTTCAGGATCAGGTCTTCGAGCGACTTCAAGCCGTATTTCTCCTTGATGGCGGCCTGCCGCTGACGCTCCTGCGCCAGGTCCTGGCGATACGCTTCCAACTCGGGCAGGAGAGCGCTCAGCGCGCGGCTCTGCAACGTCTCGACCGGAATCTCTGGCGCGTTTGCAGGCAAGGAACCGCCTTCGCTCAGGTCCCACAAAATCGCGGGATTGACCGCTTCGAGCGTGCCGCGCTCGCGGTCGGCAAACAGGGCAAACAAACGCGTGCCTGCAATCTCATTCTTGCCGTCGCGGATTTCGCCCTGGTAAAAGAACAACGCGCCATCGCGCCGTCCATCGGGGTCGGTGAAGACCGCGCCTTCTTTCAGGGCAATATCCAGATTGCGCTCCACCCAAAGCATCACCGCCTCGAAGAGCGGATTTCCAAAGGTCACCAGTTCCGCCTGCGGCACGCGCATGGCAGCCTCTTTATCGAAGGTAACCAGCGGGTATCGCCTGGTCAGGGGACCAAACTGCTTTTTGAACGCTTCCTCGTCGCCGATTTGCTTGAGCGCGGAAGGAACGCTCTCGATGCTCAGGAACGTCCCTTTGGGATAGTCGGGTATCTTGCGCTCCTGCCAGCGTCCACCCAGGGCTTCCATCGCCCGCTTGAAGAAGGCTTCGGTGTACTCAGGAATGAGCCGATGCTCGCGCGCCCGGTCCGCCATCTCGTGAATGCGGGTGTAGTCAATGTAGCGCGTGGCTAAACTTTCGCCCAGGTCCTGCCGCACGCGGGCGAGGTACTCGGCATCCACCTTGATTTCGATTTCTTGCAGAATTTCCTCCACGTTGCGGGCGTTCGCGGCGGCTTCCACCAGCAACTGCGACAGGTTCTTGCCTTCGATGACGTCGCCCAAGACATCGAAGACCTTGTCGCTTCCCAGCGCTTCTTGAATTTCCTGGAGCTTGTTGAACAGGGCGTTCAACACACGCCCCTCCCGCGTATCCGCCGCCACAAGATTGAAGATAAAGACCTCCCGCGTCTGTCCGTAACGATGAATGCGTCCCATGCGCTGTTCGAGGCGATTGGGATTCCATGGAATGTCATAATTAATCATCAGGTTGCAGAATTGCAGGTTGATGCCTTCGCCCGCCGCCTCGGTCGCGACCATGATTTGCGCTTCGTTCTTGAAAATCGCCTCCGCCCGAATGCGCTCCTCCAACCCCATGCCGCCGTGAATGGTGCAGACGCTGTATCCCCAGCGGCGCAGATTTTTATCCAGATAATCCAGCGTGTCGCGCGATTCGGTGAAAATCAGAATCTTTGAGCCTGGGTTCTGCTTGTTGAGTTCCTCCAACGCCGCTTTGAAATGGCGCAATTTCGCCTCGCTGGGCGGGTCGGTTTCGACAATGGCTTTTGCCTGCTCGATTAACTTCTTGAGCGTGCGAAGTTCCTCTTCCAACTCTTCGCGGTTCTCGGCGAGGCTCAGCGTTTCCCAGGCTTCTTCCTGCCGCCAGCGCTCCTCCTCGCTCATATTTTCGACTTCATCGTAAAAATCGTATCCATTCAGGTTGGGCTGCCCGCGTTGTTGCGCGTCGTTGAGCAGGGCTTCCAGTTTCTGCTTTCTGCGCTCCAGGGATTTGAGCAGGGCGTAGGTGCTGGAGGCAAGCCGGCGTTGCAGGATGACCAGGGCAAATGCCACATTGCGGCGCTTGTCCTTGCTCAAGGCTCTGCCGTATTGCTCATTTACATAATGCGAAAGCGCGTTGTATAAATCCGCCTCGGCATGGCTTTCGATACCCAAATTGAAGGATTTCGTTTCCACATGGCGCGGCAGGAACAACGGCTTGCCTTGGAAGTCCTTCAAATCCTCTTTGACGCGGCGGATGAAAAGAGGGTTTTCCTGCTGGCGGATTGAGTCTGCCACCATGTCGGTCGTGGCAAAGAAGCCGGGTTCGAGCAAATCCAAAAACAGGCGGAAGTTTTCGGAGTCGCCGCGATGAGGCGTGGCGGTCAGAAACAAGAGATGGGTGGAGATTTCGGAGAGCCGCTCGCCCAAACGATAGCGGATGGTCTTATCCAGTTTCTCGCCGTACCGCGTGGCAGACATCTTGTGGGCTTCGTCCACGATAATCAAGTCGAACTGCACCGAAGCAATGCTTCGCAGAATGTCCTCCTGTTTGGCAAAGTCAATCGAAGTAATCAGTTGCTGTTCGCGCTGCCAGACGTTCTGCCCATAAAACGCGCCCAAAAAGCCGCGGTCCACGACCATGAAATTCTCCTCAAAGCGGTCTTTCATTTCCCGCCGCCACTGGTCTTTGAGATGCCCAGGGGCGACAATCAGAATCCGCTTGACGAGATTGCGTAATTTCAACTCCTTGATAATCAATCCCGCCATGATGGTTTTGCCCGCGCCAGGATCATCCGCAATCAGAAAGCGAATGCGCGGCAATCGCAAAACGTATCCGTAAACCGCCTCGATCTGGTGGGGCAACGGGTCCACTTTGGAAGTATTCATCGCCAGCAGCGGGTCGTACAGCGACGCGAAACGATAGCGATGCGCCTCCAGGGCGAGGAAGAAACTCCTCGGACTGGCTGAAAACAGCGGCTTGATTTCCCCGCTGGCAATTTGCCCAATTTCTGCTTTGGGCAAAACCTGATCCACATGGGCGCGCGATTTGGTCATCACGCCCACAATGCGCACGTAATCGCCGAGGTCTTCCACCTGGGAGACCTCGACTGGCTCGGGCCAACTGGCTCCCTGGATGATGCTGTGAGGGGTGATTGTCATGAGTCCCTTTTCCTCTTGTACGAGGTCAATTATATGCGGTAAATTTGTTTTGCGTTTCCCCTCACCCATTCGCGTCCACCTTCTCCACCCGCACGCGGTAGGTGAGGCGCACTTCGCGGGGGGCGCGCCAGGGGCAGGGATGCCTGATGAAAAACGCCATTCATTCAACTGTGTAAACGAGCGCTTCGTCAATTTTACCCCAACCAAAACCGCCGCCCCAAAGGGACTTCCCTTCAGGGCGGCGGAGGGTTCCCTCACCCCTGCACCCCTCTCCCGCTGGGAGAGGGGA
>DAOUBY010000209.1:0-18288 GCA_034432325.1 Anaerolineales bacterium
AATCATGAAATCTCATGCTCAAATTGTCATCATTGGCGGGGGGATTTACGGTGCGCAGGTTGCCTATCACCTGGCAAAGTATGGGCGCAAGGATGTGGTCATCGTCGAGAAGGGCGAAATCGCCAGCGGCGAATCGTCGCATGCGGCGGGGCTGGTGACGCAGTTCGCCACTTCGCAGGCGATGCTCAAGTTCCGCATGTACAGCGTGGAGTTGTACAGCGAGTTGGGGTTGTTCAACCATGTGGGCAGTTTGCGCGTGGCTTCGAGCAGAGAGCAGCTCAAAGAGTTGGAGCGCAGCGTCAGCCGGGCAAAGGCGCTGGGGCTGGAGTGTGAGGTCATCGGTCCGCAAGAGGCGCTGAAGATTATGCCGCAAATTTCGAAGGAAAATCTCTACGGCGCGATCTACCTGCCGCGCGACGGGCAGCTCGATCCGTATATCACCACCACTTCGATGGTGAAGTTTGCCAGGGAACTGGGCGTGGAGGTGTACACCAACACGCGCGTGACGGGGATCAAACTGTCGGCGAAGGGGGAGGTGCAAGCGGTTGTGACAGATAAGGGCGAGATTCGATGCGAGATCATCGTCAATGCGGCGGGGATGTGGGCGCCGCGCATCGCCGCGATGGCGGGTCTGCATGTGCCGACCACGCCGGTGGATCATCAGCACATCGCTTTGCGTGCCGTGCCAGGACATGAGTTCGACCCGAACACCCCCTGCCTGCGCGACCCGGATAATCTGGTGTACATGCGGCAGGAGCAGGGCGGGCTGGTCATCGGCGGGTACGAACCGAACCCGATTGCCCGCTGGATTGACGGCGCGCCGTGGGAGCATGGCGGCAGGAGCCTGCCCGGCGATTTCGAGCAGTTCGAAATGCTGTTGGAGGGCGCGATCCGCCGCATCCCGTTTTTGGACCGTGCAGGAATCATTACGCTCGTGCGCCACCCCGGCGCATACACGCCCGATTGCCAGCCCCTGCTGGGACCGATGCCCGGCGCGCGCGGCTTTTGGATGATGGCGGGCATGTCGTTGAACGGCTACGGCGGCGCCGGCGGCATGGGCAAACTGATGGCAGAGTGGATCATCGAGGACGAGGCGCCCATGGATGTGTACGCCTATCGCGCCACGCGCTTCGGCAATTATTACTCCGATTTCACCTACGCCGCGGAACGGACGCGCGAGTGTGTGAAGTATTACTACCGTCTGAAGTTTCCGCACGACGAACACGAGTGGGCAAGACCGCACCGCGTCAGCCCGCTGCATTACCGCCTGCTGGAGAACGGCGCGGTGTTCGGCGAGAAGTTCGGCTGGGAGCGCGTCAATTACTTCGAGCCGGGCAAGCCTTCGCGCCGCATGGGCGAAGACCAGCGCAACTGGGGCGGATGGGTCAAACCGCCGTTCTTCGAACGCCTGCGGCAGGAACACACCGCCACGCGCGAACGGGTCTGCCTGTATGACCTGACTTCGTTCGGCAAAATCGAGGTGAAGGGCAAAGACGCGCTGCCGTTACTGCAAAAACTGACCGACAGCAATGTGGATAGAGCGGTGGGCAGCGCCATCTACACCCAGTTCCTGAATACGCGCGGCGGCATCGAGTCGGACCTCACCGTCACGCGGCTGGGCGGCGAACATTTTTGGGTCATCACCGGTTCGGGCTTCATCGCCAACGACCTGGCGCGCATCCAAATGTACGCCGATGGCGATGTCTCGATACGGGACATCACGCAGGAATACGCCTGCCTGGCATTGTGGGGACCGAAAGCGCGCGGCGTTCTGCAAAAGGTCACCAGCAGCGATGTCTCGAACGAGGCGCATCCCTATCTGACGACAAAACCAATTGACATCAACGGCGCGCGTGTGCTGGCGCAGCGCGTCAGTTACGCGGGCGAACTCGGCTGGGAACTCTACATCCCCAACCACCGCGCCGTTATGGTCTGGGACCTGCTCGTCGAGGCGGGCAAAGAATTCGGCATGGAACTCGGCGGCTACAAAGTGCTCGACCCGCTGAGGCTGGAAAAAGGCTACAAATACTTCACCGCAGACATCACCCCCTCCGAAACGCCCTACGAAGCCGGGCTGGGGTTCTGTGTGGATTTGGAAAAAGGCGACTTCATCGGGCGCGAGGCGCTGATCAAACAAAAGGCGGAGGGCGTGAAGCGCAAACTCTGCACCCTCGTGCTGACCGACACGGACGAATTCGTCCAAATCTACGGCGGCGAAGCGGTGTATCATGAAGGCAAAGCGCTCACCCGCGTCCGCTCCGGCGGATATGGCTTCACCGTGAAGAAGAACATCCTCTACGCCTACCTGCCCGTGGAACTTGCCAGAGCAGGCAGCCGCTTCACCATTGACCTGATAGAGGGTCGCCGCGAAGCGGAAGTGACCGCCCCCGTGCTGTACGACCCCAAAGGCGAGCGGCTGCGATCTTAAACCATTCGACCATCAGACTCATGACCCCCGACTACGTTGGTTTCGGCATGCTGACCCCGGTCTACATCATGTCACTGGACCGTCTGCCAAAGGTCAACACCGGCGCGCTCGTCCACCAGGTGAGCGAGTACGTCTATGACGATGCGGCGATCATCGCCTGCAACCTCAGCCAGTGGGGCGTGCCTTCCGCCATGATCGGCACCGCCGTCGGCGACGACACGCTCGGCAGGTTCGTCAAAGCAAAACTCAAGGAACTCGGCGTGCAGGGCAAAGTGCGCGTCACCGACAAATACCGCACACCCCTCGAAGTGAACGTTTCGGACAAAAAGGGCGCCCGCACCTACTTCTGGCAGAGATCGGAAGAAATCCTCAGCACGCTGGATACGGCAGACCTCTCCCCCATCAAAAAAGCCAAACTGCTCTATGTGGACTGGTACGACGGCGAGCACATCGTCCGCGCGATGGAAGAAGCGAAACGATATAATGTGCCTGTCTTCCTGAATTTCGAACACGGGCACACCCATCCCGACCTGCTGAAAAAGTACTCCGCTCTGGCAACAGTCTGCCAGGCGGTGACGGATGCGGCGCAGATCGGCAAAAGGCAGGCAATGCTCGGCACGGCGCGCAAACTCATCAAAGCCGGCATTCAGACCGCCATCATCACCATGGCGAGCCAGGGATGCATGGTGGTGCAGGGCGAGGAAATCGTCCGTGCGCATGCGCCCCGCGTGCGGGTGGTGGACTCTTCCGGCGCCGGGGCGACGTTTTCCTCCGGCTACATTTACGGTTACCTGCAGGGCTGGGATATGGAGCAGACCGTCCGCTTTGCCATTGCGGCGGCGTCGCTCAAAGTAACCCGCTCCGGGCTGAAGATGTTCCCGGTGACCGAAATTTTGGGGCTGGCGCGCACCGTGCGCATCGAGCGCATGGTTTACCGCGACGACGAGTTCCACGCCATTCGAAAATTCCTGCGCCTGCCGCCGCTCAGTCCCATTGTAAACAACCCGCTCATCAAGGAAGGGCAGAAACTAACCCAGAAAATTCTGCCCAAAAGACCGCCGCAGCGAAAGGTCAAAAAATCGCTGGTCGAGTAACGGCATTGCGAAACTGACGCTCACAATGCCGCACAAATTTATCGGAAGGACCCCCCCATGTCATTTGCAACCTTGCTCACCCAGGAACAGGTGGAACGCGTTCACGAAGCCTCGCTGGAGATTCTCGAGGAAGTGGGGCTGAAGGTGCGCTTTGCTCCGGCGCGCGAACTCTTCAAACATCACGGCTGTATCGTCGAAGAGGAACGGGTCAAATTTCCGCGCGAGGTCGTCGAAAAATATCGGAGGATGTATCCATCCTCCTTCACCTTCTACGCGCGCGACCCAAAATTCGACAAGACGATTCCGAAGGACAGCCCGGTCATCGTCACGGCAAGCTCGGCGCCGGATATCATTGACCCGCTGACAGGTCAGGAACGACGCGCCACCTCGTCCGACATTGCCCGCATCGCGCATCTCGTCAACGAACTGCCGGGCTACGACATCTTCTCCATCTCCACGCTGGCAGACGACGCTCCGCCGGATCAATTCACAATCTCGAGGCTGTTTCCTGCCCTCAAATATTGTCTCAAACCGATCCGCGCCACCACCACCAACATGAAGGACACGCACAGCGTGATGGAGATGGTGTACACGGTGGCGGGCGGAGAGGCGGCGTACAAGGAGCATCCCTTCCTCACGCATCACTACTGCCCGGTGGTCTCCCCGCTGACGATGGATCATCTTTCGACCGAAAACGTGATGTTCTTTGCCCGAGAGGGACTGCCCGTGTACCCGACCATCGTGCCAAACGCCGGGCTGACCTCGCCCATGTCCATGGCGGGAACGATTGCCCAGGGCAACGCGGAATTCCTTGCCGCGGCAACGCTGATGCAAATGTGCCGCGAAGGCACGCCGCTCATTTACGCCACGCTCGGCACGGTTGCCGATATGCGCAGCGGCGCGTACGCTTCGGGCGGCATCGAGTGCGGCATGCTGCACATGGCATACGCACAGATGGCGCACTTCTACAACGTTCCCTGCGGCGGGTATATCGGTTTGACCAATTCCAAACTCAACGACGCACAGGCAGGCTATGAGACCGGCATGTCTGCCGTTGCCGGTCTGCTGGCAGGCATGGACATGTTCAACATCGGCGGTCTCATTGACGCGCTCAAGACCTTCGATTTCGCCAAAGCCGTGATAGACGACGAAATTTCGCTGATGTTGAAGCGCCTGAAGCGGGGCGTGAACTTCAGCGAGGAGGAACTGGCGGTGCCGCTGATCAAGGAAATCGGTCCGGGCGGATCGTTCATCGTCCATCCGCACACGGTCAAGCGCATGAAGACCGAGGCGATCCTGACCAAAATCGCCGACCGCGACGCGCGCACCATCTGGGAAAAGAAGGGCGCAATGGACATCCACACGCGCGCCATGAACCGCGTGCGGGAGATTATGAAGCAAAATACCGCCGCGCTGATTTCAGCGGAGGTCGAAGAAAAATTGCGCGCGCAATTTCCAGGTCTGGTAAGCGGCGCGCTGGAACCCATCCAATAGAAAGAGTTTCCATGTTCCGTATTTTCAAACGCAAGGAAGATAAATTCCAAAAACTGATCGAACAGCAGGCGGCGCTTGCCTTCGAGGGGTTGAAACTGCTCGTCAAGTATCTCGAAACGACCAACCCCGACATTGCCGAGGAACTTTCCTTCAAGGAAAAAGAGGCGGATGAAGTGCGGCGCATTCTGATTGACGAATTGAATCACACCTTCATCACCCCCTTCGACCGCGAAGACATCTTCGCACTTTCCCGCTCGATTGACGACGTGATAGATTACGCCGATACGACGGTCATGGAAATGGTGATTCTCAAGGTCAAGCCCACCGTTTACATGCAGCGCATCGCTTCGCTCCTGCGGGATGCCGCCTACGAAATCTGGCAGGGCGTGATCCGCCTGCCCAGGCATCCCAACGTCGCCATTGACCATGCCCAGCGCGCCAAAGCGCTCGAGAACCGTGTGGAGGCGGTTTATCGGGAGGCGGTGGCGGATCTGTTCAGCGGTCCTGAAGACCTTCATCATGTCGTCGAGATGCTCAAGATGCGCGAGGTGTACCGCCATCTCTCCAATGCCGCCGACCGCGGCGACGAAGCCGCCAACATCATTGCCGATATTGTCGTCAAGAAAGCTTAACCCGTTGATAACACTTTCTGCCCTCCACTTTGTTATCATACTGGCGCTGGTGTTCGAGTTCACCAACGGCATGCGCGACGCCAGCAACATCGTGGCGACCATGATTTCCTCGCGCGCCTTCCGTCCGCAAACCGCGCTGACAATCACCGCCCTGGCTGAATTTGCGGGTCCCTTCCTGTTTGGCGTGACCGTGGCGAAGACCGTCGGCGGCGACATTGTCGCTGCGGATGTGCTCACGCTTCAGGCGTTGAGCGCCGGGCTGGCGGGCGCCATTCTGTGGAATTTAATCACCTGGTTCTTTGGCATTCCCAGCAGTTCGTCTCATGCTTTGATCGGCGGTTTGATTGGCGCGGCGCTCATCTCGTCCGGCGTGACAGCCGTCAAGCCCGCCGGGCTTTACAAAGTGCTGCTGGCGTTGTTCCTCTCGCCGCTGATCGGTTTTCTGGCAGGTTTTCTGGTGTTTCGGATCATCTATCTTCTCGCTCACAATGCCAGCCCGCGCATCAATGAATTCTTCAAGCGCAGTCAATTGATTACGGCGATTGCGCTGGCGTTCAGTCACGGGACGAACGACGCCCAGAAAACCATCGGCATCATCACCCTGAGCCTGATCATCGGCGGCAGTTTGAAGGATTTCACCGTGCCGTTGTGGGTGATCCTGGTGAGCGCCTCTGTCATGGCGCTGGGGACGCTGCTGGGCGGCTGGCGGCTGATCCGCACACTGGGCGGAAAGTTCTACAAAATCCGCCCTGTGCACAGTTTCGCCACTCAGTTGACCGCCGGCGTTGTCATTCTCTCGGCTTCTGCCGCCGGTTTGCCCGTGAGCACCTCGCAAGTGGTGAGTTCCTCCATCATCGGCGTGGGCGCATCGGAACGGTTCGGCAAAGTGCGCTGGGGCGTTGCGGCAGATATTCTCACCGCCTGGCTGATTACCATTCCCGCCGCGGGAGCGCTTTCCGCGGGCATCTTCTGGTGGCTGACGTAAGGACAGGCGGTTTCGCGTTGTGAACAGCAGGGAACGAATGAGTTCAAACAAAGTTTGACCGTCCCTGTTGATAATGCTACAATGTTTCTCACAAGATTGGAGGTGCAACAAACCGATACAAACTGCCTGTACACGCTGAATTGCTCGAATCAATCCATGACAATATAAAAAGGAGATAGAGAGACATGCGTACCAACAAGTTTGTTTTTCAATTGCTCGCTTTGTTTGTCGTTGCGGCAACCGTGTTGTCTGCCTGCGGAGGCGGCGCAACGCCGACGGCAGCGCCGCAAGAAGCGCCTCAGCAGCCAGCCGCGCCGGCCGACCCAATGGCTGCCTTGTATGAAGCCGCCAAAGCGGAAGGCATGCTGACCACCATTGCCCTCCCGCACGACTGGTGCAATTACGGGGGAGTCATCGAAGCCTTCAAAGCCAAATACCCCGGCATTACCGTCAATGAGTTGAACCCCGATGCCGGTTCGGGCGATGAAATCGAAGCCATCAAAGCCAATAAAGATAACAAGGGACCTCAGGCTCCCGATGTGGTTGACATCGGTTTCTCATTCGGCGAACCGAATAAAGACCTGTTCATGCCCTACAAAGTATCCACCTGGGACACCATTCCCGACGGAATGAAAAGCCCGGACGGCTACTGGTATGGCGACTATTACGGCGTCATGGCTTTCCTCGTCAACACCGATGTCCAGCCGGATGTGCCGAAAGACTGGAAAGACCTCCTCGACCCGAAATACAAGGGACAGGTGGCGCAATCTGGCGATCCCCGCACCTCCAACCAGGCAATTCAGGCTGTTCAAGCCGCGGCTCTTGCCTACGGCGGCTCGCTCGATGACCCCATGCCCGGGCTGCAATTCTTCGCCGATCTGAACAAAGCGGGCAATCTCATCCCGTTGATTGCCAACAACGGCTTGGTCGCCAAAGGCGAAATCCCGGTCCGCCTGACGTGGGACTATAACGCCCTCGCCGCCATCGACTCCTTCGAAGGCAACCCCAATGCGGTTGTGGTCATTCCGGAAACCGGTCAATTTGCCGGCGTGTACGTTCAGGCAATCAGCGCCTACGCGCCGCACCCCAATGCCGCCAAGTTGTGGATGGAGTTCCTCTATTCGGATGAAGGTCAGCTGTTGTGGATGGAAGGCTACTGCCATCCCGCCCGTGAAGCCGATATGCGCGCCCGCGGCGTCATCCCGGCTGAACTTCTGGCGAAACTGCCCGACGTTTCCAAGGCAGTCTTCCCGACGGCAGAGCAACTGATCAAAGCCAAAGAATTGATCACCACCCAGTGGGATTCAGTCGTTGGCGTGGACATCAAGAAGGCTGAATAATTAAACATGCTGTATAAAAGTGAGACCCTGCCTGCCGGCAGGGTCTCACTTGCAGAACGAAAGGCTCGCGCAGGTAAACATGTCCCAGACCACCGCTCAAACTCCTCCGAAAATGCCAGCGCCGCGGTCCAGCCTGAAAAATTGGATTGGCGTAATTCCGTTCTTCCTGTTTGCCATCATGTTCATCTTCCTGCCGTCGCTGCGGCTGTTCATAGGCAGTTTTACGAACGAAGCAGGTCACTTCACCTTCGAAAATGTGACGCAACTGTTCACCCAGCAATACATCATCAGTTCCTACCTGCTAAGCATTCGTATCAGCGCGGTGACGGCGCTGGGCGGCGGCATCTTTGGCTTTCTGCTTGCCTACTCCGTCACAGTGGGCGGTTTGCCGAGGTACCTGCGGTCGGCGTTGATTACTTTTTCGGGGGTTGCTTCCAACTTTGCCGGCGTTCCCCTGGCGTTTGCCTTCGTCGCAACACTCGGACGCACCGGTCTGGTGACAGCGATTCTGAAAGACGTTTTTGGCTTGAATATCTATGACGCGGGGTTCAATCTTTACAGTTTTCTGGGATTAAGCCTGACCTACATGTACTTTCAATTTCCATTGATGGTGCTGGTAATGGCGCCCGCCCTCGATGGGCTGAAACGCGAATGGCGTGAAGCCGCCGAAAACCTGGGGGCAAATTCGACCCAATACTGGCTTCGCATTGCCTTGCCGATCCTGCTGCCCTCCATTCTTGGCGCGATGATCCTGTTGTTCGGTAACGCCTTTGGCGCCTATGCCACCGCCTACGCGCTGACGGGGGGACGACTGCCCATCATCACGATCCAGATTGGAGCGCAGGTGCGAGGCGATGTCCTTCACAATCCCAATCTTGGCAACGCCATGGCAATGGGCATGGTCGTCATCATGGCAATTTCCCTGGCAGGCTATTCCTGGCTTCAAGGAAAAACAGAAAGGTGGCTGCGATGAATGTTTCCGCCCGCTTGAGAAAATTTCCCTTCTGGAGCTGGTTGTGGTTCCTTTTGGGGGTGTTATATTTTGTTCTGCCGCTCTTTGCGACACTGGAATTTTCGCTGGGCATGGAGCGTGATGTCATCAGTTTGAAAGCGTACCAAAGGGCGTTTGCCGACGAAAAATTCTGGCAGACCTTTGGCTATTCCGTCTTTCTCGCCGCCATGACCATCATTGCAAGCATCATCCTGATCGTTCCAACCGCCTATTGGATACGGCTGCGCCTTCCCCAAGCGCGGCGGGTCGTGGAGTTCATCACCCTCCTGCCCTTTGTCATCCCGGCAATCATCCTGGTCTTTGGCTTGATCCGCGTGTACAGCACCCCCTTCCACATCCCTTTCACCAATATCTACATCGGTCAACCGCTGACGAATTTCAAATTCGGCACCAACATCCTGATCATTGGCGGATATATGGTTCTGGGATTGCCGTACATGTACCGTTCGGTGGATACCGGCATGCGCACCGTGGATGTGCGCACGCTGACAGAAGCGGCGCAAAGCCTGGGCGCCAACTGGTTTGTGGTCATCGCGCGCGTCATCCTTCCCAACATCCGCACGGCATTGTTGAGCGGTTCCCTCCTGACCTTTGCCATCGTGGTCGGCGAGGTGGTTCTGGCTTCGTTTTTGGGCGTTCCGGCCTTCGGTCCATACCTCTTCCTCCTCGGACAACACAGAGCGTATGAACCCGCCGCGCTGACTTTCACCACGTTCCTCCTGACATGGGCTTCGATGGGCATCATCCAACTGATCACCGGCGGGCAGGGGCAAACCGCCGGCGCACATTGAACCAATTGAGGTAGTTTCATGGCACACCTGACCCTTTCCAACATTTCAAAACATTTTGGAAACTTCTCGGCAGTACGGGATTTCAACCTCGAGGTCGAAAGAGGCGAATTCGTCTCCTTTCTCGGTCCTTCCGGCTGCGGCAAAACCACCACCCTGCGCATGATCGCCGGCTTCGAAACCCCCACCAGCGGCAAAATCGCCATTGACGGTGTGGACATCACCGACAAGGCGCCCAGTCAGCGCAACGTCGGCATGGTCTTTCAATCCTACGCGCTTTTCCCAAACATGACCGTTGCGCAGAACATCGGCTTTGGTCTGCGCATCCGCAAGGAGCCGGAAGAAGCCATCAAAAAACGCGTGGCTGAAATGTTGGCTTTGATTCACCTCGAAGCAAAAGGCAACAGTTACCCCCATCAACTCTCCGGCGGACAGCAGCAGCGCGTCGCTCTTGCCCGCGCCCTGGCGATTCGCCCCCAAGTGCTGCTGCTCGACGAGCCGCTTTCTGCGTTGGACGCCAAAATCCGCGTCTCTCTCCGCAGCGAAATCCGCGCCATCCAGCGCGAATTGGGCATCACCGCCATTTACGTCACCCACGACCAGGAGGAAGCCCTCTCCATCTCCGACCGCATCGTTGTGATGCGTGAAGGCGAGGTGGATCAAATCGGCACGCCCTTCGAAATCTACAACTTCCCAAACACCCGTTTCGTTGCCAACTTTGTCGGCTCGCTCAACACCACTGAAGTGGAAGTGGTGGACCCCAAGGCAGGCATCCTGGATATGCGCGGTATCCGCCTCGTCTCGACAAGCGACCTGAACGGAAAACAAAAAGGCGACAAGGTGATGATCGCCATCCGCCCGGAGCGCATCGGCTTCATTGCAGAAGGTCAAAAAGAAAACGTCTTCGACGGCAAAGTCGAAAACATCACCTTCCTCGGCTCGGTCGTCCGCATTCAACTGCGCGTCGGCGGTGAGACGGTTTTCAACATGGATACCTTCAACCGCCCCTCCCTGCAACTGCCAGCGACCGGCGACACAGTCCGCGTGACCTGTTCTTCCAAAGCGGTTCTCGTCCTCAGCGAATAGCCGCCGCAGATAAGAAAACGGCTCGAGCGCATCCACGCCTCGAGCCGTTTCATTTTCCCAAATTCTCAGCAAATCCTCGGCAGCATCTCCCCTGCCAGCATATCCACCACGCGCGTACTCCCAATGACCGTCTTGAGCAGAACACGCCCCTGCGCTTCCGCCGTCACCTCGCCGATGACCACCGCTCCCTCCCCATAGCGCGTCCTTCGCATCGCTTCCAAAACCTTTTCTGCCTCTTCGCGCGGGACGAACGCCACAAGTTTCCCTTCGTTGGCAATGTAGAGGGGGTCGAATCCCAGCATCTCGCAGGCGGCGGAAACCTCCGGGTGGACCGGAAGCGCCCGTTCATCCAGCAGAATGCCCACGTTCGACTGAGTCGCAATCTCGTTGAGCGTGGTCGCCAGTCCGCCGCGCGTCGGGTCGCGCAGCACGTGGATGTGCGGACCCGCCTCCAGCATCGCCTCGATCAGATGATTGAGCGGAGCGACATCGCTCTGGATACTGGACTGAAAGCCGAGTTCACCGCGCGCGCCCAGCACCGCAATGCCGTGATCGCCGATCGTGCCAGACAGGATGACTGCATCGCCCACCCTGGCATTTGCCCCGCCGACCTCCACCCCCTCGCGCACCACGCCAACTCCCGCCGTGGTGATGTACAGCCCGTCCGCCTTGCCTCGCTGCACCACTTTCGTATCGCCCGCCACAATCTGCACACCTGCTTCCTCCGCCGCCGCCCGCATGGACTCGATCACACGCCGCAGCGTGTCCAGCGGCAAACCTTCCTCGAGAATGAAGCCCGCCGTGAGATACAGCGGCTTCGCGCCGAGCATCGCCACATCGTTGACCGTGCCGCACACCGCCAGCCGCCCGATGTCGCCGCCGGGGAAGAACAGCGGCGAAACAACATGCGCGTCGGTGCTGATGGACAACCGCTGGCGCGCATCGGGCATCACCAACGCCGCATCGTTCCCGGCGCTCAAGGCTGGATTCTGGAACGCCGGCAGGAACGCCCTCTGAATCAACTGATGACTCATCCGCCCGCCCGCGCCATGCCCCATCACAACCTGCTCGCCATGAGGCAGAGGAGGAGCGCAGTATGAGCCTTCAATGTTAATCGTCTCGTCTGTCATAAAGCCTCGAAGGTAATTGGTGATTGGTAATTGGTGATTGGTAATTACCATTTACCAATTACTATTTACCTACCATACTTATAATACGCCGCGCACGCCCCCTCAGAAGACACCATCGTCGCACCAAGCGGACGCTCCGGCGTACACTCCCTGCCAAAAGCCGGGCAATCGTTCGGCTTCTTCAACCCTTGCAAAATCTGCCCCGCAATGCACAGCGGCGACTCCTCCGCCCGCACCGCCTCCACATCGAAGCGCTTCTCGGCGTTGAACTCGTCGAACTCCGGGCGCAAACACCAGCCGCTCATCGGAATCAGCCCAATGCCGCGCCACTTGCGGTCACACTCCATGAAAACCCTGTTGATTGCCTCCTGCGCCGCCCTCAACCCCTCGAACGTAACCGCCCGCTGATAGGCATTGACAACCTCCACCCTGCCCGCTTCGAGCAGCTGCACGGTGGACAGAATCCCCTGCACAATGTCGAGCGGTTCGAAGCCGGTCACCGCCATCGGAATCTTGAACCTCTCCGCCAGCGGCGGATACTCCCAATACCCCATCACCGCGCAAACATGACCCGCCAGCAAAAATCCCTGCACACGGTTGTGCGGCGAACTCAAAATGGCGTGAATCGCCGGCGGCACGCGCACATGCGAAACCAAAACCGAAAAATTCTTCAACCCCAGCCGGTGCGCCTGCAAAACGCTCATCACATTCGGCGGAGCGGTCGTCTCGAAACCAATCGCAAAGAAAACCACCTGCCTTTCGGGGTTTTGCTGCGCCAGCGCCACCGCATCCAGCGGCGAATAGACCACGCGCACATCGCCGCCCTGCGCCCGCACCGAAAACAGGTCACGCCCCGAGCCGGGCACCCGCAGCATGTCGCCGTAGGAGCAAAAGATCACGTCCGGGCGCGAAGCGATGGCGAGAGCCTTGTCAATCAACTCCAGCGGCGTCACGCAAACCGGACAGCCCGGTCCATGCACCAACTCGATCTCCGGCGGAAGCAATTGATCGATCCCATGCCGAACGATGGCATGCGTCTGCCCGCCGCAAATCTCCATCAACGTCCACGGCCGCGTCACCGTGCGGCGGATCTCCTCGATCGCGCCCTTCACCAGCGCCGCGTCGCGGTACTCACTCACGTACTTCATGCCGAACCCAATTCTTCCTCGATGTTCGAAATCTGCCGAAGCAAGTCGAGCGTTTCCATCGCCTCCGCCTCGCTCAACAGGCTGATGGCAAACCCCACATGAATGACGCAATACTCCCCCGCCTGCGCCTCCGGCACATAATCGAGACAGGCTTCGCGGAAAATTCCCCCAAAATCCACCTTTGCCATCTTCAAACCGTCCTTCTCGTAAATCTCAACGATCCTTCCAGGCACACCCAGACACATCTCAACCTCGCAATCTGACTGCCGCAACCGCAGCCTGCCCAAGCGAAAGCCCCCCGTCGTTCGTCGGAACCTCTCGATGTATGTATACCTTGAAACCATCCCCCTGCAAAAGCGCCAAAGTTCGTCCCAATAGCGTGAGATTCTGCCACACCCCGCCGGAGAACGCCACCGACCGAATCCCCGTTTCGAGGCTGATTCGTTTGACCATCTCCCTCACCGCCTGCGCCAGACCGTTGTGGAAGCGCGCCGAAATCTTCGAGACGGCGACTCCCGCCCTCACGTCTCTGACCAACGCCTCGAGCGCGCTTCGGACTCCGACCGAGCCTGATTCCACGCCAAAGGCATACGCTTCCGCCTCCGCCTCCTCTGCCAGCGCCTCGAACTCGATTGCCGCCTGCCCCTCATAGTTGACCTTCTGCCGCACCCCCGCCAGCGCCGCCGCCGCATCGAACAACCGCCCCATCGAGGAGGTCAGCGGCGTGTTGATTTTCTTCTCCAACTGTACGCGCAGTGTGACCAAATCCTCGGCGCAAAACTCCTTTACAGGCGCGAGGTCTTCCTCCCACTCCATGCCCAAACTCCAAAGCAAAGCCAGGGCAGTGCGGGCAGGGCGTCTGATTGCCGCATCTCCGCCCGGCAAAGGGAAAGATTCCAAATGCGCCGCCCGCTGATACTTGCCATACTCCGCCACCAGAAACTCCCCGCCCCAAATCGTCCCGTCTTCGCCGAACCCCGTCCCGTCGAACGCCGCGCCGATGACCGCTTCGTTCAGCCCATGCTCCGCCATACACGCCGCAATGTGCGCGTGATGATGCTGCACCGCCACCGCCGGCAGACCTTCCCGCTCGGCGCGTTCGAGCGCGTAACGGGTGGCGAGGTAGTTCGGGTGCATGTCATACGCCATGGCTTCGGGCTTCACACGGAACAACCGCTCGAAATGTTCGATCCCCTGCTCGAACGATTTCAGCGTCTCAAAATTTTCCATATCGCCGATGTGATGACTGAGAAAGGCATACCTCCCGTTCGTGATGCAGAACGTGTTTTTGAGTTCAGAGCCAGCCGCAAGGAGTTGGGGCGCCTCGAAGGGAAGTTTGACCGGAAAGGGGGAATAGCCGCGGGACCTTCGCAGCGGATAAGCCATCAGTGACCCGTGATCGGTTGACAGTTTACTGTTCACTGATGCCTGTTCACTGAACACTCTGACGACAGAATCATCGCACCTCACGTGAATATCCCGGTCATGCATCAGGAAGGCATCCGCCAGTTTGGACAGGCGCCTGCGGGCTTCGTCGTTATCGGTGGCAATGGGTTCCTCGGAGAGGTTGCCGCTGGTCATGACAAGAGCAGAGAATAGAGATTGGTAATTGGTAAATAGTAAATAATGCAGCGGCGTGTAGGGAAGCATAACCCCCAGCCAATCCTGCCTTGGAGCGACCTCGCGGGCGATGTTCGATTCGGGCTTGCGCCTGAGCAAAACGATGGGGCGGGCGGGAGAGGTCAGCAGTTGACGTTCCTCGCTGCTGACAAAGCAATGCTTCTCGACGGTTTGCAGGTCGGGCATCATCAGCGCAAAGGGCTTGTCCACGCGGAGTTTGCGGGCGCGGAGTTCGGTCACGGCTTGCGCGTTTGTGGCGTCGCAGGCGAGGTGGAAGCCGCCCAAGCCTTTGATGGCAACGATTTTGCCTTCTGCCAAAAGCCGGCGGGTTTCCAAAATTGCTTCTTTTTCATTCGTAGTGGCGACTTCAGCCGCGCTGAAACGACTAAAGTCGTTACTACTTTTTTCCAACCAAACGGATGGTCCGCACACGGGACACGCCACAGGCTGGGCATGGAATCTGCGGTTCGCCGGGTCGGTGTATTCCTTCTCGCATTCGGGGCACATGGGGAAGGAAGCCATGGTCGTTTTGGGGCGGTCGTAGGGGATGTCTTTGATGATGGTGAAGCGCGGTCCGCAGTTGGTGCAGTTGATGAAGGGATAGAAGTAACGCCTGTCGTTTGGGTCGAAGAGTTCGCGCAGGCAGTCGTCGCAGACGGCGACATCGGGCGAGATGGGCTGGAAGGCGGAGGGAATGGACTCAGAGTGGACGATGTCGAAGGAGGTGAATCCGTTTGCAGGGCGGAAGGAAGCGGTCAGTTCGTCTATGCGGGAGAGCGGCGGGGCTTCGTCTCGTAATGCTTTGAGGAAAGCATCCAGCGCCTCCTGTTCGCCGTCCGCTTCGATATCCACGCCGGCAGAGGTGTTGCGCACCCAGCCTTTCAGGTTCAGCCGCACGGCGAGGTTATAAACAAACGGACGGAAGCCAACCCCCTGAACAATGCCTGTGATGTGGATTTGCAATCCTTGCATTAGCGTTTCGTGTTTTCGATGAGCCAGTTGATCCATGCGTCGAGCCCTTCGCCGGTGGTGCAGGAGAGCGGGAAGGTGACGACGCCGGGATTGAGCGCCTGCACGCCGCGCTGGAAGTAGTCCATGCGGAAGGGGACGTAGGGCAAAAGGTCTATTTTGTTGACGACGAGCGCGTCCACGCCGCGGTAGGCGCCGGGATATTTGTAGGGCTTATCGTCGCCTTCAGGGATGGAAGCAACGAGAACGGTCTTGTGTGTGCCGAGTTTGAAGTTGGCAGGGCAGATGAGGTTGCCGACGTTCTCGACGATGAGCAGGTCGAATTGCTCGAGGTCGAGGCGGTCGAGCGCGCCGCGCAGCATAACGGCGTCGAGGTGACAGTCGCCGCCGGTGTTGATTTGAACGGAGGCTTGCGCGCCTGCGGCGGCGGCGCGGTCGGAGTCGAGGGAGGTGGCGATGTCGCCATCCACGGTTGCAACGCGGAACCTGTCCTTGAGGCGGGGCAGAGTCTGTTCGATCAGAGATGTCTTGCCTGCGCCGGGCGAGGCGATGATGTTGATGGAGAAGACTCCCGCGGCTTCGAGGCGGGCGCGGTTCTCCTCCGCCAGGCGGTCGTTGGCGTTGAGAATGTTTTCGACGACGGGGATGGTTTGGGGCATAAGGCGCCTTCCTTCATGTCGTTGCGAGGAGCGTCAGCGACGAAGCAATCTCAAAGTAATTGGGAGATTGCTGCGGGCGGAGAAACACCACTCTTGCAATGACATCATTACTCCACATCGATCGATTCAAGCATAAATTCCTCGCCGGCAATGATCTTTGCGCCGATGTGACCGCAGTTCGGGCAGATGAGGTCGCCGTCTATGGGGTGATATTTTTCGGCGCAGGACAGGCATTGCAGTTCGGCCGGCACACGGCGGAAGCGCAGCACGGCATTCTCGGCGATGGTATCCTTGGCGATGATTTCCCAATAAAACTGAATCGAGTCGTCCACCATGCTGGAGAGTTCGCCCATCACAATGTTCAGCCCAAGTATTTTTTTGGCATTTGCCTTCCCGGCATGAGCGAGGGCAATGTTCAAAAGAGACTGGGTGACCGGCAGTTCGTGCATTTCTAAAAATAATTGTAGTCATCCTGTCCGATTATTCGCATGATGAACATCACCAATTGACGGGGAGAAATGGCACGCCTGAATTTCGGTCGGTGCGTGAAACTGGTAAAATCCTCTGCAAGGACTCATCCATGCCAAAAAAGAAAGTTCTTTTCTACCAAAAAGACAACCTGACCATTCTGAACGACGACATCTTGACCACCACCGCCATCGAAGCCGGGTCGGTGGATTTGGTCGTCACCTCGCCTCCCTACAACGTGGACATTCAGTACGGTTCCCACAAAGACGACGTCTCCTACGCCGACTACCTGACCTTCTCCGAAAAGTGGCTGGCGCAATGCTTCCGCTTCCTGCGGGACGACGGGCGGCTGTGCCTCAACGTTCCGCTCGACAAAAACAAAGGCGGGCAGCAAAGCGTCGGCGCAGACCTGACCACGCTGGCAAAGCAAATCGGCTACAAATATCACTCCACGGTCATCTGGAACGAGGGCAACATCTCGCGCCGCACCGCCTGGGGTTCGTGGATGAGCGCCTCGGCGCCGTTCGTCATCGCGCCGGTCGAGTTGATCATCATCCTCTACAAAAACACCTGGAAGAAGACCAGCGGCAGCAAAAAGTCGGACATCACCCGCGACGAATTCATGAACTGGACCAACGGCTTGTGGACGTTCAACGGCGAAAGCAAGAAGAAGATCGGTCACCCGGCGCCGTTTCCGCTGGAACTGCCGAGGCGCTGTATCAAGATGTTCAGTTACGTCGGCGATACCGTGCTGGACCCGTTCATGGGGAGCGGCACCACGCTCATCGCGGCAGGCATGCTGGGCCGCAGGGGCATCGGCGTGGACGTGGATAAAGCCTATTGCCGCCTGGCGCAAAAGCGCATCGAAAACGCGCCGGAGCTCCTTCAGCAGTCATTCCCTTTGTGAAATGTTCACGCAAAACCAGCGCAACAAATACGACAAAAAAGACTCGCTCGAACTGGGGCAGGGCGCAGAGAGTCGCTTTGCACTGCTGGCGCAGAAGCGTGGCTGGGCGGTGACCGAAGCGTCAAGGGAGGGGAACATCAAAGACCACTTCGATTACGAAATCGCGAAGGATGGTCAGCGCCTGCGTGTGGACGTCAAAAGCAAGAAGCGCATCGCGCGAAACGCCGGGGATGTGCAGGACGAACTCCTCTGGATCGAGTTTCGCTCCGTGCGCGGCGTCAAAGGCTGGTTGTTCGGCAGCGCCGACCTGATCGCCTTCGAGACCAAAAACGGCTTCAAGATCGTCGAACGCAAGGCGCTCGTGCGCATCATCAACAAACTCGTCAAGATTCACGTCAGGGTGGACAAACCCGAAGACGCCCTTTACAAGGTGTACACCCGCAAAGGACGCCCCGATGAAATCACCCTGATCAAAATCAGCGACCTCACCCCCATCCTTTGGAACGAGTGGACGGAATAACGCCGCGC
>DAOUBY010000210.1:0-9181 GCA_034432325.1 Anaerolineales bacterium
AGAGCGTGTTTTGAAATTCATATTCCAACCACAGATGAACACAGATAAATTCAGTAACTCACCTTACGCGGTAGTGCGAGATTCATCTCGCATTTACAAGCGACATGAATGTCGCGCTACGGGAAAGTGCGTAACATCAGTCAGTAAATCACAGATTCCACCGTCATCGCGAGGAGGGTGCTCTTCCCGACGAAGCAATCTCCTCGTTACAGGAAAGGATGGCTTCCCCCACGCTGCACTCGGGGCAGGCGCTTCGCTCGCAATGACGGAATCCAGTGATATTTTGTAAAATCGTGATTTACTGAAATTGGATTTACAAAGTCATTTCATCCTGTTTTCTTCAGAATCAGTGTTTATCCGTGTTCATCTACGGTACCCCCCGATTTATAAAACACTCTCTAACGCCAATTACTGTCCAGTGCGTTGGAGAACGCGCTCTACGCAAAGTTTTGCGTAAGTCTTAATCTCGTATTTTCAGGCGACATACCCCCCCATTCGGGGACGATGTGTTGCGCTGCGGGAAAACTGCGTTAACTTTCCTCGGAAAGGGGGTTGAAGCCGCGCCCCAGCACTTCCTGAGCGGGGGAGACGATGACGAACGCCTGCGGGTCTTCCTTTGCCACAGCCGCTTTGAGGTTATGCACCTCGGTGACGGTCAGCGCGCACATCAGGATGGAGCGGTCTGCGCCGGTGTACATGCCCTTGCCCGCAACGGCGGTCACGCCGCGCCCCAAGTCGGTGAGAATGCGTTTGGAAACGGTCTCGGTTTGATTGGTGATGACCAGCGCCAGCAATTGCCTGCGGCGGTGACGCGGCGCAAACCAGCCGCGCAAGCCTTTGGTCTTCTCCTGGTCGGCGTGATGCAGAGGGGAGGCGTCATCCCCAAAACGCGGCAGGACTTCGCCGGTTGCCTGGGTCATGGCGACGGTTCCGATGGCGATGAGCGCCAAAAAACCGTAGTAGATTGCGCCCAGTGTAATCATGAGGTGCCCGGGAATGGGTCCCACGCTGCCGCGCTGGACGAATTCGGCAAGGCTGGCGGCAGGCTGTGGGAACAGGTAACTTTTTGCCAGCCAGGATGCGCCCAGAATGAAGTAAATCCACAAGTAGTTGCGGCGCAAACGCCTGCCGAACGCCTCCCACATGGAGATGGGGAATTTGGGCATGAGCAGGTTTTCCGCCAGACTCTCTGCCCACTCCGGCGAGGGGTGAAACGGCGGCACGAGCATGGCGGCGTAGAAATCGGTTTCCATCAGGCGGATGCGGTAACTCCACAACTCGTAATAGCGGTAGCGCCTTGCCTCCATGTAGAGGAACCAGGTGATTAACAGGGTATTGAGGATGATGACTCCGTGATGGACGGTTGGCTGGCTGAAGGCGATGGAGAGCGCCGCGCCGGTGGACACTACCGCCCAGTTCGTGGTCGTATCCAGCCGCTGACGCCAGACATTCGCGCGCTGCACCTCGGCGCGGAAGAAATGCACCATGGCGGTGACGAATTCGCTGGTCTTCAGGCTGTAGCCGCGGTACGTCCAGACCGGCTCTTCCGCTTCCTGGTTTGCGGAGGTTTTTCCATTGGAAGATTTATTTTCTGTGGTCATTTTCTTATCCTCGAGAGTGTTTTGAAATTCATGTTCCAACCACAGATGAACACAGATAAATTGGATTTACAAGGGAATTTCATCCCATTGTTCTTCAGAATCAGTGTTCATCTGTGTTCATCTGCGGTAAATCCCGATTTATAAAGCACTCTCATCCTCAGATGCAGTTCATTCGTACCGCGACACATCGTTCCCGAATGGGGATTCATGTCGCCTGAAACCGCGAGATACCCTTCGCAGGCTCACCTGTGCCTGCGGCACTGGCGCAGGCAGGGCGAGAATCTCACGCTACCGCGTAAGGTGAGTTATCCTATCGGCTTGAGGAGCGGCAGGAGAACCAGCAGCGCCGCGACGAGTAAAATGGTGAGCGGAATGCCAACGCGCGCGTAATCCCTGAACGTGTATCCGCCCGCGCCCATCACCATGACGTTGACGGAATGACCCAGCGGCGACATGAACGCCATCGAAGAAGCCACCGCCACCGCCAGCGCCATGCTCCTCGGGTCCATGCCGACCTGCCGGGCTGTGGCAATCGCAATCGGGGCAATGACCGTCACTGCCGCCGCGCCGTTGATGATTTGAGTCAACGCGACGGTTAACAGAATGAACCCCGCCAGCAGCGCCAGATGTCCCGAATTTTTGAACGCCGCGACGATGCCCTCCGCAAACATGACCGACGCACCAGTCTTATTCAGCGCCACGCCAACCGGCAGCATCCCCGCCACGAGGAACAGACTGCGCCAGTCAATGGCGCGGTATGCCTGATCCATGCTCATGACGCCAATCAAAACCATCGTCACCGCGCCGCTCAACATGATCTCGGCAATCAGGCTGGGGAAAATGACCGCCAGCGCCAGAGTCAGAAGCATGAGCGAAGCAGTTGCCCAGCCGCGCAAGGAGATGCGCCCCGCTGGCGCGGATTCAGCCAGAAGGATCAAGCCGGGTTCCGTACGCAGCAGGTTCAGGCTTTTTTCCGTCCCCTGCAGGAGAAGCCCGTCGCCGAATTCCAGCGGCAGGTCTGCCAGCCGCGTGCGGATGGAACGTCCGCGCCGCCAGATTGCCAGCACCTTCGCGCCGAATTTTTGCTCGAAGCGAATCTCCCGCAAGGTCTGCGAAGCCAGATGCGAACGCGGCGCGACGGCGGCTTCGATCAACTTTACATCGGGCGTGGCGAGATAATCCTGCTGCCATTCGCCGGAGGGCAGGACCTCCAGCATATCTTTCAGCGCGTCGGGCAGGCTGTCTTCGGGACGCGCCATAATCAACAGTACATCGCCGCCCTTCAGCACGGTTTGCGCTTCGATGGGCAGGGTGGAGCGTCCGCGCTGGACGGCGATGACATTGAGATTGTGCTTCTCGCGCAATCCGCTTTTTGCCAGCGTCACACCGTCGAGACTGCCGCCCCTGCAAACCATCGCCCGCACCAGCCGCTCCGAAATCTGGTAGGTATTCAGCAAATCAGCCGATTCCGGGCTTTCTTCATGCCGCTCGGCTGGAGATTGCGCCGGCAGCAACTTGCGCCCCCAAAACACCATGAACAGCGTTCCCGCCAGCGCCAGCGGAATGCCGATGGGCGCAAACTCAATCAGCGTGAAACCCGGCAAGCCCGCATCCCTCAACAAACCGCTGACCACGATGTTTGTCGTCGTCAACAGGGTTGCCATGCCGCCCAGGATCGTCCCGAACGCCAGCGGCATGAGCAATTTGGACGAAGAAACTTTCGAGCGCCGCGCCATCCCCGAAATCGAAGGGAAGAGCAGGGACGCCGCGGCGATATTGTTCATGAACAACGAAAGCGTTCCCGCCGCCGCCATCACCCCGAAGATCAGCCTCCGCTCGCCGGCGCCAAACAGCCGGATGATGGATAAGCCGATCCGCTCGGTCAACCCCGAACGGCGCAATCCTTCCGCCAGGATAAACGCCGCCATCATGATGATGACCGCCGAACGGCTGAACCCTGAAAAGGCTTCCTGCGGAGTCAAGATTCCGCTCAAGCCCAGCGCCAGCATCAACATCAACGCAACAATGTCCGCCCGCAAAACGTTCCCCAGAAGCAGTAACGCGGCGACGGCGAGGAACAACAATGTGAGATTCAATGGTGACATTTACAACCGAATTCGCTTTTCCTGTTGACTGACGTTACACAGTTCATTTGTGGCGCGACATTCATGTCGCCTCAAACTGCGAGATACCCTTCGCAGGCAGGGCGAGAATCTCACGCCACCGCGTAAGGTGAGGCAATTATTATTGTCATTGCGAGATGGCGTTCGCCCGTCAAGGCAGTTGCTGCTTGCGTCAGGGATTGCTTCGACCTTCGATCTCGCAATGACATATCATTTTGGCAATTTATACGCCTCTTTGACGGGCTTGAGAGGGCGCGCCAGCCAATACGGTCGGCGCGTGCCATCGGGGCTGAATTTATCGGCGGGGCGGGTCATCGCCAGCCACTGACGATAGACCTGCATGGACTTGTTCGTATCCACGAACAAGTCGCCTGCTTTTTCGCCCGGCTCGGCTTTGCTGACCCTGAATACCTTCTGCAGCCAGCAATGCACGCCGCTGATGGGGTCGGGGTGGACGGCGTGGGCGAGGTTCTGGTTCACGCCCACGTTGCTCCACCAGATGCGGCTGGTATCGGGGTCGGAGGATTCCCATGCCTGCGCGCCGTGAATGACGCGCATGAGGAAGCCGCCTTTGCCGTCGTCGTGCAGTTCAACGAGATTGGACGAGCCTTTGCTCACGCCTTTATCTTCGTTCAAACGCCAGCGTCCGAGGTGGTGGCTGACGGCGATGACGCCAGGCTTGATTCCTTCAGTGACCCAAACAGAATCAACGAAGTAGCCGATCTCGGTTTCCACTTTGGCGAGGTCGCCTGTTTCCAGTCCGAGTCGCTGCGCGTCTTCGGGATTCATCCAGATCGGGTTCTTGTGCGAAATCTCATACAGCCATTTCGCGTTTGCCGAGCGCGTGTGAATGAGCGTGGGCAGGCGGAAGTTGGGGAGCAGAATCATCTCGCCTTTGGCACGGTCAATGTTTTGGGGGTGGACGTGGCTCTTCACCGCCCAGGGGATGACGTATTGCTTTTCCGTCCAGCCCCAGTCGTGAAGTGTCTGACTGAAGAATTCGAGTTTCTTCGATGGCGTATCGAAGCCTGCTTTTACTTCACCATCTATATTTACGCCGATGAGTTGGTTGTCTTTGAAAACGTGGTCCTGTTCGTCAACCTGGTAATTGGTAATTGGTAATTGGTCGGAATTACCATTTACCGATTTATCATTTACCAATGTACCAATCACCTTCTCAAACGGAACATAATTTTCCTTCTTCACCTCGAACACGCCGTACTTGCGCATGTATTCGAGCGGGGTCAGTCCTTCCTTTGCGGCGGCTTCGGGCAGACCTGGCACGGAGTTCTCGAAAATCCATTGATAGTATTCGTCCACCGTGATGATCTCGCCTGGGCGGTATGGACTCTCGAACCACTGGCGGATGCCAAGCGAACCGTCGGGGTCCATGCGCGCGGAAAGTTGAATCCAGAACTCGTTTTCTTCCCACACTTCGCCAGGGTTGGCTTGATGGGTAAAGTCCACTTTCATGCCCGCGCGTTCCATTGCCACGCGGCGTACGGGCTGACGGAAGGCGATCCACTGCCCTGCATGAGTTTCCTGACTCATCAGGTCGTGGCGTTCGGGTCCGTGACCCATCGGCAGGACGTAATCGGCAAACCAGGCGGTTTCGTTCCACGTGGGCGTGAGGGCAACGTAGCATTTGATTTTCGTCTCGTCCTTGAGCGCCTTCAGCCACATAAAGCCGTCGGGGTTGACCCACATGGGGTTGTAAACGCGCGTGAAGTACACGTCAATCTCGCCGCGCCCTTCTTCGAGCATGTGCGGCAGAAGGATGGACATCTCGTAGTGCGCGAGCGGATATTCGATGGGGTAGTGCAGTTCGTTCCACGTTTCGGGAGCGGGCGCGCCCTTGAACGGCTTGGGGACGAATTTGTTCCAGCTGGTCATGGATGTGCCGCCCTTGTTGCCGACGCTTCCCGTCAGGACGTTGAGGAGGAACAGACAGCGCGAGACCTGCCATCCGCCCAGGTTGCCGACGCTGGCGCTGCGCCAGACGTGCGTGGCAAGTTTGCCGTCACAGTTGGCGACGAGGCGGGCGGTCTCTTTGATGCGCTCGATGGGAACTTCGGATTCTTTGGCGGCGCGCTCGAAGGTGTATTCGGCGTAGAGGGTCTTCAAAATCTTGTCGAATACTTCAAAGGTGATTGGTAATTGGTGATTGGTAATTATTTGGCGGGCGGTGTCCCATTCGGGAGAAGTGGAGGATTGAATGAATTGAAGGAACTCTTTCCAATTCACCCACTTGCGGACGAAGTCTTTGTTGTAGAGATCGTTTTGGATGAGGTGATTGGCGATGGCGAGCAGAATCGTGTTTTCACTGCCAGGGTAGGTGGGAAGCCACACGTCGCTCATGGATGCGGTGTTGGAAAGACGCGGGTCGAAGGTGATGAGTTTCGCGCCATCCGTTTTGGCTTCGATGATGCGCTGGGCATGCGGGTTGAAGTAATGTCCCGTTTCGAGGTGACTTGAGATCAGCAGAATCACGCGCGCGTTGGCGTAGTCGGGGCTGGGGCGGTCCTGCCCGATCCAGAAGTTGTAGCCCGCGCGGGAGGACGACGAGCAGATGTTGGTGTGGCTGTTGTGACCGTCCATGCCCCACGTCTGCACGACGCGGTTGGTGTATCCATCCTCGCCAGGGCGACCGACGTGATAGACGATTCCATTTGGGCGGCGCAGTTTGGACTCGCGCATTTTCTCGGCGATTTCGCTGAGGGCTTGTTCCCACGAGATGCGCTCCCATTTTCCTTCGCCGCGCTTGCCGACTCGTTTCAGCGGATAAAGAATTCTTTCGGGATCATAGACCTGATTATGAGTCGCTGGGCCTTTGGCGCAGTTGCGTCCGCGCGAGCCAGGATGGACGGGGTTGCCCTCGAACTTGCGAATCTCGTAGGTGTCTTTGTCCACGTAGGCGAGCAGTCCGCAGGCGGATTCGCAGTTGAAGCAGACGGTCGGCACGAGGGTGTAGCGGCGCGCCACTTTGCGGGGCCACTCCTTGCCGTCCCATTCCACCCAGTCATCCCAGACTTCGGGAGGGGGGTACTGGCTGATGCGCCCGTCGGGGTGGACGACTTCGGTCAGTTTGACGGGGGCGCGGCTCGAGGTCGAGAATTGAGGCGGAGTGAGTCCTGCGGAGGTGTGAGGAATTTTTGTTTGTGTCATGGATTCTCTTTTATGTCATTGCGAGCCGTTCTTTGGCGAAGCAATCTCCTGTTATCAAGAATGTATTGATCACGTAAGATTGCTTCGTCGTGGCGCGAGGCGCCACTCCTCGCAATGACATATATGTTACGAATTCGGAATATATTGCGGCGCCATGACGAAGGCGTATTCGTAGAAGAACAAGCCGACAGCGGCGCATAACGCGGCGAGGGGCATGGAGGTCGGGAAGAGAAGCGTCAGCGCAAGCGGGATGACATGTCCCAGCGCGATGCCGCCCCACCAGTAATGACGGCGGAAGCGTCCGTGCGTCATTTCGCGGCAGCCCAGCAGAGCGACTTCGGAGGGGAAGGAATTGAGTTTGCCCGCGAGGGTGAGGAGCAGATTCAGCGCAATGCTGGCGGGAAAGAGTCGGAAAAGCATGTCGCTGAGCGATTCGGGATAGGGGACGAACAGGTTGAGGACGATGAACGTTCCGCTCGCGACCATCATGGATTGGGTGAAGAGTTGGAAGGGCAGCAAATTGCTTTGCCACATGTCGCGTCCCTCTGCTTGACCGAGCAGGAAGGCGGTGTAGATGACGGCGAACAAGGCGAGCGGGAAGGTCAGCCACGCGGCAAACGGACGGAGGGCTGACGCTGTTTCGAGGGGCAGAACCCCCACTTGAGCCGCGCCTTCGACCAGCCACCAAAGCCCTGCAACAGCGGTGAAGCCGACCAAAATGAACGCGCCGCGCGCCACCCAGGATTTCCACTGCGGGCGAAGCAGGATGTTCAAGAAGCGTTTGGGCTGCGACAAATCCTTGATGAGCAGGATGACCGTGACGAGCATGAAGACCATCGCGGTGAAGCCTGCGGCGAGGAAGGCGGCGGAGTCGAAGGCGAACAGACCGAACATCACACCAAGGCTCAGGAGCATGAACAATCCTCCTGAAATGTTTTTGGTGACAAGGTAGGCGGGCAGTTCCCAATGCCAATTGATTTTGTGCTGGGCGTTGTAGGCGGTCTGTACCATGTGTTCGGCGACGCGCCCGCCGAATTGGATGGGACCGTAAGGCGGGCGTCCCTGTTCGCGCGGGGTGCGGATGGGCGCGCCGCTCGGCGCAGTCGCTAGAGAGCGACTGCTACGCGGTTCGCGACTGCTACGCACATCCCCCGCGTAGCCGACGTTCTCTAACGTCGGCTGTAACACAGGCAGCGCATACGCGGCGACGTTTTGTTCGGTGATTTTGTCCGCCCATAGAAACGAATCATGTGCGGGGGCGGCGGAGGGGTGTAACGCCCAGTCGTTGCCGTTGATGTAGAACAGTTTGGGGGCAGTCCCCTGCTCGGGCTTGCGAACGGTCGCTTGGGCAGTTGCCAGTTTTCGGCTGATTTCCGAAGCGGGGTCGTTCAAGTCGCCAGCGAGAATCGCATGTTCGGGGCAGACGACGACGCAGGCGGGTTCGAGTCCCACATCCAGACGATGCGCGCAGAAGTGACATTTGGCGGCGGTGTTCGTTTCGGGGTCGAGGTAGATCGAGTCGTAGGGGCAGGCTTGCATGCAGGATTTACATCCGATGCAGACGCTGGGGTCGAACTCGACGATGCCGTCGTCGCGCTGATACATCGCGGTGACAGGGCAGATGCGCACACAAGGCGGGTTGGCGCAGTGGTTGCAGCGCGTCACTTGAAAGCGGCGGCGCACGTCGGGGTAGGAGCCCGTCTCCACATACTTGACCCATGTGCGGTACACGCCCAGCGGCACTTGATTCTCGGACTTGCACGCGGTACTACACGCGTGACAGCCGATACATTTTGATTGGTCGATTAGGAAGCCGTAGTTTTGAGTCATTAAGTGAAAAACCTTTGGGACACGGATACCACGGATTTCACGGAAATGCACGGATCTTTTATTTAAAAATCAATCCGCGAGAATCCGTGCAATCCGTCTAATCCGTGTACAAGAATTTAAGCGGCTTGAGGCGGGGTTACGGCATTCATGATCGCCGTTGTGAAATCGGCGGGTGTGACGCCAGGCGATTGAATGTTGAGGCGGTAATACGCTTCTTCGATTTTGGATTTGAGCGTTTCGGGCGTGGCGGCGACTCCGCGCAGGGATTGTTCGAGCGCGCCGACGGCAAAGACGGGGAGCAGGGTGAAATCGCCAGAGATGGTGACATCGTCAATGCGCCCTTCGCGCAGGCGGGCGATGACGCGGATCAGACCGCCCTGAGCCTTGAATGCCGCTTCGACAAGGTGGACATCCTGATGAATTTTCACGCCCTGCTGTTTGAGCTGACCCTTCTGATAGAGC
>DAOUBY010000211.1:0-11078 GCA_034432325.1 Anaerolineales bacterium
TTCTGAAGAAAAACGGGATGAAATTCCCTTGTAAATCCAATTTATCTGTGTTCATCTGTGGTTAGAACATGAATTTCAAAACACTCTCTTATGTGTCCTACGCAGACGACGAGCCGAGTACGCCGAGGAGATAGGCTTCGAGGTTGGCAACCATCTTGTGAATGTCGAAGCGTTCTTCGGCGGTTTTTCTGCCGCCTTCCGCCAGTTTGCGCAGAAGAGACGGTTCGTCGAGCAGGCGGCGGATCTGCTTCGCCAAATCCGCCGCGTCGCCGGGCTGGAAGAGCAGCCCGTTCTCGCCGTGGACGATGGTCTCTGCCGTGCCGCCGTTCGCCGAGCCGACCACCGCCATGCCGCACGCCAGTCCCTCCTGCATGATGCGCGCCAGCGGCTCCGCCCACACCGAGGGCAGGAGCAGCACATCGTACCTGCCCAAAAACTCGGGCAGTTCGGCGCGCGGGATGGGCGCATGAAACTCGACCACGTCGGCAAGTTGATGCTCACTCACCAGGCTGTGCAGACGCGCCTCGTACTGCTGATGTCCCTTGCCCAAGATGGTGAGACGCAGACGCTTCCGCTCCCCCGCCGGTAACTGACTCAACGCCTCGAGGATGGTATGCACCCCTTTGTGTTCCGCCAGAATGCCGACGAAGACCAGCGAGAGGACGCCGTCCTTGCGCTCGAAGGTGCGTTTATCCGCCTGAGCGAGGTAGTTCGTCAGGTCCACGCCTTCGTAGATGACAGGCGCATCCTTGAGCGGGACTCCCGCCTGCAGCAACTGGTCGCGCTGGGCAGCGGAACAGCACGGCGCATGTTCGAAGCGAAGCGGAACCTTCCGCCATTCCTCCCGCAGAAGGAGGCGGGCGGGAATCCGCAGGAGACGTTTGGCGAGCGTCTTGAGCGGCGATGTGGCGGGCGCATCCCAAAACTGCCGGTGCATGTTCGCTTCAATGGGCCACGGGTTGGCAAGGTAGTACACCACGCGCCCGTCCATGAGGCGCTCCGCCTCCCACGCCAGGCTTTTCGACAAATTCCACATACCCCAGATGAAGACGACGTCGGGTTTTTCCTGCGCAATCAGCCGGCGCAGGTGATCGAGATTGCGCTCGCGGCGGCGGGGATAGGTCCAGGCGTCCTTCATTTTGTAGAACTGCAGGTCGCCTTCCAGCGAAAGCAGGCGGTGGATGTTCCCTTCGGAAAACTCGCGGTCGTAGCCGTAAACGCTCGTCAACACCGAGACCTGATGCCCCAGGCGGGCGAATCCCTCCACCGCCTCCTGGCACAGGGCTTCGTACCCGCCGATGACGTGGGGGGGATACATGTTGGAAAGAAACAAGACTTTCATTGAGGCGTGTCCGTGGTTTGATTCACTAACTGATGTTACGCGTTTTCCCGTAGCGCGACATTTATGTCGCTCTACGTTCTGGCGTTTGCCAGCACGGCTTCGAGACGGGAGAGATATTGCTCCCATGAATGATAACGCACGGCGTCTTCGCGAGCCTGCCAGCCGAGCCGTTCGCGCAGGGAATGGTCCGCGAGCAGCCGCCCGACCGCCTCCGCCAGCGCCGTCTCGTCGCCAGGCGGGACGAGCAGTCCGTTTTCGCCGTCGCGCAACACGTCTGTAATCTGCCCCATGGCAGAGGCGACCACCGCCTTGCCCGCCGCCATGTACTCGAAGAGTTTCATCGGCGAGAGCCACATCTCCCGCTGCATTGGGGGAACGGGGACGACGGCAACATCGGCGGCGTTGATGTAGCGCACCACCTCGGTATGAGAGACGAAGCCCGTAAAGCGCGCCGCTTCGCCCAGCCCCAGTTCGCGGGCGAGGGTGGTCATGCGTTCGCGCTCCGCCCCGTCCCCCACCAGCAGCAGGCGCGCTTCGGGGCGTTCACTTTGCACGCGGGCAAAGGCGCGGAGCAGGGTGGTCACATCGTGCCACTGGTAGAAACTGCCGACAAAGACGACGAGGGGTTGATCCGCCGTCAGCGAGAGGGAGGCTCGGGTTTGCGCCCCCAAGTTCGGGTCGGGTTGGAAGCGTTTCACGTCCACTGCGTTGGGCAGGACGATGAGTTTATCTGCGGCAACGTTCCAGGTCTGCATGAGGCGCCGTCGGGCAATTTCGGAGACGCACACGATGCGGCGGGCGGTCTGCAGGTTGAAGCGCAGCAGTTGGCGGGCGCGCCATCTCAGCCAGCCTTTGAGGGGTTTGCCCATGAAGTCGAGTTCGGCGATCTGGTCGGCGTCGAAGAACATCACGTAGGGCAGGCGCAGTTTGCGGCACGCCATTGCCGCGCCGGCGTTGTAGAGGCTGTTGCGTTCGAAGACCACATCGAAGCCAGGCAGGGCTTGCAGGCAGGCATCGTAACGGCGCAGGTTGGAGAAGAAGTTCAGGTACGGCACGCCAAGCGGCTGTTGAAGTTTCCAGGCGGCTTTCGAGAGCAGGTCGAACCAGCGGCGCTTCGTCCACGTGCGCGGGACGGTTTCGGTTTCGGTCAGGCTGCTCAGGCACACCTCCTCCAGCCCGTGCGGGGCGAGCCACGTCACGGTATGACCGCGGGCGCGCAGACCTTCGGCGATGTATTTTTGCTGGATGTGCGCGGCGTCGCGCGGATTTTGCCCGCGCATTTCGTCCACCCAGCCCTGATCGGGGAGGCAGTGGGCGATCTTCATGGGATGAGCCGCCGCTTCTCTTTCTGGACTGGTCACTGGGTTGCCCTCTTGAGCCTTTTTCTCTCTGCGAGCGCTTCGCCGTAAGCGGCGGCGAAAAATTTCGCCGCCGACTTCGCCTCGAAGGGGCTGTTTTCGTAGAAGCGGCGGGCGGCGCGCCCGAGTTTTTCCCGCAGGGCGGGGTCGTCGGCAAGGAGTTTGATTTTTTGCGCCAGGCAGGCGGGGTCGGCGGGCGGGCAGAGCAAGCCGTTGACTCCGTCGGTGATGAGTTCGGGGATGCCGCCCACATTCGTGGAGACGATGGGGCAGCCATACGCCATCGCTTCGACGATGACCAGCGGCTGCCCTTCGAGAATGGAGGAGAGCAGGAAGAGGTCGGTTTCGTTCATGAGGCGGGTGAGTTCTTCGCGCCCTGCAAACGCGCCGGCGAAGATTTCGGCGCCGTCCAAGCCGAGGCGGGCGGCTTTTTCGAGCAGTTCGCCGCGCAGTTCGCCTTCGCCGTACACCTTGAAGCGGATGTGCGGATGGGTTTGCCCGACGAGGGCGGCGGCTTCGAGCAGGTAGGTCAGCCCTTTGGTGACGTAGAGCCGCGCGACGGTGGTGACGGTGAAAGGACGGGCGGCTGGCTGGGCATAGTCTCTGCGCCAATTGCCCTGAAACGGATCGGAGAGGAGCGGGGCGCGCACCACAATGGGACGGGTCACTTTGCAGACCTGGCGCAGTCCCTCGGCGCTTTTTTCGGAGACGGCAATGACGCGGTCGGCTTTGTTGATGGTGGCTTCGAAGCCTTTCCACCAGTTGAATTGCGGGTCGGGGGTTTGGTGTTCCTCATACATGACGGGGACGCCTTTGGCGTGCGCCCAGTCAATGACGAATAACAGGCTGGTGGTGTAGCCCTGGATGTGGAGGATGTCGGGACGCCAGCGCAGGTTCCACCAGTCGAGCAGGAGGCGGGCGAGGGTTTTGCGGCGGTCGGGACCGATGAGGCGGTCCATGATGCGCCCTTTGAGGAAGTTGTAGGCGCTGGCGCGGGCTTGGGGGAAGGGCCGGCGTTTGAGGAGGGAAACGCCCAGGGCGAGGAGAAGGACGAAGGGGCTGAGCAGGCGCATGGTCCAAAGCAGGAGGCGCTCTTTTGTGTCCCAGTCGGAGGCGGGTTTGGAAATCCACGCGGGAGGCTGGATGAGGGGAATGCCTGTCTCTTTGAGGCGGCGGGCGTATTGGTTTTTGGGGTTCACCCACGCTGCCGAGAGCCAACTGACCTGTTCGCCCTGCTGTTGGAGCGCGACGGCAAGGCTGACGGCGTATTCCTCCAGCCCGCCGAAGTCCTGCATGTCGTAGGAGACCATGAGAATTTTCATGCGGTTGTCCTCGCCAGCGAACGCACGAGGATGGAAAGCACGCCGCGGTTGCGCAGGTAGGCAGGGTCGCTGCGGCAGGCGCGGACGACGAGGGAGGGGACTTTGCGGTATTCGTGTGAGCGGTAGAAGTGGAAGGCGCGGTTGATGAGGTAGGAGCCTTGCAGTTTGTCGCCGCCGCGTTTGGCGAGGCGGTTGAGCCAGGGGGTGAGTTTTTCGAGGACGTTTTGCACTGCTTCGCTGCCGAATTCGGTTTCGTAGCCGAGCAGGTGGTAGGTGATGAGTTGCATGAGCGGTTCGTCGGTTTGGGCGCGCAGGGCAAGGGCGCGGTTGAGGTGGGAGTCTGCCGCTTCGTCTCTGCCCCAGAGGAGGGCGCGGATGCCCTTCCACAGCCAGCCGCGCGCAACTGCCCAGCCGTATTGTTCGGAGAGCCAGGTCAGTTCGCGCGGCAACCCGGCGAAGACTTGTTCGAGCAGGGCTTCGTGGTCTTCGCTTTCATCGGCGATGCACTCGGAGAGGAGGAAGTCCACCAGTTCGCAGGGGCTGTCTTTGATGACGGAGGGGTCGAGGGCGACGAGTTCGCGGGTGTATTTGTGGGCGTGTTCGGTTTCGTTTTGGATGAGCGCCAGCGAGACGATGACCATGAGGTGATGTTTGATTGCCATGCGCCCGATAGCGCGGACTTCCTGCGGGCAGCGCGGGTCGGCGAAGACCGCCGCCTGTACCTGCTCCACATCGCGGAGGCGGCCGGGCAGGTTTTTGCGTCCGCGCCCGGAGTGGTAGCGGCGGTAGTTGAGGGCGCGGTCTATGCCTGCGAACTGACATCCTGCCAGGGCGAGGCGGCAGGGGAAGTCGGTGTCTTCGGCGGTGCCGACGGCGGGGTCGAACAGCCCCACTTTGAACGCCCAGTCGCGGCGGACGACGGTGTCGCTGGGGGCGAAGGGGAAGGCGAGGAGCAAATCCTTCAAGCCGACGGTGAGCGGCGGACGCCACATCTCGCGGATGGTGCTGGCGGAGTGGTTCAACTCGAAGCGGGCGTTGTAGGAGACGCCGATTTCGGGGCGCTGTTGGAGGAAGCGGACGTGCGCTTCGAGTTTTTCGGGGTGGAAGAGGTCGTCGGCGTCGAGCAGGAAGAGCAGGTCGCCTTTTGAGGCGCGGATGCCCGTGTTGCGGGCGGCGGAGAGGCGCTGGTTCTGCTCGTGGACGAGGTAGCGGATGCGCGGGTCGCTGAAGCCAGCCATCACTTCGTCGGTGTTGTCGGTGGAGGCGTCGTTGACGACGATGATTTCGAAGTGAGGGTAGGTCTGGTTGAGGACGCTTTGAATCGTTTGGGGCAGGAATTCTGCCTGGTTGTATGCGGGGATGATGACGCTGACGAGGGGCGGGTTCATAGTGGTGGTGTCCGAGGCTGGAGAGCGGCTCTTATGCTCCTCGCGCAGCGGACGTTAGAGAACGTCCGCTACGCTGTTAGATGATGTCGGCGAACTGGTATTCGACGCGTTTGAAGAACCAGTAGCCAAGGAGGAAGATGATCAGCGAAACGGCGGCGGCGGGAAGCAGGTATTCGCCCGGCAGGCGGTCGTAGATGAGCACGTCGCGGTAGGCGGCGATGATGCCCGCCATGGGGTTGAGGAAGTACACCCACTGCCATTTTTCGGGGACGAGGGTGACGGGGTAGAGGATGGGCGAGGCGTAGAACCAGATTTGAATGACGAGTTTGAGCAGAGGGTCCACGTCGCGGTAGAAGACGTTCAGGGCGGCGGCTCCAATTCCCAGTCCGAGGAGAAGCGTGATTTGAATCAGGAAGATGAGGGGCAGGAAGAGCAGTCCGAGCGGCGAGACGGGAATCCCGTAGATGACGACAAGAATCACCAGCAAAATAAACGAGATGCCGAAGTCGGCGATGCGGGCGAGCAGGGCGGCGATGGGGAGCGCCTCGCGCGGGAAGTAGATTTTGCCGACCAGGTTCATGTTCTGCACGAGGGACATTGCCATGTCGGGCAGGGAGGTGGCGAGGAGAGTCCACGGGACGACGGCGGCGTAGGAGAAGAGGATGTATGGCACGCCGCCCGTATCCACGGGGACGATGCGGGTGAAGACCACGGCAAAGATGGCGACCGTGGCGACGGGCTGGACGATTGCCCACAGCCAGCCGAGGGCAGATTGCTGGTAACGCCCGCGCAGGGTGCGGATGGTCCATGCCCAGGTGAGGTCGCGCAGTTTGATGAAGGGGTTGGTTTGTGCGATCATGCCTGCCTCGCGGTTTCGGTGACGGCAGCGCGGACGTTCTGACTCCACGTGCGGTTGGGTTCATAGACGGCGATGTGCGCCTCGCGCCCGGGGACGCGGTTGCGCACTTCGAACCAGTCCGAGGCGCCGTAGGCGAGTCCGTCGGAGTCGTCGGCGTTCATGATCCAGGTGATGGCGTAGTAGGTGCCGCCGAAGAGCTGCAGGGGTTCGAGGCGCACGGAGTACTCGCCTTCGCCTTTGGCGATGTGCAGAGGGTAGCCGTCGAGGTGAGAGCGCATGTTGGCGCACATCAAGCCGTCGGAGCGGTAGATGAGGACGATGGCGTTGGCTTTGCCGATGTCTTTGTAGGCGGCGTATTTGACGCGGATTTCGAGCGGTTGGTCGCCGTAGGTTTCGCGGACGGGGCTGCCGTGCGCGTCGAGCGCTTCGATTTTTGTGACTTCCACGCCGCCTTCCACATCGTCCGCCGAGCCGTCGTTGCGGTTCATTTTTTCGATGCGGCGGCGGTCGAGCACTTGATTGTAGATATCTATGATTTCGCCGCTGGTGCCGACGTTTTGCACCTGTCCGTGTTCGATGTAGATGGCGCGTTCGCACACGGAACGCACGAGACCCATATCGTGCGAGACGAAGATGAGGCTGGTGCCGTTGTTCAGCAAGTTCTTGATGCGCTCGATGCACTTCTGGCGGAAGGAGGCGTCGCCCACTGCCAGCACTTCGTCCACGAGCAGGATGTCGGGTTCGATGCAGGAGGCGACGGCGAAACCCAGGCGCACGGTCATGCCCGAGGAGTAGCGTTTGACGGGCGTGTCAATGAATTCTTCGATTTCGGAGAACGCCACGATTTCATCGAAGCGCTTTTGGACATCCTTGTACGACAAGCCCAGGATGGTGCCGTTGAGGTAGATGTTTTCGCGTCCGGTCAGATCGGGATGAAACCCCGCCCCCAACTCGATGAGGGCGGATAACTGACCATTGACCTCCACCTTCCCCGACGTTGGGTTTGTGATCTTTGCCAGCAGTTTGAGGATGGTGGATTTGCCGGCGCCGTTCGGTCCGACCAGCGCAAGCGATTGTCCCTTTTCGAGGTCGAAACTGACATCTTTGAGCGCCCAGTGATACTTGCGGTCAGCGGAGGCGCCTCCGCGCAGGGTTTGCTTTGCCCACTGCGAAATGACGGAGGGCAGGCTGGTGCGGGTCAGCCCCAGGTTGTAGCGTTTGGATACGTTCATAAAACGGATGACAGGCGGCATGCAATCTCTCCAGGTGTTTTTTGGGCATCGAAGTTCACGAATTCATCGAAAAGTTCGCGCCATTCGATGCCGCGTACTCACTATACGGTTCGATGAAGTAGCCGACTTTTTCGAGATAGCCGTTGATCGGGCGGACGGTCTCTCCATCGGCGTAATAATACTCGAGGTGTTCGACGGCGGCAGAAGGAACATGAACGGCTGCGTCAAATTTTTCATGCGGCGGGGTGTAGAAAAAACCCAGGTAACGGCTTTGTAAATTGGCGCCAGCGGATAGATCGGGCGGCGGCTCCTGCATCAGGCAGCGCACGCTGGCTTCCAGCAAATCCACGCCGCTGGTCATTTTGAGCAGCCGCCACATGTGACAGCCGTCCAGGCGGGGCGTCACCTCCACAATGCGCGGTCCGCTGCGGGTGAGAATCGCCTGGTAATAGACGGGACCGCTGCGGATGCCGAGGGCGCGGTTGCAGGAGACGGTCAGCGCCTGCACTTCGCGGCGCACTTCTTCAGGGCAATGCGCCGAGGGATGGATGTGTCCGCGCGGCAGACCGCCCGTGTATCCCTCCACCACCAGCCGATCCGAGACTTCGTTGAAGACCGTCTCGCCGTTCACGAGAAACGTATTCACCGAGACCTCAGGACCTTCGAGAAATTCCTCGATGATGAGCGTGCGGCTGCGCGAAAATTGAAGCGACGAGGCAAAGCCCGCCCGCGCCTCCTCGAGGCTGTTTGCCAGAAAGACGCCGCGCTGCCCCTGATTGTCCACCGGCTTGACGATGGCGGGGAAGATGGTCCAGTCGTCCAGGTCGGCTGGGGAGCGAAGCCCTTTGTAGCGGATGGGGCTGATGCGGTGTTCGTTCAGGAAGCCGCGCAGAGAAAGTTTGTTGTGCAGGAGTTCGGCTGTCTCGGCGGAGACGAGGGCGGGGAGTCCCAGGCGTGAGGCGACGCGGGCGGCTGTCGGCATGGCAAGGTCCGAACCGATGGAGTAAACGAGGTCCACGGCTTCGGCGCGGGCGAGGCGTTCGATGCCGTCCGCGTCCGTAATGTCGAACAGGGCAAACTGGTCCACGTACTCCAGTCCCCTGCCCTCGCGGCGGTAACTGCACCCGATCACCCACCAGCCCTGCGCCTTGAGGTAACGGATCAAGTCCACCTGCGCGTTGCCCACACCCAACACAATTGCCTTTTTCATGTTCTTTTCCTCCCTGCCCGTTAGTGAACGAGCGTCTCCAAAAATGGGATGGCATGGGCGAATGCGGCGAGCAAGCCCCTGTTGCGCCAAACGCGAAGCGGTTCGCTCGCCAGAACGCCCGCCACGCTGGACAATACCCTGCGCTTTGCCCCCCATTGCTGGGCGTCGAATGCCCGTGCGGTGAAGAATTCCGCCCGCAGGGTGCGATTGGCAGACGCAGCCCCCAAGCGCTCGAAGCGGGATGCAATTTGACGAAGCATCCTGAGCGCCGCCTGCAATCCATATTCGGCTTCGTATGCCAGCAAGTGCGAGACCAGCCACTGGAGGAAAGCGGCGTCCAATTGAGAGGCGGCGGAGGCGGCATGCGAGAAGTAGGCGTCGGCTTCGGCAGGGCGGTTCCACATCACCGCGCGGACGCCCTGCATGAGGTAGCCGCGCGTCACCGCCCAGGGGTAATGGGTTTTGAGCGAGGCGAGTTCCGGCGGCAGGTTTTCGAACACGCGGCGCAGGAGGTCTTCGAGGCTTTCGCCCTCGTCGTCTATGCTGTCAATGACCAAATCGTCGAGGATGTGCGGCGGGTTTCCCTCCATCAGCCAGGGGTTGAGGCGCACGGTTTGGAGCAGAAATTCCCGCGCGGTGTCGTATTCTCCCTGCAGGTAGGCGACGTACATCCACATGGCATAGATGTTGGAGGCGGCGATGCCGCGCAGCGCCCGCACTTCGGGGGGACAGCGCGGGTCGTCGAAGATGATTTGCTGACAGGCGCGTTCCGCTTCGCACTGGCGGACGAGGTTTTTCACCTGACGGTTCTTGTGGTAGCGGCGGTAGTTGAGGGCGCGGTCTATCATGGCAAATTTGCACCCTGCCATGTAGAGTCGCCCGCAAATGACGATTTCGCGCCCGCGGTAGAAAGGCTCCTGCCAGATTTCCTCGCGGGACGCCCATTCCCGTCTCTGCACCCAAACGCTGGGCGCCAGCGGAAAGGCAAGGGCAAAGTCTTCGAGGGTGAGGCGGGGGGAGGGACGTAAAATTTCGCGGACGGCGCCGGAGGTCGGGTAGAGTTCGAAGCGGGAGTTGTAGGTGAATCCGATCTCCGGGTGTTTGTCCAAAAATTCCACGTGCAGGCGGAGTTTGTCGGGGTGGTAGAGGTCGTCCTGGTCGAGGTGGGCGATGATTTCGCCCCGCGAAGCCATGATCCCGCTCTTGCGCGCCAGCGCCACGCCGCGGTTCGTTTCGTGACGGATGCAGCGGATGCGCGGATCGTCGAATTGCGCCACCACTTCGTCGGTGTTGTCCGGCGAGGCGTCGTTGACGACGATGAGTTCGAAGTCCTGCCAGGTCTGGTTGAGGACGCTTTGGATGGCTTCGCCAAGATGCGGCGCGCCGCCGTAGGTGGGGATGATGACGCTGACTTTGGGAGCGGTCACGGCTGGGGAATCTCGCTGCGCAGGCGGTAGGCGAGCGTTTGTACCGATTGCAGACGCCGCAAGGGGCGGATGTCTTGATTGGAGCGTTTGAGGGTTTGATATTCGCGTTCCAGCATGGAAACATCCAGCCACTGGCTGAGTTCCTGCAGCGACTCGAAGAGGGGCCAGAGGGCTTGTTTGCCGGTCGCCTGAATGCAGTCAATGTCCAGGCGCAGGGGAACGTCGTCGAAGCCGGCAAAGGGTCCGTGATGGAGAGGCGCCGGCAGATGTTCGACGAGGCGGCGGCGCAGGATGTAGCGTCCGGTGCGGATGAACGGTTCGCTGGCATAGGTGCCGGGAATCGCCGCCAGTTTGCCGTAGTAGCGGCGGAATACGTCTGCCAGCAGTCTTCGATTTTCGAGAACCGCCCGCGGCAGCGACATGCTGAAGCGGGCGTAGGGGCGGTTGAGGAATGGCGTGGCAACGCCGCGCCAGTAGGAGGCAAGGTTCGACTGAAAGGAAGTGAACAGGCGCTGACGAGAGCGGATGGCAAAATAAAAATCCTTGAAGAACCTTGTGCCGGGCAGGGTTTTATCTTCGCAGGCAACTTCTTCGGCAATTTCCTGCAGGGCATTTTCCACAGGGAATTTCAGCAATTTGCGCACTTCTTCCGCGTCCCAATGCTCATACCAGGGATTTTTGTAGATGGTGTACCCGTTATCGCATTGCATGGGGTTCATGCCCGAAAGTTGATCTCCCAGAAAGCCGCTGACAAGAGGAGCAACAGGTTCGTTCTGCAGCGCGTCTAAAAAGTACATCTGGTACATGCCGTGAAAGTGCATGGAACTGCCGAACAGATCCGCCCAAAGCGGGGTGTAGCATTCCAGAAAGTCCCTGCCCAGTTCGATATGTTTCCAGGGGAAGCCCAGGGCTTTGGCGATCTGGCGCGAGTAAATCACGT
>DAOUBY010000212.1:0-14305 GCA_034432325.1 Anaerolineales bacterium
AACGTTTGGGCCTCTCTCCTGGCAAGCGCAGACCTCCGAAGTCTCCCCTCCAAAGACAAATCAACTGACTTCGGAGGCCTCTCATTCGTAAAGGTGTGCGCGCAAAAGCCGTCATAAAAATTCATCCTGGCCTGTCCCCCCACAGCCTAAAGCAGGCGGTATCCGCTGCTGCGCCTTGTCCCCTTGGGTCAAGGCCGAGCCTTGACCTACGGGCCCTGCCAGCCACATGTAGGGACAGGCACCTGCCCCCGTCAGGGGTTCTGGCCTCTCCCCCACAGCCTAAAGTAGGCGGTATCCGCTGCTGCGCCTTGTCCACTTGGGTCAAGGCCGAGCCTTGACCTACCGCTCCCGCCAGCCCGATGTAGACCAGCCTGAAAAGGCTATCTCACGGAAGACAAGGCTGTTTCTGAGCAAGGGAGAGATTTCGCCCAAAAATAAGCAAACCGAGATTATTTGTCACTATTTTCATCGTTTTGCATCTGATGAGATAGCAACAAACCTATCCACACCTTTTCCACAAGCGAGGTATTCATGCCCAAACGAACATCTCATCACAAACGTCAAAGCCAAAACACCCTGAGCAAATTTTTGCGTCGCCCGTTGGTGCAGGTGGGTATCCTGGCCCTCATTGCCCTGGTGGTATTCATCATTGCCACACTCGGCAACCAGAGCAACACCCTTCCCATCGAAATCAGCGTGGACCAGGCCTACCAGAAATATCAACAGGGAGCATTCTTCCTGGATGTACGCACCGTTGAGGAATGGAACGAATACCATGCTCCCCACACCACCCTCATTCCTCTCGATCAATTACCCAATCGCCTGAACGAATTGCCCCGCGACCGCGAAATTGTGGTGGTTTGTCGCTCTGGCAACCGTAGCCAGCAAGGACGGGACATTCTCCTCAGCGCCGGATTCCGCCAGGTCACCAGCATGACTGGCGGATTGAAAGAGTGGCGCGCCAAAGGCTATCCCATCGAGCCGTAGCGTACGGAAGAGATAGAGACTCCTGAGAGTTTATCCCCATACGGCCAGCGCAACACAGCCTTTCCAGGCTGTCAAAGACAGGCCAGAAGGCCTGTCCCACATCTGGCTATTGCCAAGGAACAGCCAAGCTTGCCTTTTGTAGGAGGGCCTTTCCAGGCTGTCAAAGACAGGCTGGTGTTTGCAACAGAGCATATCCGCGTACTTTTTGGTCAGCCCTTCCTCCGCAAGACTTTCCCCTCCCCCGTCCGGCCAACCCATGTGGCGCAACGTTTGTTTCTCGGACGGGGGAGGGGCAGGGGTGGGGGGAAATTCATGTTCCAACCATAGATAAACACAGATAAATTGGATGTACAAGGTAATTTCATCTCGTTTTTCTTCAGAATCAGTGTTCATCCGTGTTCATCTGCGGTCAATCCCCATTTATCAAACACTCTCTTACGCAAAACTTTGCGTAGAGAGCGTTCTCCAACGCGCTGGACAGGTAATTGGCGTTAGAGAACGCCGCTTACGCGTAAGTCCTATAGAATTGCTCTTGAAAAACTATCACAACCGCGAAGATTTTGTAGCGCGACATTCATGTCGCTTTAGATTGCGGAATGAATTCCGCGCTACGAGAATACTTAAAGTGAGTTCGGTATCAAGGGTGAATTCAGGAATGCACCGCAGACCGCAGAGTTGGCGGAGATTTTCCCATGGGGGTTCTCTGTGTTCTCCGCGTCTCGGCGGTTATCCCGAATTGAGGCTGCTTACAGCGGGGAAGCGCTTTTAGGGCAGAATCAGGCTGAAGTCTGGCGCGAAGCGATGACAAATGTCCCATTTGTGCCTGATTGTACAAAACATCCATTTATGGTAGAGTTAATGCGAAATTTCACGCTTGGCGAGGGATTCCTGCATGAACGCTGAAAAAATTCCCGACATTATCATAGGAAGACTGCCCATTTATCTGCGCGCGCTTCAGCGCCTGGCAGAGAAGGGAGTCCACAACACCTCTTCGCAGGAACTGGGGGAAATGATTGGCATTTCGGCTGCCCAGATCCGCAAGGATATTTCGCAGTTTGGCGAGTTTGGCAAGCAGGGAACGGGGTATTCGGTGCCGTTTCTGATCGAACGCTTGCAGGATATTTTGAAGGTCAACCGTGTGTGGGATGTGATTATTGTGGGCATGGGCGATATGGGGCATGCGCTCGCCCGTTATAACGGGTTTGTCAACCGCGGCTATCAGGTGACAATGCTGTTCGATAACGACCCCGCCAAGATCGGTCAAAAGGTGAACGACCTCGAAATTTTCAGCACCGATACGCTGTTGGAAAAGGTGAAACAAAACAAAATCAAGATTGCCATGCTGACCGTGCCCGCCTCGGCAGCGCAGGAAGTGGCAGACCTGCTGGTGAAGGCAGGCATCAAGGCAATTTTGAATTATGCGCCGATCCATTTGAACGTGCCGAAGGATGTACAGGTGCAGCACATTGATCCCGCCGCACATTTGCAGAGGATGACATATTATTTGTAAAAGTTTGAAAACGGTTCGCCGCCTGATTTCTCCAGCGGGAAATCAGGCGGCGATTGTCTTATTCAGCCGTTGTGCCGATACCGCACTCTTCCAATCGGACAACTATCAATGTGTGCTGATGCCGTACAAACCATTATCCACAAGGAGCTCTGAAAATGGCAACCAAAACCTGTTTTCTGATTTGTCCGATTGGCGAGGAAGGCTCGGAAATTCGCAAATCATCCGACGACCTGATGGATTTAATCATCATCCCGGCGCTGGAAAAGTTCGATTTCGATGTCGTCCGGGCGGATAGAATCCCAAGACCGTCTGTCATCACCACCGACATCATTCAACTGGTGCAAAACGCCGAGTTGTGCATTATTGACTTGACGGGCAGCAATCCCAATGTTTTCTATGAGTGCGGCAGAAGGCACGAGACCGGCAAACCTTTCATCCAACTTATCAGGAAAGGCGAGAAAATGCCGTTCGATGTTTCCGGCATCAGAACGATCATTTACGATTTTTCCACAGTTCGAACTGCCCACGAAGCCATCAAAGAGATACAGAACTATGTCGCCGAGTTGTCCACATCCGATTTCTCGCCCCGAACCGCCGGCGAGTCGCTGTCTTCGCTGGCGAGCGCCATCAGGCGAATTGAGCGAAAACTGGACGGCATTTCTGCGGGAGAGAGCGGCACCCACAAAGACAGAGACCAGAAAGAATTTCTGGATCGAATCCGCATCGAAGCCAATCCCAAGAGAGCCTTCAACCAGGCGCTCGATGCGGAGGAACTCGACAAAGCCAGGAACATCCTGCCCATTCTGCACGATAAACTGGGAAATACAAACGACGTCTTACTGGCAGCCATGATTTTTGCCAATGCCGGAGATACCGCCGCCAAGGAGATTTGCGTAAGGATTTTGGAAACGCCCTCCGAGCCGCTGGACATTGAAGTTGTCCGGAACGCCGTCATTGCCCTGAGCAGTTATTACGACATCGTAGACGGAGAAAAAGAGGGCGCCAAGGTTCTCGATCCCATCATTCACATCCAGGTGAAGCGTGATGACATTGATGACGCCACAAAAGCGTATCTGTTGAACCGCCTGCAAATGCTCCTCTATGCCAGCGGGCACTATGAACGCGCGCTGACCATCATCGAGCAGGTGATTGACCTTGCCCCCAAGGAAGTCTATATTTACAACAAGGGGTTGATCCACGACAAATTGGGAATGAAAGCAAAAGCCGCAGAAGAAATGGAGAGGTTCCTGACAGCAGTGGGACCGGAGTACGCAGAATTCATTGACCTGGCACGCATCGCGGTCATTTTCGAAAAGGCGGAGCGCAAGGACGACGCCAAAAGAATTCTGGTGAAAATGAACAACATAGATCCGCGCCGCACAGCGGAGTTTATTGAGAGCCGTGCAGAGTTGAGAACGCTGATGCTCAACTAAACTTCTGCGGGCGTTTGCCGAACAAACAAAGTGGTCACGCAATTGCGTGACCACTTTGTTGTTATTTACACCTGCGGCAGGTTGCGCCGCAGCACATTGTACAAGGGGATTGCCTTGACCGCTCCCTCCGCCACGCAGGTGGTGGGGTTGTCCACCAGGTAGGCGGGGACGCCAAGCGACTTGGTCAGCAGTTTGTCAATGCCGCGCAGCAACGCGCCGCCTCCGCACAACGCCACGCCGCGGTCAATGATGTCGGAGACGAGTTCGGGCGGGGTTTTTTCGAGCACGCGGCGTCCCGTTTCGATCACCGCCTTGAGCGGTTCCTGCAGGGCTTCCACGATTTCGCCGGTGGTCAACGTGACGGGGCGCGGCAGACCGGTGACCTGATCCTGCCCCTGCACTTCCATGCTGTTTTCAATGTCCTGAGGAACGGCGGCTCCAATCTTGATTTTCAGTTGTTCCGCCGTCACCTGACCGATCACCACCCCATACTTTCGGCGGACGTAATTGATGATGGCTTCATCGAGTTCCATGCCGCCGGCGCGCAGGGTCTCTGCTGAGACGATGCCGTACATCGCCATGACCGCCGCTTCGGTGCATCCGCCGCCGAGGCAGATGACCATGTTGCCGGAGGGGGAATTAATCGGCAGGTCCACGCCAAGAGCCGCCGCCAGGGGCTGTTGAATGAGGGAGGCTTCACGGCTTCCCGCTTCCATGACCGCCTCGTAAACCGCCCTCCGCTCCACGCTGGTCACACCATAAGGCACGGAGATCATCACCCTGGGGCGGAAGATGCGCATCGAGCCGCTGACGCGCTGCAAAAGGTAGGCAAGCAGGGTTTCGGTGATTTCGTAATCGGCAATGACCCCGTTCTTGAGCGGGCGCGCCACTTCGATGCTTTCAGGGACGCGCCCGTACATATCGCGCGCCTCCTGCCCCACCGCCACCATCTTCTGGTCTTCCACTTCGATGGCGACGATGGTCGGCTCGTCCAACAACACCTTTGTGCTGTCGGCGAGACGTGTGAACATGGTGCCCAGGTCTATGCCCAGGTCTTTCGAGAACATTGCCACGGGGGTCTAGGACTCCGAGCCGGGGACACGGGAACCGCGGCGGTAACGGCGCACGGCGTCAATGCGCAGGTTGGAGCGGCGCAGCGCCGCTTCCATGGCGAGGTAAGCGTCGGTATCCGCCGGGACGCCCTTGGCGAGGGCTTCTTCCGCGCGTTTGCGCGCGGCTTCGGCGCGTTCGACGTCAATCTCTTCGATGTTTTCGGCGGCATCCGCCAGCACGGTGACGATCTCCGGCTGGACTTCCGCCACTCCGCCAGCCACCGTAAACAACTCTTCCCTGCCGCTCCTGCGGATTTTGATGATGCCGTATTTCAGGGTGGTGAGGACGGGGGAATGCTTCGGAAGGATGCCCATCTCCCCGTCCGCGCCGGGCAGGACGACGATATCCACATCGCCTTCGAACACGGTGCGATCCTGGGAGACGATTTCACAACGAATGGTCATAAGACTTCTCCAGTGTCATGTGCCGGGCGCCGCCTGTTGGACACCCGGCACGGGAGCACTTGATTTTCTATCCCATCTTCGCCGCGCGTTCGCGCACGTCTTCGATGGTGCCAGCCATCATGAAAGCCTGTTCGGGCAGGTCGTCGCATTTGCCGTCGAGGATTTCGCGGAAGCCGCGGACGGTTTCTTTGAGCGGCACGTAGCGTCCGGGAATGCCGGTGAAGCGTTCCGCCACGAAGAACGGCTGGGAGAAGAAGCGTTCGATCTTGCGGGCGCGCGAGACGATGAGTTTGTCGTCCTCGGAGAGTTCGTCAATGCCGAGGATGGCGATGATGTCCTGCAGGTCTTTGTAACGTTGAAGCACGCGCTGGACTTCGCGGGCGGTTCGGTAGTGGTCTTCGCCCACGATGTTGGGGTCCAGAATGCGGGAGGTCGAAGCGAGCGGGTCCACGGCGGGATAAATGCCCTTTTCCACGATGGAGCGTTCGAGGGCGATGGTGGCATCGAGGTGGGTGAAGGTCGCCACCGGTGCGGGGTCGGAGTAGTCGTCGGCGGGGACGTACACCGCCTGCATGGAGGTAATCGAGCCGGTGCGGGTGGAGGTGATGCGCTCCTGCAGTTCGCCCATTTCGGTGGCGAGGGTGGGCTGGTAACCTACGGCGGAGGGCATGCGCCCCAGCAGAGCCGATACTTCGGAACCGGACATGGAGAAGCGGAAGATGTTGTCAATGAAGAGCAGCACGTCGCGTCCCTGATCGCGGAAGTATTCCGCCATCGAGAGCGCCGAAAGCGCCACGCGCAGACGCACGCCGGAGGGTTCGTTCATCTGCCCATACACCATGACGGTATCTTTCATCACGCCCGATTCGAGCATTTCGCGGTAGAGTTGAGTCCCTTCGCGGGTGCGCTCGCCCACGCCGGCAAAGACCGAGTTGCCTTCGTGTTCGGTTGCCACGGAACGGATGAGTTCCATGATGATGACAGTCTTGCCGGTGCCTGCGCCGCCGAAGATGCCGGTCTTGCCGCCTTTGGTGAAGGGGGCAATCAGGTCAATGACCTTGATGCCGGTCTCGAACACTTCCACGCGGGTGGATTGTTCGGAGAACGGCGGCGCCGGGCGGTGAATGGGATAGCGCAGGCTGGCTTGCACGTCGCCTTTTTTGTCAATGGGTTTGCCCAACACGTTGAAAATGCGTCCCAGCGTTGCGGGACCCACAGGAACCATGATGGGCGCGCCGGTGGCGCGGGCAGGAACGCCGCGCTGCAAGCCGTCGGTCGAGTCCATTGAAACCGTGCGAACCCAGCCGTTGCCCAGGTGTTTTTGCACTTCAAGCACCAGCGGGTCCTTGCCTTCGCGTTCCACTTCGATGGCTTCGAAGAGTTCCGGGATGCTGCCTTCGGGGAATTCCACATCCACCACGCCGCCAAGAATTTGTACGACACGGCCGTTTGCGTTTGCCATGAATGCCTCCAATTATTTCGCGGCAAGCGCTTCTGCGCCGCCGACAATATCGAGAATATCGTTTGTAATGGTTTGCTGTCTGATTTTGTTGTACGCCAGCTGCAATTCACCGACCAGTTCCTTGGCGTTGTCGGTGGCGTTGCGCATGGCGATCATGCGGGCGGCGTGTTCGCTTGCCAGCGATTCGAGCACCGCCTGATAGACCTGCAGTGCCGTGAAGCGCGGAATGATCTCATCCAGGATTTCGTTCATCTCCGGTTCATACTCATACGCGGCTTGCGGACCGTTGTGCTGACCGCCAAAATCCTCAACCAACCCCTCCCCGACGAGTTCCAGCGGCAAGAGTTTCTTGACCGTGGTCACCTGACGCGCCATGTTGACGAAGTCGGTGTACACGAGGTACACCTCATCCACTTCGCCCTTCATGAACTCATCCACAGCGAGGCGCCCGATGGCGGAAACGTCCGCAAAGGACGGGGCGGCGGGCAGGTTGCTGAAGTCTGCGATGACGTTTTTGCGGCGGCGGATGAGCAGATCGCGCCCCTTGCGTCCCACGGCAATGTATTTGACCGGAACAGGATGATTGTCGAAGCGCGAAGCGACGAAGCGAATCACGTTCGAGTTATAAGCGCCCGCCAGCCCCCGGTCGCCGGTGATGACGACGACGAGGGTCTGGTTGACCGTCGTCCGCTCGGCGAGGAGCGGATGCAGGCTTTCGCGTCCCGGCTGCAGGGCAACATGCTTGAGCACCTGCCAGGCTTTGGTTGCGTAAGGGCGCGTGGCAGTCACCGCCGCAATTGCCTTGCGGACTTTGCTCGCGCTGACGGTTTCGAGGGCGCGCGTGACCTGCGAGATGTTTTTTACGCTCCGAATGCGGAGCCGCATTTCACGAGCCGATGCCATGACTTATGCCTGCCATCCTGCGCGGAAACTTTCCAGCGCCTTGATCATCATTTCGCGGGTTTCGTCGGTGATGCGTTTCTTCTCGGCAATGTCCCTGCCGATTTCGGGATGCGAGGTCTCCATGTAGCGGATCAGGTCAACCTGCCATTGCGCCATCTTTTCGACCGGCACGTTGCTGGCAAAGCCGTTGGTGCCGGCAAAAATGAGGATGACCTGGTTTTCGAGCGAGACCGGCGAATACTGCGGCTGTTTGAGAATTTCCTGCATGCGCTGACCCTGATTGAGTTGATTCTGCGTATTCTTATCGAGGTCCGACGCCATGAGCGCAAATGCCGCCAGTTCGCGGTATGCCGCCATGTCGAGGCGCAGGCGTCCCGCCACCTGCTTCATGGCTTTGGTTTGGGCGTCGCCGCCCACGCGCGAAACCGAGATACCCACGTTCACAGCCGGGCGGATGCCGGCGTTGAACAGGTTGCTTTCCAGGTAAATCTGACCGTCGGTGATGGAAATGACGTTGGTGGGAATGTAAGCGGAAACGTCGCCCAGCAGGGTTTCGATAATCGGCAGGGCGGTCAACGAACCGCCGGTGCCTTTCACCTTGACGACCTTGTGATTCTCCGCATCGGGCATGGCTTTGAGCGCCTGTTCGGCGTCATGCAGAGACATCGGTCCGCGATAGACCTTGCCGTCCACGCCGTCGCTGGCAGAGGCAAGTTCGCCGCTGAAATCCTTCTTCACAATCACATACTGATTGGCAAGGCGCGCCGCGCGTTCGAGCAGGCGGGAGTGGAGGTAGAACACATCACCGGGATACGCTTCACGTCCGGGCGGGCGGCGCAGCAGCAGGGAAACCTGACGGTATGCCCAGGCGTGCTTGGAGAGGTCGTCGTAGATGACCAGCGCATCGCGCCCGGTCTCCATAAATTCCTCGCCAATGGCGCAGCCTGCATACGGAGCAATGTATTGCAACGCCGCCGACTCTTCGGCGGAAGCCATCACCACGATGGTATGTTCCATTGCGCCGTACTTCTCGAGGATGCCCACCGTGCGGGCAACCGCGGCTTTCTTCTGACCGATTGCCACGTAGATACAAATGAGGTCTTTGCCCTTCTGGTTGATGATGGTGTCAATCGCAATCGCGGTCTTGCCGGTCTGGCGGTCGCCGATGATCAGTTCGCGCTGACCGCGCCCGATGGGGATCATCGAGTCGATGGACTTGATACCGGTCTGCACCGGGGTATCCACGTCCTGACGTTCCACCACACCCGGAGCGATGCGCTCCAGCGGACGGAAACCGGTCGTCGCAATGGGACCCTTGCCGTCAATCGGCTCGCCCAGGGCGTTGACCACGCGTCCAATCATCGCGTCGCCCACCGGCACCGAGGCGATGCGTCCCGTCCCGCGCACCGTCATCCCTTCGACGATGCCTTCGTACTCGCCCATCACAATCACACCGACGCTGTCCTTTTCAAGGTTGAATGCCGTCCCCATCACCCCATTGGCAAACTGCACGAGTTCCTGCGAGCGGATATTCGCCAGCCCCTTCACGCGCGCAATTCCGTCGCCCGCTTCCACCACAGTGCCAATATCGCTGACACCGATTTGGGGTTCGAATGCCTCGATTTGACTTTGCAAGTCGCCTGCAATCTGCTTGATCAGATCTGTCATTATTCCTCCACGCCAGAATTCGATTTACGTACAAGAACCCGGATAAGGGGTTATCCGGGCGTATGGTATTTTATGCCGCGCCTTCGTGAGCGGGCGCACAATCTCGCCAATGATACCTGAAAGGCTCATCATTGTCTAGTTACAATCATCATACCCTTGTCAACGGCGGCGCTTGTAATATACTCGCATGCACACTCACACACAAGGAGCCGCCACAATGTCAACCCGTGGAGAAGACAAACCTCCCTCTCGTGCGATGAAACGCTACTGGAAAGTTGCGGTCATCGCCAACATCAAAGACGACAGCAAACCCCGCCCCGAGGGCGTCCCGCCGGATGCCTTCGCCGACTTCGACCACATCGAAACCGTGGACGCGATTCGCGCCGCCATCGAAACGGATGGACACCAAACGGTCTTTCTCCACGCTGACGCCGACCTGCCCTACGCCCTTCGCGAAGTCAAACCCGATATTTGCTTCAACATTGCCGAAGGTCAGGGCGGCGACGCGCGCGAAGCCCAGGTGCCGGCGCTGCTCGAACTCCTGCGCATCCCCTACACCGGCTCGCGCGTCCTCACCAACGGCATCTCCCTCGACAAAACCCTCACCAAGCGCATCTGGCGCGACCGCCGTCTGCCCGTTGCCCCCTTCCAGGAGTTCACCATCGGCGACGAAACGCTGCGACCCGAACTCAAATTCCCCCTCTTCGTCAAGCCCGCCCGCGAAGGGACCGGCATGGGCGTGGACCTCAAAGCCATCGTCAAAAACGAAAAGGAGATGCGCGAAAGAGTCCTCTACATTATCAACACCTACCAGCAGCCGGCGCTCGTCGAGACCTTCCTGCCGGGGCGCGAATTCACCGTCGGGATCATGGGACGCCACGACGCCAAACTCTATTCCCGCCATCCCGAATGGTACGAAAAGGACGGCTTCCACCGCTTCCCCGTTCTCGAACTGGACAGTTCGCGCTCCGTCACGCCCAACGTGTACAGTCAGGCATCCAAATCCAAGGAGGTCGGCGAGGAGGGCGCACCAGATTACGTCTGCCCTGCCAACCTCGACCCCGAACTCGAGAGAAAGCTCAAGCATTTTGCCTTGCGCGCCCACCAATTGCTATACGCACTAGACATCTCCCGCACCGACATCCGCCTCGACGAAGAAGGCAACCCGCGCCTGATGGAAATCAACACCCTGCCCGGTCTCACCCCCGATTACAGCGATCTGTGCCTGCAAGCCAAAGCCGAGGGCATCCGCTATGAAGACCTGATCCTCGAAATCCTCTACCTCGGCGCCTCGCGCTGGGGCATGGTCGCCCCGCGGGAACTGCCTCCCTCGGGAAGTGCAAAAAAATAAGACCGAACCTGCCAAACAAGCCCTGTTTGCAGGGCTTGTTCGCTTAATCAACACGAAATCTTCACAATTACCCGATGGTGTTTTGACAGTCTTGCACTATACTCGCACCAAAAGGGTGCGCCGACGGTGGAGAACCTCCGCGCACGCCTGCGGCGTACGTCGAACGTTGCGCTGTAACTCTGAGGCAGAAGGTACGTATGGCAAAAACAATCCTGGTCGTGGACGATGAAAAGCGGCTGGTCTCCCTCGTCGAAAGTTACCTGACACAGGAAGGCTACCGCGTGGTCACCGCCTACAATGGCGCCGAAGCGCTCACCGTTGCCCAAAAGGAAAAACCCGATCTCATCATCCTTGATGTGATGATGCCGGAGATGGACGGCTACGAATTCATGCGCCGCCACCGCGCTGAAAGCAACACCCCCATCATCCTGCTCACCGCCCGCGTGGACGACGAGGAAAAGGTCATCGGGCTGGAGGTGGGCGCGGACGATTACATTACCAAGCCCTTCCGCCCGCGTGAACTCATGGCGCGCGTCAAAGCCGTGCTGCGCCGCGCCGGGGAACGGGAACCCACCGCCAAAGTCCTGAAAGCAGCAGACATTATCCTAGACCGCGACAGCCGCACCGTCAAAGTGGGAGAGCGCTTCGTGGACCTCACCCCCTCCGAATTCGACATCCTGACCGCCCTCATGTCCTACCCTGGGCGGGTCTATTCCCGCCTCGACCTGCTCGACATCATCCAGGGCGTTCGCTACGAGGGCTACGAACGCACCATAGACACCCACATCAAAAACCTGCGCGGCAAAATCGAAGATGACCCGCGCGCGCCGAAGTACATCGAAACCGTGTACGGCGTCGGCTACCGCTTCAAGAGAGTGTGATCCTCATGCGCTCCATTTCCACCAAATTAATTCTCGCCTTCCTCAGCATCGGGGTTATCAGCGTCGCCATCATCTTCCTCACCGCCCGCTGGAACACCCGTCAGGAATTCATCCGCTTCCTCGCCGACCAGAACCAAAGCGCCATCGTCACCAGCCTCACGGTGTACTATCAGCAAAACGGCTCCTGGGAAGGCGTGGACCTCATTTTTGTGCAGGGGTACAACCGCCAATTCCCCGGCATGGGGCAGGGACCCCGCATGGAAATGATGCTCCCCTACCTGCTGGCAGATAAAGACGGCTATGTCATCGTTCCCAATGGCAGATTCAAGGCAGGTCAAAAATTATCCCGCGAACAAATGGAGTCTGGCACAGCCATCACCGAAGACGGCAAAATCATCGGCATCCTCGTCCCTGTGGGCGGCGTCTTTCAAGGAACACCCCGCGAACTCGAATTCATCGAACGAACCAACCGCACCCTGTTCTACGGCGCGCTGATTGGCGCGGTCATCGCGCTCTTTTTGGGCATCTTCCTTTCGCGCACCATCACCCGCCCCATCCGCGAATTGACCCGCGCCACCCACGCCATCTCCGAAGGCGACCTTTCCCAGCAGGTGACCGTCCGCACGAACGACGAACTCGGCGAACTCGCCCGCGCCTTCAACAAGATGAGCGCCGAACTCTCCCGCTCGGTCAACGCCCGCAAGCAGATGACCGCCGACATCGCCCACGAACTGCGCACCCCGCTCAGTCTCATCCTCGGTCATGCCGAGGCGGTGCACGACGGCGTTTTGCCTCCCACCAAAGAAAACTTCGAAATCATCCGTGAGGAAGCCGCCCGCCTCGAACATCTCGTGGAAGATCTGCGCACACTCTCCCTTGCCGACGCCGGCGAACTGTCCATTCAGCCTCAACCCATCGAACCCGACCGCCTGCTCCGCGAAGTGACCTCGCTGTATCAATACCAGGCGCAGAAGAAAAACATCTCTCTCGAACGAAACATTGCCCCGCATCTTCCCTCGCTGGAAGTGGATCCCGGACGAATGACCCAGGTCCTCACCAACATCCTAGACAACGCCCTGCGCCACACCCCCGAAGGCGGACGCATCACCCTCTCGGCAAAACAGAGCGGGGATCGGGTCGAACTCGCCGTGCAGGACAGCGGTCCCGGCTTACCCAAAGAAGAGACCGAGCGCATCTTCGAACGCTTCTACCGCGCCGACGCTTCCCGCCGGCGCGATGACGGCGGCTCGGGGCTGGGGTTGGCAATCGCGAAGTCCATTGTTCAGGCGCATGGCGGTCAGGTTTGGGCGGAGTCCGCTGCGGGGATGGGGTTGAAGATCGTCATCTCCCTGCCGCAGCAGTTCCCGGCGGGCGAGTAACGCTCATCTCACCACAAACAAAAATCGGAAGCGTCACCCGCTTCCGATTTGTTCTTTTAACCTGCCGCCGCGATGCGCCTGCGCTTCCGCCGAACGCTCTTGGGAAAAACAATCAGCGTCACCAGCACGGCAATCACTCCGACATTCTTGATCAGACCGAACATCCAGCCTCCACCGCCTTCGCCTCTTTCGGGGCGTTCCCCGCCCTCAAACTGCCCCTCGCGGAAGGGCGGACGTCTGCCCTCCTGAAACTGCGGCGCGGCGCTCGAAGATCCGCCCGCATTGACTGCCGCATAGGTAATGCCCATGACGAGCGACATGACTGCCAGAATAATGAGAATGCGTCCCAGCGTTTTCATGCCGTCACATCCTTTCTGCGGCGCAAGGAAACCAGCCTGCCCAGCGGTTTGAAGATGTACCGCTTGAACGTATCCACCACCCAGCCCCAGTGCAGCGCCGTGTGCAAGCCGAGCAGCAGCAGGAAAAGGTTGGCAGTTGCATCATGCAGCGGACGCCAGGCAAAATTGCGCGGCAGTGAAATGCCCAGCGCCGGCAACACCGCCTCCGAAATCATGAAGCCCGAAAGCATCATAATCGAGCCGTCAATGAACAACAGCCAGTTGAGAATGTAGTTGATGCGGGTCTGCAAGTTCACTTTAGCGACAAAGCGGCGTGAAATCTGCACGATCCAATCCCAACTCAACAGCAAATGGACGATGAGCGCCGCAAGCGCGGCAGTCGCCAGCCACTCATGCACGGCAATCCCGCTCGAACGCGGATCCATGGCAATGAGAAAAGCGAAAAAGATGACCAGGTCAACGATCAGTTTGACGCGGGTCAAATTTTTGGATGAAGACTGTATTTCAGACATACTCACTCCTGATAAAAGATTTCGGCAGATTGTAGCCACCCCATAAACATAATGGTGGCGAAATTACGCCTAAATTGTGAAGATGTTGCGAAGAAACTATTAATTCCGCTCTCATCCAACCGCCATAAATTCCCCACACTTTTCACACAGCGCGCTGACATCCAAATGGTAAATTATTCCCGTAACGCGGAATTCATTTCGCAGCCTAACCGTAAAAAGTAAATCAGGACTTACGCGTAATCGGCGTTCTCTAAGAGAGTGCTTTGAAATTCATGTTCCAACCACAGATGACCACAGATAAATTGGATTTACAAGGTAATTTCATCCCGTTTTTCTTCAGAAT
>DAOUBY010000213.1:0-7349 GCA_034432325.1 Anaerolineales bacterium
CATCGAATTTCAAGATTCTGAATAGCGCCTTTTGGAATTCCTTTGTGTACTTCGTGTCCTTCGTGGATAAAGACCTTTTTGCAGTGGAATCTTGAACTAAAATCATCGGCTTCTCCCTGCTTTTTGGCTGCATCAGTTCAGTTGTTTATGCAGGAAGCAGTAATTCGCGATGAGTACAGACAACTCCCTGCTTAACGGGCGGCGGGGGTCATTTGTTCCCGCCGAAGCGCAGGCGCGGGATGAGCATGGGGGTGGCGGCTTTGTACTCGGCATACGCCTGCCCAAACTCGCGCAGGAGTTTCCGCTCTTCGAAATACGCGCCGATGAGGATGTATGCCGTCAGCGAGAGGTACACGATGAAGGAGTTGATGGTCACGCGGGGAGAAAGCCAGAGGATGAGCAGACCAAATGTGTAGAGCGGATGACGCATGTAGCGGTAGAAACCGTTGACCACCAGCCGGCCGGAGGTCTCTGGCTCGAACAATTGCCGCAAACCCACAAAGGACAGGGTATCGGTTTGCAAAACCGCTGCAATGAGGAGAAGCGCTGAAAGCCCCTGCCCTGCGAGCATGAGAGCGTTCCAGGGGGAGGGAACTTGATAGATGGTTCGATCGGGCAGAATCAGCATCAGGTAGAGAATGGGGGCAAAACTGACCGCCGAGAACAGGTTGTAGAGCAGGCGGTAGCCCCGCATGAAGCCGTCCCCCAGCGTGCGGCGGAGGAACTCTTTGAAACCCAGCGAGGCGGTGAAGGAATGGACAACGCCCCAAAGAACAACAGCGAGGATCAGCCAGGACATGGTTGTATTTTCCTTTTTTCGTGAGGACGATCAGGAGATAAGGCAACGGACATTAGAGAACGTCCGCTTTATTACCATCGGTTACATGGATCAGGACTTACGCAAAACCTTGCATAGAGCGCGTTCTCTAACGCGCAGACTGGAGAATCAACGTTAGAGAACGTTGATTACGCGTAAATCCTGAGATGCGTCCACGCGCGCGGATTTTACGCTTCGCCAAAGGCGGGCAGGGTGAGGGTCTCGGAGCCGCTGCGGATGAGGTAATGCGGCATCCAGCCGACGCCGAAGAGGGTGACGAATACGTCCGATTTTTTCGGGGCGACGGTGATTTCAGCGATGTCGTTGACGGCGTTTCCCCAGCGGTCGTTGATTTCGCGCAGGGTCTCTTCGCGGCGGCGCTGGAGGTCGGCAATCTGCTGTTTGTATTGGGCAATGGCTTCGATGGATTCCTGGACTTCGGCTTTTGCCTGTTCGGTGAGGCGGCGTTTGGTCAGCGAGGAGGAAAGGCGCGAGGCTTTGCGCCTGCCGCCGAAGAGACCGGTCAGGTTTTCGAGGTGCGTTCCGGCTTCTTCCACTTTGCGGTTGGCGAGTTCTGCCTGGTCTTCCGCCAGTTCGCGTTCTTCGCGGGCAAGTTTGTCTTCGAGGGTTTTGATCTGGCGGTCGAGCGAGGCGGCGGCTTTGGCAATTTCGGCGTCGCGTTTGCGGCTGGCGGCTTCGGCGCAGGCGCGCATGAATTCGGCGCGGCTGACATCGGGACCGGCATAGACTTTGAGGGTTTCGTTGGCGCGCGCCTGCACGGTGGAGGTGCGGAAGACCCAGTCGGTGAAGTCTTTTTGCAGGGCGGAGAGGAGACGGGGGTCGTTGAGCGGTGCGTCTATGGCGGCGAAGCGGGAAGAGGGAACGGGGACGGTTTCCACGTTTTCGAGGAGGTCAGGGGAGAAGGTGTGGTCTTCCCAGCGGAGGGCGGCGCGCCTGTCCAGAGATTGGACGAGGACGGCGCGGGTGAGTTCGCTGTCCACGCCGAGTTTGCGGTCGAGCAGGCGTACTTGGGCAGAGGCGAGGAGGACGGGGAGGTAGAGGATGCCGTCAATGATCGCTTCGGGGGGCATGGGGTATCCCGCCGCTTTGAAGGCTTCGGGCAGGCTGAGGTTTTGAGGCAGGAAGTATTCTTTGACGCCGGCGGGCAGGGGAGGTTTGGTCTGTGTGCCAAGCGGTTGAAGGTTTTCGGTTTTGGGTTGAAGGTTGGGAACAGCGGCGGCGAAGAAGGGAGGGGAGTGAGGTTCGGGGGAGGAAAAGGTTTGGGAGGCGGCGGCAGGCGCAGGCGGAGTCTGAAGCGTGTGGTCTGCGTTGGCGAGGCGGTTGAGTTCGGGGATGCGGTTGCGGGCGAGAGGTCCGGCGAGGTAGTTCATCGCCCAGCGGGAGTGGAGGAGGACGGGCGCTTTGGCGTGGATGTTGTGGAGGACGAAGACGCGCTTGCCGAGCGAGGAGATGAGGCGGTCGAATTCGCCGCGCGTAATGCCGCCGGCGGCGCTTTCGAGACCGTCGAGCAGGCGTTGTTTGTCCTGGTCGGTTTGGAGTTTGCCGATGAGCCAGGTGCCGGCGTTGGAGAGTCCTTTGTAGTCCACGTCCACAGGGTTTTGGGTGGCGAGCAGAAGACCGACGCCAAAGGCGCGCGCCTGTTTGAGCATGCGCAGGAGGAGCGTTTTGGAGGGCGGGTTGCGCTGAGGAGGGACGTAACCGAAGATTTCGTCCATGTAGAGCAGGGCGCGCAGGGAGGCGGAGCCGCTTTGGGTGCGCATCCAGGTTTCGACGGCGGAGAGCAGGAGGGTGACGAAGAACATGCGCTCGGAGTCGGAGAGGTGGGCGAGGTAGAAGATGTTGTGGCGGGGACGGCCGTCGGCGGTGTGGAGGAGGGAGGCGATGTCGAGCGGCTGACCTTCGCGCCACGCCTGGAAGGCGGGGGCGGCGAGGATGTTGTTGAGCGCCATCGCCAGTTCCATGCGGTCTTTGGGCGGGAAGAAGGCATCCACCGGGAAGGCGCCGAGCTTGTCGAAGGGCGGGGTTTGGGTTTGCAGGATGAGTTCGGTGAAATCCACGCTCTTTCCGCGACTCCATGCGTTCTCGAAGAGGTTGGAGAGCAGGATGTGTTCGCGGGAGCGCAGAGGGTCAATATCGGTGTAGCCGACCAGCCCCAGCAGGGCGGTGACGGTGCTGGCGATTTTCTCACGCAGGATTTCGCGGTTGGCGTCCCAGGGAATCTCGGGCGCGGCAAGGGAGGACAGGACGCTGACGGGGATGCCCGAATCGGAGCCGGGGGTGAAGACGGCAAATTGGGCGGCGTTTTTGAGCGCGAGAATGCGCTCGCGTTCGATGCCCCATTCCTGCAAGCCGCTGCGCCAGGCAAGGGCGGCATCCATGGCGGCTTGTTCGGGGGTTTTGCCGGCGCGGCGCGCCTGGTCGGCGTCCACCCAGGGCTGGAAGTCTTGCGGGGCGAGGTCGGGGAAGTGGAGCAGGAGGTTGGTGAGGTCGCCTTTGGGGTCAATGATGATGGCGGGGAAGCCGTGAAGCGCGGCTTCTTCGAGCAGGGCAATGCACAGACCGGTCTTGCCGGAGCCGGTCATGCCGGTGACGATGGCGTGGGTGGTCAGGTCGGCGGGGTCGTAGTGGATGGGTTGGTCTGTGACGGATTGGGCAAGGGGGTCGTAGGCGCGTCCGAGGTAGAAGTGCGAGTCGGGCATAAGGTCTCCTGCGCGAAAATTCGATGGGACGATTGTAGCCTATCCCGCTGGAAACGCCCATTAAAAATTCAGCGGAGGCTGAGCCTCCGCTGAACATACGAGATGAATGCCGCACGCTGTGTATTTGCATCAATCGTTGTCGTTGTCGTTGTGGTTGTCATTGTCGTTATGGTTGTCATTGGTGTTATTGTTATCATTCGTATTCGTGTTGACGTTGGAGCCGCTGTTATTGTTGCGTGGTGTGGGGGTCGGCGCGCCGATGGAAGCGGGGGGAATGAACTCGATCTTTTTCACAATGAAAATGCCGCCGGCGTCGTAATATCCCTTTGCTTTGGCAAATGCGCCCACAGCAGGCGTGCCTTTGATTTCTTCTGCGAATTGGATGTCCAGCACGATGCCGTTGACGACAATCAATTTGTTCTGGATGGAAGTGACGACGCCCTCGATGGACGCTTCTGCGGGGGTGGCGGTTGCGGCGGGAGTGGGAGTCGGCGTGGGGGCAGGTGCGGGCGTTTCAACCTTCGACGTTGGGGTGGGCGCCGGTTTAATTTGCTCTTCTGCCTCCTTGTCCTCTTCCTGCTCGAAATCTTCGTTCACTTCGGGGAGGCGGGCGCCGGGCGGCAGGAGTTCGATGCGCTCGGCAAGGACGCCCGCGCCCTGGGTCTGTCCGCGCACGCGCACCGCCGCGCCGACGAGGATGGGTTCGCCGCTCAGGCGGGTATCGGCGGAGAGAAAGACCGGGATGCCGGAGACCAGCCACTCGGTCCCGGCTTGACGCGTGACGTAGCCGGAAAAGTCCACTTTGGCGGTGCGTCCGCGGGCAAGGAGTTCGGCAAGTTCTTCCAGCCGTTCGTTTTCGTGTTCGAGTTCGAGCGCTTCGCGCTGCTGCGGGTTGAAGGTGAAGAACAGCGAGACTCCCTCCCACGTGCGTTTGACGGGGTAGAGGTTGTCGCCGGGCAGGGTGGTGGAGGAGGCGCGCACCAGTCCGTTGCCGCCTGCAAACAGCAGGGCAAGCATGGCAAGGGTGACAAAGGCGCGCCGCAGTGAGGCAGACCAGTTCCGGCGGACGGGCGGGATGATGGGGATGGCTTTTCGTTCGCGCAGTTCGGCGGCGCGCTGGAGCACCCGCGCGCGGCTTCTGCGCAGGGCTGTTTCGGACGGCGGAGGCGCGGCGATTGCTTTGGCTTTGAGGGCGGTTTCGAGGATGGGGCGCAGTTCGTCTGCCAGTTCGGGGCGGCGGGAGAGGACGGTTTCCAAGTCCGCGCCTTGTTCCAGTTCTTTGAGGCAGGTTTCCAAAACTTCGTATTTATTCATCTTTCGCCTCCCCAATCAGCCGTTGGAGGGCAGAAAGCGCCCGGAATTGCAGGGCTTTCACGGCATTGACTTTTTTCTTCATGACTTGGGCGGTCTCTTCGAGCGAGTATCCCTGACCAAAGCGGAGCGCCAGGACGTGCTGTTGTTCGTCGGTCAGTTGAGCGTAGGCAGAGCGCACGGCGCGGTATTGTTCGCGCTGGATCACCTCATCGTGGACAATGGAGGCGGGGTCGGGCAGCAGGTCGGAGAGGGGATCGGCAGGGCGGCGGTAGCGGCGGCGCAGGTGGTCGTTGATGGCGTTGGAGGCGGTGGCAAGCAGCCAGCCCCTGAGGCTGGATTGCGGTCCCTGGCGTTTTTGGGCGGCTTCGAGCAGACGCATGAAGACGTCGCTGGCAATGTCTTCCGCGGCGTCGTCGTCTTCGATGCGGTAGCGGACGTAGCGGTAGACCTCGGTGAAGTAGCGGTCGTAGATGGCGGCGACGGCTTGCGAATCGAGATTTTGCAAACCGTTCAGGGCGCGTTGTTCGTCATAGACGGACATGGTCGGTGTGTTCCCGGAAATGATGAACCTCGAGAAAGGGAGAATGGCAAGTTGCATGGGAGTATAACATTTCACGGCGGGTTACCGGGAAGGCGGGAGCACTTCGTAGAGGATCGCCTGATCGTCGCGGTACACTTCGCGCAGGCCGGGGTCTTGTTCCGCCACGCGGATGAAGTCTTGGTGGTTCAGGTCGGTATGGACGTACTGCGCGCCGAATCGGATGGCGATGATGCTCGACGGATTGCCCACCTGTCCCTGTGTGATGAGCACCCACAGGTCGTAGAGTTCGGGGTCGTATAACTGCATGTAGGTTGGGTCGAGACCGATGAGGTAGGTGTTGTGGGTGTTGTAAAAGAACAGGCGGGGGAAGTCGTCCCAGTCGGTTTGGAAGACGCGGGAGCCGGCGGGGGTGTTTGCGACAAGCCATTGCGAGGCGCCGGCGTAGAGGTCGTAGGGTTTGGAGGCGCTGACCGCATCACGCGCCCTGGGAATTGATCTGCCAACCCCGAAAATGACCGCCGCTGAGAGCAGGATGAGGGGCGCGTTGTGGAGGGTCCGCTTGAGGGGAGAGGAGGTGGAGATGCGGCAGGCAAATTGACGGTCGAGGAAATGAGCCGCCCAGGCAAAGGCGGCAAAGATGAGGGCGAAGGGCGGGAAGTATTCCACAAAGCGGCGCGCCTGCATGAGCATCAGCCCAAACAGGAGGGAGGCAAGCAGGGCAAAGGCGGTGCGCGTTTCCATTCGGCGTTCGGTCAGCCCGAGGGCAAAAATTCCGCCGGCGAAGAAGAGCAGGGAGGGGAGCGAGTTTTCGAGGATCTGTTTGGTGTTGTAGGGAAACCATTCGTTGCCCACGCTGACGGAGGTGGCGTCGGTCAGTTTGGGGAGCATGTGGTTCCAGGAGAAGATGATGTTGGCGGGAAAGTAGGGGTTGATGACGACGCCGAGCGCAATGCCGAGGGCAATGTAGAGCACAGGTTTGTATTCGATGCGCCGTTCCGAAATCAGTACGGCGAGGGCGTGCAACAAGCCGAGCGCGAGCATGAGGGGGAAGGCGTCGTACAGCCAGACGTAGATAAAGGACAGGACGGCAAGATGTTTGTGTTTGCGTTCGAGAAGCCAGGTCATTCCGAGGGCGAGGAACCCCAGCGAAAGCGACTGGGCGCGGGTCACGCTCATGCGGTAGAGAAAGGCGTCGGAAATTCCCAGCAAAGCCAGCGCCCACAGCCAGTCGTAGGGGATGCGCTGGCGGTGAAAGAGAAACCACACAGCAAGAAACGCCAAACTCGAAAAGACCACCGCCGACCATTTTGCGCCGATGCGCAGATCGGCAAACCAGGTGAAGGGAATCAGCGCCACGTGATAGAGGAAGTGATGATCGTAGTATTCCTGCGGGTTGAGAATGGAAAGCGGAAGCCAGGGAAATTCGGGCTTCAACCCTTCGGTGCGCATGATTTGGGCGAGTTTGATGTGGTAAAAGCCGTCGTTGTCGGGCATGTCGGGCGTGGAGAATTGAATGAGCGACATGCCAATGACGAACAGGAGGAATACGGCGATGGGGAGGAGGGTTTGTCTCTGCGGTTTCATCGAGGGGCGTTCCATGAGAATGGAACATCTGGAGATGCCAGTCTCCAGATGTTCCATTTGAAATCAGCGGGTGCGAGAGAGGCGGTCAGTCATTGTCGTTGGAGTTGCCATTGCCGTTCGAATTGTCGTCGTCGTGGTCATCGTCGTTGTCGTTTTTGTTCGAGTTCTTGTTGTCGTCGTTCGAATTCTTGTTGGAATTCTTGTTGTCGTCGTTGCTGTTTTTGTTCGAGTTGGTGTTGGAATTGCTGTTGTCGTCGCCGGTGCGGGTGGTGCGTTCGATTTCGCGGACGACCAGCGAGCCATCGGAAGCGGCAATGACGTGGAGTTTGACCTGGTCGCCGACGGCGATGATGGTTTTGAACTCGGTGAAGGA
>DAOUBY010000214.1:0-6093 GCA_034432325.1 Anaerolineales bacterium
TAAGCCGCGCGCAAAGCAGGGCGAAAACATCCTGTTTATCCTGTCTATCCTGTTAAACAAAGCGGCGCAAGCGATAATGAGAAAGCCATACCTTTTGGCATTTCCCCTTGACGAATTCTGTTTTTTGCCTATAATCGGGCGAAATATCCCAAGCCAAATGAACAGCATTTTCAGCCTCTCCCTTATTGTCATCCTTATTGCGGTCCTTATTCTCAAGGACCTGTTTGTGGTTAGGATGGCAGCGGTGAGAGCGAAGTAAATACACACCGTTTGTAAGTGCAAAGAGCCGCCCTAACCACGGGCGGCTTTTTATTTGCGGGCGTCAGCCTGTCCTGGCGGACAGTCCAGGGGGAACGCCTGTTGCGCAGGAGCAGAAAGCGCTCTCCAGCGCCGATACCATCGAGGAGTCGTATGCGATCCGATACCGTCAAAAAGGGATACGAAAAAGCGCCCCACCGCGCCTTGCTGCGGGCGACCGGCTTGCAGGATGAGGATTTCGATAAGCCGTTCGTCGCCATCGTCAACTCGTATGTGGATGTCGTGCCGGGACACGTGCATTTGCAGGAGTTCGGCAAAATTGTCAAGGAAGCCGTCCGTGCGGCGGGCGGCGTGCCGTTTGAGTTCAACACCATCGGCGTGGATGACGGCATTGCCATGGGTCACATGGGGATGAAATACTCGCTTCCCTCGCGGGAACTGATTGCCGATTGCGTCGAGACGATGATCGAAGCGCACAGGTTCGATGCGATGGTCTGCATTCCAAACTGCGACAAGATCGTGCCGGGCATGCTGCTGGCGGCAATGCGCGTCAACATTCCGACCATCTTCATTTCGGGGGGACCGATGAAGGCGGGGATGACGCCGCAAGGCGAAACGATTGATCTGATTTCCGTCTTCGAGGGCGTCGGCGCATATTCGGCGGGAAAGATAGACGACAAACGCCTCGCCACGCTGGAGAAATTTGCCTGCCCGTCGTGCGGTTCGTGCTCCGGGATGTTCACCGCCAACTCGATGAACTGCCTGATGGAAGCGCTGGGATTGGCGCTGCCGTTCAACGGTTCGGCGCTGGCAAAGACGCCCGAACGGGAGGCGCTGGCGAAGCAGGCGGCGGCGCAGATCATGACCTTGATCGAGCGTGACATCAAGCCGCGCGACATCGTCACCGCCGAGGCGATTGACGATGCGTTTGCGCTGGACATGGCGATGGGCGGCTCGACGAATACCGTTCTTCACACTCTGGCGTTGGCGAACGAAGCCGGCGTGGAGTACCCGCTGGAACGCATCAATGCCGTGGCAGATAAAGTGCCGCATATCTGCAAGGTCAGCCCGGCGGGCAAGTGGCACATGGAAGATGTGCATCGCGCAGGCGGAATCCCGGCCATTTTGAACGAGATTCAATGGGGGACGGGCATGCTTCATTTTGACCGCATCACGGTCAGCGGCAGGACGCTGGGGGAATCCATTCAGGGCTTCGACATCAAGGATGAGGAAGTGATTCGACGGTACGACAACGCTCATTCCAAACGCGGCGGGCTGGCGATTCTCTTTGGCAATCTGGCGCCGAAGGGTGCGGTGGTGAAAGTGGGCGGCGTGAGCGAAGCGATGATGAAGTTCGAAGGACCGGCGGTTATCTTCGAGTCGCAGGAGGAGGCGATGGCGGGGATTCTGGCGGGGAAGGTCAGGGCGGGAGATTGCGTTGTGGTGCGCTACGAAGGTCCGAAAGGCGGACCGGGGATGCAGGAGATGCTCTCGCCGACGTCTGCCATCATGGGGCAGGGGTTGGGCGAGAAGGTGGCGCTGATCACGGATGGACGCTTCAGCGGCGGGACGCGCGGCGCGTGCATCGGTCACGTTTCGCCGGAAGCGGCGGCGCGCGGTCCGATTGCGGCGCTCCAGCCTGGGGATGTGATTCAGATTGATTTGGCGGCGCGCAGGCTCGAGGTCCGTTTGAGCGAAGCGGAAATTCAGAGACGGCTGGCGGCGCTGCCTCCGTTCGAGCCAAAAGTCACGTCGAAGTGGTTGAAGCGGTATTCGTATTTCGTCACCAGCGCGGATACGGGCGCGGTGTTGAAAGGTTGATTGCCGTCATTGCGAGCGGTGTGAAGCAATCCCCAACCAACTCGGAGATTGCTTCGTCGGGCTGAAGCCCTCCTCGCAATGACGTATTCGAAAGGAGCGAGAATGAAATTGAAAGGCGCTGAAATTGTTTGGGAATGTCTGGTGCGCGAAGGCGTGGAGGTGGTGTTCGGTTACCCCGGCGGCGCGAACATGCCGATTTACGACGCCATGTTGAATTACCCTGTGCATCATGTGCTGGTGCGGCACGAGCAGGGCGCGGCGCACATGGCAGACGGGTATGCGCGCGCTTCGGGAAAGGTGGGCGTGGCGATGGCAACCTCGGGACCCGGCGCAACGAATTTGGTGACGGGAATCGCCACAGCGATGATGGATTCGGTGCCGGTGGTGTTCATCACCGGGCAGGTTGCGGCGCATTTGATCGGCGGGGATGCGTTTCAGGAGACGGATGTGACCGGCATCACCCTGCCGATTACCAAACACAATTACCTCGTGACGCGCGCAGATGAGATTGCCCAAACCCTGCGCGAGGCGTTTTACATCGCGCGCAGCGGGCGTCCCGGGCCGGTTTTGGTGGACATCTGCAAGAACGCCCAGATTGAGTCGTGCGAGTTTGTGTATCCCGAAGAGGTGCGCTTGCCGGGCTATCAGCCTGTGACCCGTTCGCCGCGCAATTTGCTGGAGGATGCCGTCGCGCTTATCGAAAAGGCAAAAAAGCCCATCATCCTGTGCGGGCATGGTGTGATCATGTCCAAAGCCGAAGAGGAATTGATGCAGTTTGCCGTGAAGACGCAAACGCCCGTCACCAGCACGCTGCTCGGATTGGGCGCGTTCCCGGCTTCGCACCCGTTGAGCCTGGGGATGATGGGCATGCACGGCGAAGCCTACGCCAACATGGCGATTCAAAACTCGGACCTCATCCTGGCTTTCGGCATGCGCTTCGACGACCGCGTGACCGGCACGCTGAAAACCTATGCGCCGAAGGCGAAGAAGATTCACATCGAGATCGATCCTTCTGAGATTCACAAGAACGTCTTTGTGGATGTGCCGCTGGTGGGCGATGTGAAGACCGTGCTGAGGGATTTAATCCCGATGGTGGATGAATACGAGCATGAGGAATGGCTGGAGGAGATCAACGGCTGGAAGCGCGACTCCGCTTCGCGTTCGATCATGAACTGGGAGGACGACGGCAAGTTGTATGTGGCGCATCTCATCGCCGATATTTGGAAGGCGACGGGCGGCGGCGCAATTGTGACGACGGACGTCGGTCAGCACCAGATGTGGGCGGCGCAATATTACTTTTTGGAAAAACCGAATCGCTGGATCACCTCGGGCGGCGCGGGGACGATGGGCTTTGGGCTTCCCTCCGCCATTGGGGCGTGGTTCGCCGCAAAGGATCAGGAGATTTGGACGATTGCCGGCGACGGCGGATTCCAGATGACCGCCGCCGAATTGACCACCGCCGTGCAGGAAGGCGCAAATGTCAAGGTCGCCATCATGAACAATAATTTTCTGGGCATGGTGCGCCAGTGGCAGGAATTCTTCTTCGAGAAGCGTTACTCGGCGGTCAACATGCGCACACCCGATTTCGTCAAACTGGCGGAAGCGCACGGGGTCCCTGCCCGGCGCGTCACGCGGCGCGAAGAAGTTCAGGATGCGCTTGACTGGGCGCGCAAAACCGAGGGACCGGTTGTCCTTGAATTCCGGGTGGAGCAGGAGGACGCCGTCTATCCCATGGTTCCGCAGGGCGCAGCGCTGCACGAGATGATCCGCAGACCGGTAAAGGCATAACATAACGAGAGTGTTTTGAAATTCCTGTTCTAACCACAGATGAACACCGATAAATTGGATTTACAAGGTAACTTCATCGCGTTTTTCATCAGAATCAGTGTTCATCCGCGTTCATCTGCGGTGAATCGCGATTTATAAAACACTCTCATAACCTGTCATTGCTTCGCCCTCCGGGCTCACAATGACAGCGGAAAAGGAGAGAACATGAATTACACCTTCATCGCACTTGTAGAAAACAAACCCGGCGTATTGAACCGCGTGGCTTCGCTGTTCCGCCGCCGCAATTTCAATATCGAGTCGCTGGCGGTCGGGCGGACGGAAGACCCGAATGTCTCACGGATGACCATTGTGGTGGATTGTCCGAACGGCGACGTGGACGCGCACCGCATCGAGGCGAACCTGTACAAACTGGTCAACGTGATTGACGTGCAGGATGTGACGCATCAGCCTGCCGTGACCCGCGACCTGGCTCTGATCAAGGTGCGGGTTGGTCCCGAACGCCGCGCCGAGGTCAACGGGCTGGCGGAAATCTTCCGCGCCCGCATTGTGGATGTGGCGCCCGATTCGATCATCGTCGAAATCACAGGCACCGAAGACAAAATCGAAGGCATGATCGAACTCCTGCGTCCGATTGGAATCGTGGAGATGGTGCGCACGGGGCAGGTCTCGATGACGCGCGGAGTCCACGACGGCGTGCGCCGCATGCCTGGCATGAACGGACGCCGTTACGAATCTGTGATGCAAATGGCGGAGATGGCGCCGTAGGATAGTCATCAGTGAACGGTGAGCAGTGATCAGTGTTCAGTGTTCGGTAATTGGTTGGTGGCGGTGTGGCGGATAGTGTCCGTCACCAGCACTTTATAAAAATCAGGAGAAAAGAGATCATGGCAAAAATTAATTTTGGCGGTGTGGAAGAGGAAGTCGTCACGCGCGACGAGTTTCCGCTGGAAAAAGCGCGCGAGGTGTTGAAAGATGAAGTGGTGGCAGTGCTTGGCTACGGCGTGCAGGGACCGGCGCAGGCGCTCAACATGCGCGACAACGGCATCAAGGTCATCGTCGGTCAGCGCGAGGGGACGAAGAACTGGGAGAAAGCCATCGCCGACGGCTGGGTGCCCGGCGAGACCCTGTTCTCCATCGAGGAAGCCGCCGAGCGCGGGACGGTCATTCAATATCTGCTTTCGGATGCGGGACAGCGCGCGCAATGGTCGAAAATTGTGGAATGCCTGAACGAAGGCGACATGCTGTACTTTTCGCACGGTTTCTCGGTCACGTTCAAGGACGATACGGGCGTCATCCCGCCTCCGCATGTGGACGTGGCGCTGGTTGCCCCCAAGGGATCGGGGCGCAGTGTGCGGGCAAATTTCCTGGCAGGTTCGGGCATCAATGCCAGTTTTGCCGTCCATCAGGATGCGACGGGGCGCGCCTGGGAACGGACGGTGGCGCTGGGCATCGCCATCGGTGCGGGGTATCTGTTCCCGACCACGTTCGAGAATGAAGTGTACTCTGACCTGACAGGCGAGCGCGGGGTGTTGATGGGCGCGCTGGCAGGGGTGATGGAAGCGCAATACAACGAACTTCGCCGCAACGGGCATTCGCCCTCCGAAGCCTTCAACGAAACAGTGGAGGAACTCACGCAGTCGCTCATCCGCCTGGTGGGCGAAAACGGCATGGACTGGATGTACGCCAACTGCTCCACCACCGCCCAACGCGGCGCATTGGATTGGAAGGACAGATTCCGCGACGCCGTGGCGCCCGTGTTTGCCGATTTGTATCAAAGCGTGAAGAGCGGTCACGAGGCGCGCATCACCCTCGAAGCCAACAGCCGCCCCGACTATCGCGAACAACTGGACAGGGAACTCGCCGCCATCCGCAATTCGGAGATGTGGCAGGCAGGCGCGGCGGTGCGGTCGCTGAGACCGGAGAATTGGAAGAAGTAGTCACATAGTCTTATGGCTGCTCTGCTGCAAAGATGTTTTTTGGGAGAGCGTACTGGGCGTTCTCTAACGCCCGGTTGCGCTGGAGGACGCAAAATAGCAAGGACTTTTTGCATGATTGCACCAAAGCATCTTATAGCCACATAGTCTCATAGCCGCGTTGCTGTTGACTATGATCTGTCCGACTATCCGACTATGAGACTATCCGACAAGGAGACTAAATATGAACAACTACGTCAAAATCTTCGATACCACCTTGCGCGACGGCGAACAATCGCCCGGCGCGACGATG
>DAOUBY010000215.1:0-22432 GCA_034432325.1 Anaerolineales bacterium
CACGAAAGCCCTGCGTAACTTGCGCTCTCTAGCGCAAATTCGGCGGTAGAGACCGCCAAATACGCGCTTTCGTGAAGTACTGAATTTATCTGTCTTTATCTATGATTGGAACATGAATTTCAAAACACTCTCTAACGCCGGCTGACTTGTGCAAGAGATCAACCATTAGAAAGCGCGGCCGCAGCGGACGATGAGAAAAATGGGGCATTCCGTCAATTGCCTTTGAACACCCCGAATAAGATATACTTCGCTCAAATTCCAAAAGGAGAATGCAAATGAAAAATAAATTGATTGTTTTGTTTGCTGTCCTGGCTCTGGTTGCCTCGAGTCTTGCCTGCTCGTTCGGCGACCCGACGCTGGACAACGTCCGCACGGCGAAAGACCAGGAAGGCAGCCAGCCCGCCTCCGTCTTTTCGACCTCGGATACCGTTTACGTGGTGAGCGACCTGTCGAACGGCAAGCAGGGGAATGTGGTCACCTCCAAGTGGTACGCGGTGAACGTCGAAGGCATCGAAGCGAATCTCAAATTCGACGAAGCCGACATCACCATCGAGGATGCCACGTTCAACGGGAACGTCTATTTTTACTATCCCCCGCCGGAGGGCGGCTGGCCCCTGGGTTCATACAAGGTGGAAATTTATTTCAATGACAGCCTGGTGAGCACTGTTGAATTTTCGGTGCAGTGACGGGAATAGACCTCTTGCGAAAGTGCGCCAGAGAGCGCACAATACGCTCTGGCGCAGGCGGCGTTCTCTAACGCCGGCTGACTTATACAAGAGATCAAACAAGCAAAATGACCGCCGGCAACGGCGGTCATTGTTTTTTGGGGGAGAGTCAGCGGTTGTTGAGTTGATCCCGAATGCTTGCGTACAATTCGTCCAAACGGAAGGGCTTCGTCAGGTAATCGTTCGCGCCGGCGCCAATGGCGACAATGCGGCTGTCGGTGTCATTGAGAGCGGTGACAATAATGATGGGGGTGAAACGAAACTCGGGTTCCTTGCGCAGCATGCGGCACAACTTGAAACCGTCCGGCTCCGGCATCATCAAATCCAGTACGAACAAATCGGGCTTTTCCCGCTTGGCAACTGCCACCGCCGTAGAACTGTCATTTATCGTAATCGGCTCAAACCCTTCCGCTTTGAGTACCTCCTCGAAAAGGGCGGTGGCGTCCTTGTCGTCATCAACGACCATGATCTTCGTCATAACCTGTCTCGGGCAGTGATGGATTCTCTCCAGTGAGTTCGCGCGGGCGGCGCGTGGTTTCCCCAATTATACGCCGGAACCCGCCGGCTTTTTCTTTCGGAAACATTGAAATTTTGGCTGGAGTGTTACACCGTCACGAAGAATTTGATTTTTTCCAAAAACTCGTCCACATCGAAGGGTTTAATCAAATAATCCCTCGCGCCGGCGGCAAAAGCGCGCTCCCGGCTGAAGGTATCGTCCTTCGCGCTGATGACGATGATGGGTGTATCCAGAAATGCCTGATCGTTGTGCAGAATTTCGCACAACTCAAAACCGTTCAGCCCCGGCATCATCAAATCCAGAGTGATCAAGTCAGGATTCACTGCCCGGGCGGTTTCCACAGCCAGCAGGCTGTCATTGACAATCGTCGGATCATGACCATCCATGATAACCAGCGCCTTCATCAATTCCGTGATGGTCACGTCATCGTCAACGATCAAAATTTTTGCCATGACTGCTTCCGCGCCTCCGAAACTGCCGCTTATCTTACAGGCAATGAGCAAATATGACAAGCATTTTGCTAGAACGACGGTTTACGTTTCTCCATAAAAGCGCGCAGCCCCTCCTGACCGTTCGGATGAGCGGCGCAATCGCTGATTCCCTGACGCTCCAACTCCAACTGAGCTTCCAGGGTATTATGGAACGACTCCAGGAACAGACGCTTCGACCACCCAAACGAGTGCAGCGCCGTCTGCGACAACCCTTCGAGCATCTTCAGCGCCTCTTTCCTGACCTCCGACTCGGGCGCCACCTTCGTAACCAATCCCCACTCCTGGGCTTTCTCTGCCGAAATCGGCTCGTCGAAAGCGGCAATCTCCAGCGCGCGCGCCAGCCCAACCAGGCGCGGAAGGGCAAACGTCCCGCCGCCGTCAATGCTCAAACCGTTCGACGTGTACCCCTGCTTCAGCACCGCCGTCTCAGCCATCACGCGGAAATCGCAAGCCAGCGCCAGCGAAAACCCGCCCCCTGCCGCCACCCCGTTGATTGCCGCCGCCACCGGCTTTGCCATGCGGCGGATTTCGGTAATCGCAATGTGAAACTGAGGCGCCAGCCGGTGCAGAACCGCCCCAGCCTCCTTCGCCTGCAGGCTGATCCACTTCAAATCGCCGCCCGCGCAAAACGCCTTCCCTGCGCCCGTGAGCAGCACCCCGCGGATGGAATCGTCCGTTGCCGCGCCTGCCAGCGCATCGCTGAGGACGGTCACCATTTCCAGGTCGAATGCGTTATACGCCTCGGGGCGGTTGAGAACGATCTCAAGAATATCCCCTTGTTGTTGGACTAGAACGGTGGAACCCATGCGGTTTTCCTCCTTCAAACAAAGCGACAGCCGCCTTAAAAGCGACTGTCACGGTTTGCCGTTTTCATGTGTTGAGCAGTTTCCCATCACTTTGCTTCAGCCGTCAGGCTGTTGATGCGCTTTTTCAAATCATCAATTTGAAAAGGCTTGGTCAGGTAGTCGTTGGCGCCGGCGCCCATCGCAACCAGCCTGCTGTCCAAATCGGTGAGCGCTGTAACGATGATGATGGGAGTGTGTTTGAGCACCGCGTCTGCCCGAATCATGCGGCACAGTTGAAAACCGTCAATATCGGGCATCATCAGGTCAATGACAAAAACATCCGGCTTGATCAGATATGCCATTTCGAGCGCCGCCGTGCTTTGGGTGACGCCGCTGGCGTCGAAACCAGCCGCCCTGAGCGCCGCCTTATACAGATTGGTGAAATCCTCATCGTCGTCAATGACCATTACTTTTTTCATAGTGTTCGCTCCGTGATGTGGCCGCTGACCGATTTTACCCTACCATCAAAGAATCCACCGCATCCACCAGTTCCCGCAAATTACTCACCTTCAACACCCTGTCGCACAACGGCGCGTAGCGCGGCATGTCGCTGTCGCCGTGCCAGAGATGCGGGGGTTCGGGATTCAGCCAGATGGTCCGCGCAGCGCGGCGCGTCATCGTGGAGAAAATGTCGAGACGCGGGTCGTAGTAATTGTTGCGTCCGTCGCCCACGATGATCAGCGTCGTCCCGCCGTTGAGCGTGTCCATGTACTCGTCCTGAAAATTTTGCAGCGACCAGCCCAGGTCGGTGTTGTAGTGTCCGCTGGGCATGCGCCATAGCACGGAGGCAATCGCCTCGTCTGCGTTCGAACCGTTGAAGTCCTCCGAAATATATTCCAGGTGGTCAATGAAGGCGAAGGCGTGCGTCTTGCGCACCTGTCCCTGAAGCGCAAAGAGGAACCCCAGCATCAACTCCGAGCAAAAGCGCATCGAAGTGCTGATGTCGCAAATGACCACAATCTTCGGCTTGCGCACGCGGTCTTTGTGTTTGATCTCCATCGGCACGCCGTGATATTTGAGATTGGTGCGGATGGTCGCCTTCGGGTCGAGTTGACCGCTTTTGGCGCGCTTCTGCCGCAGGGCAATGCGCGTGCGCAGCATGGCGGCGAGCCGCTTCACCTCGCGCTGTAAAATCTTCTTCTCCTCCTCCGAAAGCGCCTGGAACGGGCGGTTGAGCAGGTTGTCCATGCTTTCGCCGCGCGGCTTTTCGCTCATGTTCTCGGCAATACGTTCGCCCGCAAACCGTTCGATCTGTTCGCGCATACCGTCCATGTTTTGCTGGATCATCTCACGCATCTGTTCGACGCGGTCGCGGCTCATGCCCATCTGCTGCAGTTGCTCCATCAACTCCTTCAGCGCCTCGCGGACTTCGGGGAACGCCAGCGCGCGCATCATCCGCTGAGCCATCCAGTTTTGATAGCGGAGATCGTCCGCCTGATTCAAGCCGACCAACTGCGCCAGCGCTTCCAATTCGGACCTCGAAAGCGGCTCGCCGTTCATCAGCCTTTCCATCCGCTGACGGAGATTCTGCGCGAACTGCCGCAGCGCATCGGCAAGCATCTGCGCTTCTTCGGGGGTCATGTCGTCCATGGGGTTGCCGCCCATCGGCGGCGGCTGTCCCGCGCCGAAGAACAACGGGAACAACTTCTCGAAGGTGGGGATGTCCTTCACGTCCTTGATGAGGGTCGCCCGCAGCGAGAGACGGAACTGCTCGCGGTCTTGAATCCCCATCAAATCCACCGCAGAGAACGCCTCCGCCGATTCCGCCAGCGAGACGCGCACCCCGCTGGCGCGCAAGGCTGAGATTAACTGTAAGATGCGGGACTCCATAACATACTCGCTTTTTTATCCAATCATTCTTCGCCAACGGAAATCAAAATCTGTGAAATCAGTTTTTCGTCCAGGTGCAAGCCAGCCGACTGCATGGCGCGCAGGAGTTGTTTTGCAGAGGGGATCAGCCCGCGCCTCTTTGCAAGCGCAATCACAGCAAGTGAACCTTTAATGGGAACGCCGAAACTGTTTGCGCATTTTCGTGCGGCGGCATCATCCAGAATGGCGGTCCATCCTGGGTTACTTGCCGCAAACGAGATGACCGCAGTCTCTCCCGCTCCCAAATCCCATGCCAGGAGCTCGCGAGAGGGAGGGGGCGCTTCAACAATGGGCAACTTTCCCGCCTCGATTGCCAGGCGTGCGGCATCGGTTTCTGGACCCGCTTTTATTTCTTCCGCAACTGCAAGAGGAACGGCAACTTCCTGTGCAATTGCCGTATACAGGTCAATTTGCCCGATTTTCCCCATTACGATCAAAGGCGATGCGTTGAGAATCCAACGGTCACTCATCACCACTCTCGGTTATGACTTCGTTCGCGCTGTATTGAAACGGAGAAACCGCAAACCGTCCAAGCGCCGCCAAAAATTCCGCTCTCGAAACCCCTGCAACTTCGGCGGCTTTTGCCTGCGAGATCATGCCGATTTCGTACCACTTGACTGCTGCAGCAAGGCGCATTTCTCTGCCAAATGCCTCAGGATCGAGCCTTAGGGTGGAAAGGACGCTTCGCGGCAGTTCCAAGGATACATGTATGTTTGCCATGTTTCACCTCAAAATTATTATAAACCTGTCTCGTTATCAGTTTCCTGAAAACCTTCCCAACTCATCGGGACGCTGTCTCGAAGGCGGCGGGTTGACGATCTGCCGCTTCGCCTTTTGCAAATCCGCTTCGTGTTTGAGCAGCACAGAGAGCGTTTCCTCCAGCACGTCCTTGTCCAGGTTGGAGGCGTTCAATGCGACGAGCGCGTTCGCCCAGTCCAGCGTCTCGCTGATGGAGGGGGATTTGCGCATGTCTCCGCTGCGGAGTTTGTGCACGAACTCCACAGCCTGACGGGCGAGTTTCGGGTTCAGGTCTGGGACTTTGAGCCGCACCACCGCCAGTTCCTCCTCGATGGTTGGGTAGTCAATAAACAGATACAAACAGCGCCGCTTCAGCGCTTCGGAGAGTTCGCGGGTGTTGTTGGAGGTGAGAACGACGAACGGGCGATGCTTTGCCGAGAGCGTGCCCAACTCCGGCACCGATACCTGAAAGTCGCTCAGCACTTCGAGCAAAAAGGCTTCGAACTCCGCGTCGGCGCGGTCAATTTCATCAATGAGCAGCACCGTGGGCTGGTCGGACAAAATCGCCTTCAACAGCGGGCGCTGAAGCAGGAAACGTTCCGAGAAGAAGACATCCTCCTCTTTTGCCAGTTTATCGGCGGCTTCGGCAAGGGTCGCCGCTTTGCCGAGCGCGTCGTTTAACTTGTCGCGCAAAAGTTGAGTGTAGAGCAGCTGTTTGGAATACTCCCATTCGTAGAGCGCCTTTGACTCGTCCAACCCCTCGTAGCATTGCAGGCGGATCAACTCGCGTCCCGTCGCGCCGGCGATGGCTTTGGCGAGTTCGGTCTTGCCCACACCGGCGGGACCTTCTGCCAGGAGCGGCTTGCCGAGTTTTTGCGCCAGATACACGATGGTCGCAATTTCATCCGAGGCGATGTACTTTTGCTGGTTCAGTTCCGTTTTGACGGTTTTCGTGGATTCAAAAAAGGTGTTCATTCGGCTCCTGTATTCTCTTCCAATAAAAACGTGGCGCGACACTCATGTCGCCTTTCTGCACAGAATTCGACGCACGACCATCTGATTACAAACGAATTTCGAGGTGAATCGTAACATTGTCGCCTTCTTTGAGATTTTCCGCTTTCTGGGCGCTCATGCGGATCGGCACCAGGTACCTGCCGTCTTTAGGGAACAGCGAGGTTTGCCACTCAGTCTTACCGACGCGCACACGGACCGGAATCACACCCCAGCCATAGGTGACCAGCCTCGAAACCGCCCGGATTTCCCCGCTCTGCTGCGGCGGAACTTCCACGAAAAGATAGGGAGCCGGTCCGCGCCAGTGAAAAATCCTGCCGCTGAATTCGAAATTCATTGAAACAGTATATCAAGCCCGCAGATTTTCAACAAACCCCAATAGGGTCATTGTTTTACAGTACAATCAACCCGTTTTTACTCCGCCCTTGAAACTTGATACATGAGATTTGAAACTTCCATGCGCCTCAAAGCAGACCTTACCCTTCTCTTCATCGCCGTCATCTGGGGGACGGCATTCGTTGCACAGCGTCTGGCGGGTCAACTCGGCAGCGTGTACCTGTTCAACGGCGTGCGTTATCTTCTGGCGGGCTTGGTCGTCGTTCCTTTTGTGCGCTGGGAAAGCGCCCCCTCTTACCCGCGCGCACAATTCAAATGGATGTTTGCCGCCGGCTTTCTGCTCTTCGTGGCGGCGGCGTTTCAGCAGGCAGGGATGCAGTTCACCACTGCGGGCAACGCAGGTTTCATCACGAGCCTCTACGTGGTGCTCGTTCCGCTGGTGATGTTCTTTGGATGGCGCGAAAAGCCTCATTGGCTCTCGATCGCGGCGGTGGGATTGGCAGGGGCGGGGGCATATCTCCTTTCGACGGGGGGCAGGTTCGAGGTCCAGAAAGGCGATGCGCTCGAACTCGCCGGCGCGTTGTTTTGGGCTTTGCATGTCGTTGTGCTGGGCAAGTTCGCGTCCCGCTTCGAGCCGATGTCTTTCTCGGTGGGACAACTGCTCGTATGCGGACTCCTGAACCTGACGCTCGGTCTCTTTGTGGAACCGCCGGTCTTTTCCTGGACCTGGGCTGGGGCGGCGGTCTATACGGCGGTTCTTTCGCTGGGACTTTGTTACACCCTCCAGGTTTGGGCGCAGCGGCACACCCCGCCCTCCGACGCGGCGCTGATCCTCAGCCTCGAATCGGTGTTTGCGGTGCTGGCAGGCTGGTTGGTGTTGAACGAACGCCTGACCGCTGTTCAGATTTTTGGCTGTCTTTTGATTTTCGTTGCGGTGGGGCTTTCTCAATTGAAGAGTTATTCAGGTACAATTGACCGAAACCACCTCGTGGAGGGCAGATGACCGCCAAAGTGATTCTCAACCCGCACTCGAACCGTTGGAACGCACAAAAACGCTGGGCTCAGGCGGAGGCGGCGCTCAAAGCCGCCGGCGTGGACTTTGACCTGGTCGTTTCGGAGAAAAAAGGCGCGGTGACGGGGCTGGCAGAAGCGGCGGCGCGGGCGGGCTTTTCGCCCATCATTGCCGCTGGCGGCGACGGCACCATCGGCGAGACCGTGAACGGTATGCTGCGGGCGGCGGGTTCGCCGGAAAAGTTATCCATCCCGCTGGGGGTCATCCCGCTGGGTTCGGCAAATGACCTGGCGTTCAACATTGGTCTGCCCACCGATTTGAACGAGGCGGCGAAGGTCATTGCCGGCGGCAAGTTGAAGGCAATTGACCTGTGCAAATGCAATGACCGCTACTTCATCAACAACTCGGCTTGCGGTCTCGAACCCTACGTCACCACCAAACATGAACGCATCCACTGGATCAAGGGGATGACGCGCTACCTCGTTGCGGCGATTTGGGCAATCATGGACAAGCCCGAATGGCGCGGCAGGGTCGTTTGGGACGACGGCTCGTATGAGGGACTGCTCTCGCTGGTTTCGGTGGGCAACGGGCGGCGCACAGGCGGATTCTTCATGACGCCGCACGCCGATCCCTTCGACGGCAAATTGACCCTCGCCTTTGGCTACCGCGCCACGCGCCTGGGGCTGTTGACGGCGCTTCCAAAGGCTTTCAACGAAGGCAAGGGCAGTTATCTCGAATTGGAGGGAATGCGGGAAGTCCACTCGACTCGGGTGTCCATCCAACTCGACAGACCGTCCTACGCTCACACCGACGGCGAGTTGTTCCCCGAACAGGTGCAAAGCCTCGAATATCAAATCTTCCCGGCCAAGTTGAACATCCTCGTTCCCTGATATGACCATCGAAGAACTTTCCTTCAAACCCCTCAAGCGCAATCTGTGGACCGACCTCGAAGAACTCTTTGGCTTGAACGGCGCCTGCGGCGGGTGCTGGTGCATGTATTGGAAACTGCGCGGCAAGGCGTTCGATGAAGCAAAAGGATTTGGCACGCGCCAGATGCACAAATCCATTGTGGATGCGGGAACGGTGACGGGTCTGCTCGCTTACCTGGATGGGGAGGTGGTTGGATGGGTGGCAGTGGAGCCGCGTGCCGCCTACGAACGGCTGGCGCATTCGCGCACCCTTCAACCGCTGGATGACCAGCCGGTCTGGTCGGTGACGTGCTTTTTCGTGGCGAAGCGCTATCGGCGGAGGGGAATCGCTCTCGGCTTGCTGAAGGCGGCGGTCGAGCATGTCCGCAGTCAGGGCGGGAGGATCGTGGAGGGGTATCCTGTGGAGGTCAAAGAGAAGACCGCGCCGCCGTTCATTTTCACCGGCACCCCGTCCATTTTCCGCGAGGCGGGGTTTGTGGAAGCGGCGCGCCGCTCGCCGGCGCGTCCCATTTTTCGCCTTGTCATCGAATCATCGAATGGCATTTCGTGATATTCGCAAGTCGCGGCGGCGTTTGAGCCCGCAAGAGGCGGGACTGCTCCTGCTGGCGCTGGCGCTGCTGGCGGGCTTGCTGGCGCTGAACATTTCCCTCGCGCAGACATTGCCCGGCGGGGAGCAGTTCTTCCTGCGCTGGAGCGGCGCGCGCGGGTTTTTGCTGGGGAACGTCGAGCCGTATAGTTCCGAAGTGGCGCAGCAGACTCAAACCCTCGTCTATGGGCGGCGGGCGCAGGCGGGAGAATATCCCTACGCGCTCAATGATCCTTTTCCCATCGTCCTGCTCTATCTTCCGCTGGCGTTGTTTTCCAATTTCGCCCTGGCGCGCGGGGTTTGGATGCTTTTTTCCGAATTTGCGCTCCTCTGGCTGATGACGTCTTTCTTCCGCGCGCTGGAATGGGAGCCGCCGCGCTGGCTGCTCGCCCTGCTTCTGCTGGCGGGCGTTTTCGGGTATTACACCCTTGCCGCACTCGGCGCGGGAACGCCGGCGGTCTTTTTGACGGCGTTGTTTTTTGCCATTCTATACGCCCTGCGTTTCTCTTTCGACGAACTGGCAGGCGCGCTGTTGTGCCTGACCTTTTACCAGTGGGAAGTAAGCGCCCTGTTCGTTCTCTTCATCCTGGTCTTCGTGTTTGCCAACCGCCGCTGGAGGGCGCTCGCTGGCTTTGGCATGGCGCTGACGGTTTTGCTGGCGGTTTCGTTCCTCTCTTACCCCGGCTGGGGAGTCCCTTATCTGCGCGGCGTGCTTTCGGACTGGTATCGCAGTGACGCTCTGCGCTTCGGCGCGTTCGCTGCGCGCTGGTTTCCAGACGCGCCGTTTTCCATCGGGCGGTGGACTGCCGTCCTGCTCGGCGCGCTCGTCTTTTGGGAGTGGACGCGGGCGGTCAACTCACACTTTCGCCACATCGTCTGGACTGCCTGCCTGTCGCTGGCGGTCAACCCGCTGATGGGGTTTGCCATCTTCCCATCCAATCACGTGGTTTTGCTCCCGTCCCTTATTCTGATCCTCAGGCTGGTTTGGGAACGCTGGGCGCGGCGGCGCGGATGGTTTCCGCCGCTGGTTCTGCTTGCGGCGTTTCTCGTTCCCTTCTGGTTGTATTTTCAGGTTCGCGCCGCCGCGCCGCGCCTCTACGCCGACCTGCTGACCGTCCTGCCGCCCCTTGCCTCGCTCGCCGGTTTATACTGGATGCGCTGGTGGGCGGTGCGTCCCCCGCGTCTTTGGGCAGACCAGTTGGAAGGTCAGGGATGAAGCGCTGGCAGTACGCAATTCTCTTTCTCGCCGGGTTGTTGGTCCCGTTCATCGTTTCGCGCTTCCAGTCCGTGCCGGGCTACATGGATGCGGATTACTACTTCGCCGGCGGGATTCAACTTGCGCAGGGCAAAGGCTTCACCGAGCCGTACCTGTGGAATTACCTCGACGACCCGCAGGGACTTCCGCACCCCTCCCACACCTACTGGATGCCCCTCGCCTCCATCGTTTCGGCGCTGGGGATGTGGCTGAGCGGTCAGACCACCTACGCCGCCGGGCGCCTGCCGTTCATCCTCCTTGCCGCCTTTGTCCCCGTGCTGACGGCGGCTCTCGCCTTCGACCTTTCCCGTCTGCCCCGCCTCGCGCTGACCTCGGGACTGCTCGCCGTTTTCTCGATGTATTACGTCCCCTTTTTGCCCGTCCCAGATAACTATGCCCTCTTCATGCTCCTCGGCGGCGCTTTTCTCCTGCTCGCCCCGCGCCCTCAAAAGTGGATTCCCTTTGCTCTCGGCGCGCTGGCTGGCGCAATGACCCTCGCCCGCAGCGACGGTTTGCTCTGGCTGGGGCTGGCGGGTCTCGCTGTGATTTGGAAATCGGGCGGGGCGTTCAGGAGGGCGCAGGCGGGGCAGGCCATTCGCGCAGGGCTGCTCGTCTTGCTGGGCTATCTTCTCGTCATGGGCGGCTGGCACTATCGCAATTACACCCTGTTCGGTTCGCTCATGCCGCCCGGCAGCGGCAGGCTTCTCTGGCTGGAAACCTATAACCAGACTTTCGCGTATCCCGCTTCGAGCCTCACCCGCGAGGGGTTTCTGAACGCCGGTCTCGCCGCCGCGCTGAAGGACCGCCTGACCGCACTGCAATGGAACGCCGGCACGCTGGTGGGTCCGCAGGGCGGGATTTTCCTGCTTCCCTTTATTCTGATTGGACTGTGGTCATTGCGCGGGCAGCTGCGGGTACGTCTCGCCGCAGCCGGCTGGCTGATTCTCTTCGCGGTGATGACGGTGGTGTTTCCGTTTGCCGGCATGCGCGGCAGTTTCCTGCACGCGGGGGCGGCGTTTCAGCCGTTCTGGTGGGCGGCGGCGCCCATTGGGCTGGAGACAGTCATCTCGGCGGCGCGGCGGCGCGGGATGTTCGATGAAAACGCGCGGGTCATCTTTCCGGCGATGCTGGTGGCGCTGGCGGCGGTGATGAGCGGCTATCTGGTGGTTTCGCGCGCGGCTGACGGGTGGGGCGCGGAGAGCCGCGTCTATGCCGAAGTGGAGAAAAGGCTTATCGAAGACGGAGCCAGCCGCGAGGTCGGTGTGATCGTCCGCAACCCGCCGGGGTATTACCTCTATTCGGGGCGTCCAGCCATTGCGCTGCCGTTCGGCGATGAAGCGGTCATCCTGCAAGCGGCGAAAAAGTTCGGCGCGGGGTATCTCGTTTTGGAAGAGGGCGGCACGTTCGAGGCGATTCAGGATTTGTACGAGAACCCGCAAAATCACCCCGCGTTTTTCTTCCTTGGGGAGGTGGACGGTGCGAAGGTCTATCGCATCCTTTTCCCTTGACCGCCGCGTTTTGCTTGCGCTGGCTTCGCTGGCGGGAGTGGCGTTCTTTTTGACTTTCAGTGCGTTCACCCATCGCATCGGCTTCCCGCTCGATGATGCCTGGATTCACCTGACCTACGCGCGCAACTTTGCCCTGCACGGCGAATGGTCGTTTCGGCTGGGGCATGGCTCTGCCGGCTCCACCTCGCCGCTGTGGACGGCGCTGCTGGCGGTTGGCTTTCTGCTCCGCCTCGCCCCCTATGCCTGGACGTTTTTTCTCGGTTGGGCGGCGCTCACTCTCACGTCAATCCGCGCCGAAGACATCGCCCGCCGCATCCTTCCCTCCTACTGTCCCCGCCTTCCGTGGGTGGGGTCGTTCATGGCGCTTGCCTGGCATCTCACCTGGTCGGCGGTTTCGGGGATGGAGACTCTGCTGCATGGATTGCTCATCCTGACCGTGCTGGGGATGCTGTTGGAGCGCTCGCGTCGTTACCTGACCCTGGGCTTGCTGGCCGGTTTAAGCGTCTGGGTGCGCCCCGACGGTTTGACTCTGCTCGGTCCCATCCTGTTTACTGCCGTTTTGCAGGAAGCAGATTGGCGCGCGCGGGGGAACGCCTGGCTGAAGGTTTTTCTCGGTTTTGGGGCGTTGTTCATCTTCTATCTGCTCTTCAACCTGACGCTTTCCGGTGCGCCCATGCCGAACACGTTCTACGCCAAGCAGGCGGAATATGCCTCCTCCTGGCTTTCTCTGCCTCTCTCTGCGCGGGTGACGGCATACCTGCTGCCCATGCTTGCCGGCCCGTTTGTCATCGTCCTGCCGGGGTTTTTTCTATGGGCATACCGCACGGTTCGTGAACGGAATTGGGGAGGCGCGGCAGGGCTTCTCTGGTTTGTTGGGTATGTGGGCATCTATTTGACGCGGCTCCCCGCCTACCAGCACGGACGGTACATCCTGCCGGCGTTTCCCAGCCTCTACCTGTGGGGTCTGCTGGGCATGGCGGCGTATCTGACCTCTCCGCGTGTAAACCGGCGTCTCTCCTTCATCTGGCAGGCGTTGACGATTGTACTGGTCGCCGCGTTTCAGTGGGTGGGAGCGGCGCAAAACGCCCGCGATGTTGCCTTCATCGAGACTCAAATGGTGCAAACCGCGCAGTGGGTGAACGAAAACCTGCCCGCCGGCGCCCTGCTGGCAGCGCACGACATCGGCGCCATCGGCTACTTTACCCCCAACCCGCTGATTGACCTGGCGGGGCTGGTCACGCCGGAGGTTGTTCCGTTCATTCGGGATGAGAAGCGTTTGGCGGAGTACCTCGACGCCAGCGGAGCGGAGTATCTGGTCACGTTTTCGGAGTGGTATCCGCAACTGGTCGAGGGGAGAAGCGTTCTCTTCCGGGCGGGCGTCGAACAATTTCCATTTGAAGATAACATGGGGGTTTACCGCTGGCGGTGAGTCCTATCACAGAATTGAAATGGAAATCGCGTGCGGCAAATTGCCCGTCCGTGATGAGTGTGCTATACTCCTGCCAAGACCAATTCCCAGGGATCAGGCTAAAGATGAAAGAAATAACATTGCTCATCGCAGACGATCATCCGTTGTTCCGCCAGGGCGTGGTGGATGCGTTGTCTCTCGAGAAGGATTTTCAAATCATCGCGCAGGCGTCGAACGGCGAAGATGCGATTGCCCAAATCCGCGCGCTCCAACCGATGGTCGCGGTCATTGATGTGAACATGCCCGGCATGAACGGTCAACAGGTCACGCATCAGGTCACGTCCGACCATCTGCCCACCCGCGTCGTCCTGCTGACGGGATACGACGATGTCGAACAGGCAATCCATGCCATGCTGGCGGGGGCGGCGGGGTATTGCGCCAAGGAAATTCAACCCGAAGTGCTTTCGCGCACCATCCGCGCTGTGGCTGAAGGGAAATATGCCATCGCCGGCAACATCTTCACCCGCCGCGAACTGGACGCCTGGATTGACGAGCAAATGGAAGGCGCGCGCAAATCTTACAGCGAACCGGGTTCGCCCTTCCACCCGCTTTCAGACCGCGAAATGGAAGTTCTCTCCTGTGTGGTGCGCGGCATGAGCAACAAGGAGATTGCCGCCCGTCTGGGAATCAGTCATCAAACCGTGAAAAACCACGTCACCTCCATCCTGCGGAAATTCAGCGTCGAAGACCGCACGCAGGCGGTTGTCTATGCCCTCAAGCGCGGCTGGGTCAAATTGCAGGACACGGCGGCAAAATCTCAGGAGTAGTCATGGCATTCGAAAACCTGTCTGTTGATGAGTTCGATATTCAAAAGGAGATCGAAGAGACCACCCGCGCGCTGCGCGAAGTGACCCTGATGATCGAACAAAGCCAGGTTGAGTTGAGCAAACTCTCCCAGCGCAACGCCGCCATCACTGCTCACCTTCAGCAGGTGCAAAGTCAGGTCAACTCCCTCTCGCCTGAGGAGATTCGCAATGTCTATGATTCCGCGCTGGACGCCCAGCAGCGTCTCTTTGTGATGCGGGGGCAGCTGGAAAAACTCCAGGCGGAAAAAGCCCATCTGGAACGCCTCAAAGCCATCCTCGAGCGTGCTTCCGCCTCCCAGGCGGGGGCTGCCGCCTCTGCCTCTCCCGCCGCCGGGCGCGGCACGATGGCAAGCGTCGAAATGCTGGTGAATGCCCAGGAAACCGAGCGCCAGCGTCTTTCCCGCCAGATGCACGACGGTCCTGCCCAGGCGCTTTCCAACTTTATCCTGCAAACCGAAATCGCCATGCGCCTGCTGGATATGGATCCCGCGCAGGCAAGGGAAGAACTGAACAATCTCAAAACCTCCGCCATGGGGACTTTTCAGAAGGTGCGCAACTATATTTTCGAACTGCGTCCCATGATGCTGGATGACCTGGGGCTGGTGCCAACCGTGCGCCGCTACGCCGATGCCTTCAAAGAACAGGCATCGCTGGATGTGAGCGTGACCATCACCGGCAATGAGCGCCGCCTCGAGCCTTACCTGGAGGTGATGATCTTCCGCGCCATTCAGGAACTGCTGGGGAATGCCGCCCGTCACAGCCAGGCGTCGCAGGTCAAGGTGATGCTCGATATGGGGGATGAGCGCATACGCGTCAGCGTGGACGACAACGGTCGGGGCTTCGATCCCGAAGCCGTTCAGCAGGGAAACAGCCTCGGGCTCAAGTTGATCCGCGAACGGGCGGAGATGCTGGGCGGCAGTTTCGAGGTGGATAGCGCCATTGGGCGGGGTACGCGCGTCTCGTTTGCGGTGCCCGCCCGTTCGTGAGTCCGCGCATTACAATTGGATGAAAATTTGGCTCTGTCAGGCGGCAGAGCCTTACTTTTTTACCAAGAGTGCCATCAGGTTTTAGGGTTATACTGTATAATAATTCAAACCAATTGATCTGCCGGAAGTATAGGCGGAGATTCTGGAAGGAGAATTTCCTATGCGTCGCGGAAGAATATTTTTGTTACTCATTTTGATTGCTGTCGTTGGACTGGGGTTGCTCTACATTGTTTTTGGCAACCAGCTGCTGGGCGGCGGCGGTCCTTCGGTCGTCCCTACCCAGTCGCCGACGGTACGCGTGTATTACGCCGCTCAAAACATTCCTCAGGGAACGACAATCACCCGTGAAATGCTGGGAACGTTCTCCATTGCGCCCGAAAATGTGGCGGAGGTCATGTTTACAGAGGGGGAGGAAGCCAACCTGATTGACCAGACGGCGCGCTTTACGCTGGAACAGGGAACCTTGATTACGTCCTCGATGGTTGGCGGCAAGATCGAACTGCCTCCTCCTTCCTGGTCCTACAAGGTGCCTGCCGGCATGGTGGCGATTTCCATTCCCACCGACCGCCTTGCCACGGCGGCTTACGCCATCAACAGCGGCGCTCACATCAACGTTAACGTCTGCATGACTTTTGTGGATGTTGACCCCTCTTTCCAGACTGCGCTTCCCAACTATTTGTCCTCCATGCGGGATATTTTCTTCCCCGACGGCGACCGTCCCTACATCACCATTGACCCGACAACCCAGGAACTCCCCGCCCGTCAGGGACGTACCGAACTCGATCCCACCTTCCAAAAACCGGAATATGTCGTTCCTTCCGAAACCCAGCGCCCGCGCCTGGTCTGTCAAATCGTCCTGCAGGATGTGGTGGTGTTGAACCTGGGGAATTTCCAACTTCCGCAAGCGCAGCCGGTTGCGGCCGCAACACAAGACCCCAACGCCCCAACCGTTCCTTCGCAGGCTGAAACCAAACCGGATATCATCACCCTGATGGTGTCCCCGCAGGATTCGGTCGCCCTGAACTACTTTGTTTACAGCGGCGCAGTCTTTTCCATGGCGCTGCGCAACCCCAACGACACATCGCGGGTGGATGCGCAATCGGCGACTTTGAACAGCGTTTTGACGCAATACAACATTTCCCTGCCGTCGAAACTGCCGTACGCTCAAAACACCCGTATTGACTTCCTCCAGCCTCCCCTTTTGCCGAACGATATTTCCCCACAACAATAGAGGTTTTCCTACATGCCGGGTGAAAAAATCCGTGTACTGATTGTTGATGATGTCTCTGAGACGCGCGAAAACGTCAAAAAACTTCTGCAATTCGAGTCCGATGTCGAAGTAGTCGGTGTTGCCCGCACCGGGAAAGAAGCGATTCAAGCCTCGCAGGACTTGAATCCGGATGTCGTCCTGATGGACATCAACATGCCGGATATGGACGGCATTGCGGCGACGGAAGCCATCCGCGCCAAACAACAGGCGGTGCAGGTCGTCATCCTCTCGGTGCAAAGCGACCAGAACTACATGCGCCGAGCCATGCTGGTGGGCGCCAGAGACTTCCTCACCAAACCGCCGATGGGCGACGAACTCATCTCCGCCATCCGCCGCGCCGGTGAAATGGCGCGGATGGAAAAGGAGAAAGCCGCGCGGGCGCAAGTCATTCCCATGGCAGGCGTGCCGGGCGTTGCAGCCACCTACGGCGGTCCGCGAGGAAAAATCATCGCAGTTTACAGCCCAAAAGGAGGCACCGGGCGCACCACCGTGGCAGTCAACCTGGCGCTGGCGCTCCATTCCCCGGAGACGCGCGTCGTGTTGGTGGACGGCAATCTGCAGTTCGGCGATGTGGCGATGTTCGTCAACGAACATGGAAAAAATACCGTCCTGGACCTCGCCCCGCGCGCCGACGAACTCGACGCCGAAATCGTGGAAGAAGTCATGGTCAAACATTCGGCGTCGGGATTGCACATCCTTGCCGCGCCCACCCGTCCCGAATATGCTGAAAAGATTTCGAGCGCGCAATTTTCCAAAATGCTCGAATACCTGACGCACCTATATACTTATGTGGTCGTTGACACCGCAACCGCCTTGAACGACCAGACCCTCGCGACCATTGACGTCAGCGATTTGATCGTGCTCATCACCACGCAAGACATCCCTTCCATCAAGAACAGCCGCCTCTTCCTGGACCTGTTGAATACTTTGGGCGTCCGGCGCGAGCGGGTTCTGTTCATCATGAACCGCTTCGACAAAAAAGTGAACATCACCCCCGAACGCGTCGCCGAAAACCTCAAACAGGAAGTTGCCCTGGTCATCCCCGTTGACGAAGCCACGGCGGTCAAGGCGGTCAATCGCGGCATTCCGTTTATGCTGGACAATAAAACCCAACCGATTGCGCGCAGTATCGCGTCGCTGGCGGAGGCGGTCCGCAATCGTCTCACTGAAAAAGAAACCAACGGCAAGTAATTTATGCTTTGTGAATTAACCAGGAGATGTGAAGCATGTCTCTCTTAAAACGAATTGAACAGGGGCAAGGCGGTTCTCCTTCGGGAGGCGGTTCATCCTCCGGACAGGAGGGGGAAGGCTCGCGTCTCTCAGCGCTCCAATCGCGGAGAGTGAATGCGCCCATCACATCGCCGCAAGCCGGTTCCTACTTCGACCTGAAGACCCGCGTCCAAAACAAACTGCTCTCCGAACTGGACCCGACCATGGACATCACGCGGACCGACGAAGTCCGCCGCACCATCCAGGACCTGTTCGAACAGATCCTCGCCGAAGAAAACATCGTCCTCTCGCGCCCCGAACGCGCCCGCCTGTTCGAGCAAATTGCGGCGGAAATTCTCGGCTTCGGTCCATTACAGCCTTTGCTGGAAGACGACACCATCACTGAAATCATGGTCAACGGACCCAAGAATGTGTACATCGAAAGAAAAGGCAAACTGCATCGTGTGCCGGTGACCTTCGAAAACAATGACCACGTCATGCGGGTGATTGACCGCATCGTAGCCCCGCTGGGACGCCGCATTGACGAATCCAGCCCGTATGTGGATGCGCGTCTGCCGGATGGCTCCCGTGTCAATGCCGTCATCCCGCCCATCTCCCTCGTCGGTCCAACGCTGACCATTCGTAAATTCTCGAAGAACCCCATCACCATCGAGCAGTTGATTCAGTTCGGCTCCATCACGCCCGAAGCGGTTCAGTTCCTCAAAGCCTGTGTCGAAGCCCGTTTGAACATCCTGATTTCGGGCGGTACCGGTTCGGGTAAAACGACGCTTCTCAACATCCTTTCGGGCTTCATTCCCAACGATGAGCGCATCATCACCATCGAGAACGCGGCTGAATTGCAGCTGCGCCAGGAACATGTCGTCACGCTGGAATCGCGCCCGCCCAACATCGAAGGCCGCGGCGAAATTACCATCCGCGACCTGGTCATCAACTCCCTGCGTATGCGCCCCGAGCGGATCATCGTCGGCGAGTGCCGCGGCGGCGAAACCCTGGATATGCTGCAGGCAATGAACACCGGTCACGATGGCTCGATGACCACGGCGCACGCCAACTCCCCGCGCGATGCGCTTTCGCGTGTGGAAACCATGTGTCTGATGGCAGGCATGGAACTCCCCGTCCGCGCCATCCGCGAACAGACCGCCAGCGCCATTGACCTGATTTGTCATCAGGAGCGCATGCGCGACGGCACCCGCAAAGTGACTCACATCACCGAAGTCAGCGGCATGGAAGGCGACGTCATCACCATGACCGACATCTTCGTCTTTGAGCAGACCGGCATGGAAGCGGGCAAGGTCGTAGGACGCCTGCGCCCGACGGGTCTGAGGCCCAAGTTCATGGATAAAATCGAAGCGGCAGGCATTAATTTGCCTCCCTCCATCTTCGGCATCGGCGAACGCCGGCGCTACTAGGAAAACTGTCAGGCTACGGCTATGAATCTCTTACTGATTGGCGGCGGACTGATACTGTTGCTCCTGGTGGTGGGGGTGGTGATTACCATTACCAGTGAGCGCTCCCTGGTGGATGAGCGCCTGGGTCAGCTTGGGGAAACGGCGCAGACGAAAGAAGCCCAGCGTGAAGCCGCGGCGTCGCTTGTCACAGAATGGTTGAACAGAAGAGTTGCCAGTTCCTCTATGGGAGATCGTGTAGCGCGCGAACTGGCACGGGCAGACCTGAAACTCAAGGTTGCCGAATACTATGCCCTGATTTTCATTTCGACCGTTTTGGTGGGCGCGCTTGCCTGGTTGCTTCAGGGACACATCATCTCCTTTGTCATCGGGGCTGTAATCGGCTTCTTCATCCCGCGCTTTTACGTCAAGCGTCAGCAAGCCCTGCGCATCCGCAAGTTCGACGATCAATTGGGCGATATGCTCAATCTCATGGTGAACGGTTTGCGCGCCGGCTATTCCACCATGCAGGCGATGGAAGCGGTCAGCCGCGAACTCCCCTCGCCCATTTCCGATGAATTTCGCAGAGTTGTCCAGGAAATGCAGATTGGCATTCCCATGGAAAAGGCGCTGGATAACCTCCTGCGCCGCATCCCCAGCGATGACCTGGATTTTGTCGTCACGGCGATCAACGTCCAACGGGAAGTCGGCGGCAACCTGTCCGAAATTCTGGATACGATTTCCTTCACCATCCGCGAACGCGTCCGCATCAAAGGCGAGATTCGCACCATGACGGCGAGTGTGCGCGCCTCCGGTACCATCCTTTCCTTGATCCCCGTGGGCTTGGGGCTGGCGCTGTGGTTTATCAGCCCCGAATATATTGGCACCTTCTTTGCCCCCACAAATTTTTTGGGCTTGGGGCAGCCGCTGTGCGGCATCATTGCCGTGTCGGTGATTGTGGGATTGATTGTTGCCGGCTATTTCGTCATGATGAAAATTGCGGATATCGAGGTGTAGCCATGAATCTTACATTGATTTTGATCATTGGCGGCATCCTTCTGATTCTGTTCATTATTGTGGGGGTGATTTCGGTGAATCTGCGGCAGAATGCAGAAGAGGAAGACCCGTTACAGGCGCGCCTGGCGGAATACCTCCAGAGCGGCGAGGTCGCCTCGCTCGAGGAAATCGAACTGTCCCAGCCGTTCTTCGAGCGCGTCGTTGTGCCAATCATCAAAAAGATTGGTGAAATCTCCGCCCGCTTCACCCCGCAAAAGGCGATTCAAGACACGGCTCGCAGGCTGGAACTGGCGGGCAACCCCTGGCCCATTGACGCCGCTACGTTTCTGGCAATTCGCTTCATTCTGGCGCTGGTCATGGGCGGGCTTGTGACTCTGCTGCTCATTTTATCGCCCTCTCCCAACCTCAGCGATAACGCTCTGTATATCTTTGGCGCAACGTTTGGTGGTTTCTTTCTGCCCCATCTGATGCTTTCCAGTAAGATTACCAGCCGCCAAAATGAAATTCGCAAGGCAATGCCAGATGCTCTTGACCTGCTCACCATCTGTGTGGAGGCGGGGCTGGGCTTCGAAGCCGCCATGTCCAAGGTCAGCGAAAAATGGGATAACCAGCTGTCGCTGGCGTTTGCCCGCACCATCCGCGAAATTCAACTTGGCAAGGCGCGGCGCGACGCCATGCGCGACATGGCAGACCGCCTCGGCGTGCCCGAAATGACCAGTTTCGTCGCTGCCATCATTCAGAGCGAACAATTGGGCGTGAGCATGGCAAAGATCCTGCGGATCCAGTCCGACCAGATGCGCATCAAACGCCGCCAGCGGGCTGAGGAGGAGGCGCACAAGGCGCCGGTCAAAATGGTGCTCCCCATGGCGTTCCTGATGTTCCCCACCATTATGATCATCATCCTGACCCCGGCGGCAATGCAAATTTTCAATTCTTTAGGTTAAGTTACAGTTTGAACATTTGTGAACAGTATTCCGTGGTTTTATCCTGTCTGGCGATGGGCGTGGAACGGAATTGACCTGCTTTTCCCGCCGGAATGCGGAGGGTGCGGGAAGAAAGGCACATCCTGGTGCGCAGAGTGCCAGGCGCGCGTGCCGCACATCACTGAGCCGTTTTGTGAACTGTGCGGTCTGCCAACAAATGGCTCCAGCGTATGCGAACGCTGCAAATCAAACCCGCCCGCGTATCGAATGATGCGCTCCTGGGCGGTTTTTGATTCGCCCGTGCAAAACGCCCTGCATACCATGAAATACCGGCGCAATCTTGGGATGGGAGATGCCCTGGCGCGTCAGATGGCGGACTTTGTGCGCTCTCTCCGCTGGCAGGTGGATATGCTCGTTCCCGTTCCGCTCAGCAAAAAGCGGCTGAAACAGCGCGGGTATAATCAGGTTGCGCTGGTGGCGCGCCCGCTGGCTTATGAACTTAGCCTACCGTATGTCCCGGCGGCATTGATGAAAATTCGTGAGACGCGCTCGCAGGTCGGTTTGACGGCTTCCCAGCGGAGGGAAAATGTCTCGCAAGCGTATCAGGCAAGGGCGGAGATTGTGAAGCGCAAATCCGTCCTGTTGGTGGATGATGTGGCGACCACCGGCTCCACCATCCAGGCTGGGGCAGAAGCGCTGTTGTCTGCCGGGGCGCGGGAGGTATATGCCGTTACAATCGCCCGCGCACTCCCTCATCATGATTGGAATCGTGTTTGACAATGGCGCAGCGGCGTCATTGATAACCCTTTAAGGAGGCTCCATATGACAAACAAGATTGAAGTTCTGGCACGAAACATGCGGCTGAACGATAATAACCGCGAGTATGTCGAGAAGAAAGCCGCCAAATTGGAGCGTTATCTTCAGGAGATTGACGAGATTCGGGTGGAATTGTCGCACGTCAAAACCGCCCGCAGCGCAACCGACCGTCAGGTGGCGCAGATTACTCTGCGCGGAAAAGGATTCATCCTGCGAACCGAAGAACGCGCCGACGATGTGCGCGCCGCCTTCGATACCGCCCTCGACAAGATGCAAAGACAGATCGAACGCTACAAGGGCAAACACTATCGCGGGCGCGGCGATGGACGCTCTGCGGCGGAAGTCGTCGAAGAAGAGTGGCCCGTGGACGAAACCGGCGAACTGCTCCCCCTGATTGCGAAACGCAAGAAGTTTGTGCTGGTGCCGATGACCGAAGATGAAGCCGTTGAGCAGATGAAACTGCTCGGTCACGACAATTTCTTTGTCTTCTTCAATGCCGAGCAGAATTCCATCCAGGTGTTGTACAAGCGCCGCAACGGCACCTACGGCCTGATCGAGCCTGTAATCGGTTAGCGCTTTACGAAAAATGAGTCTACTGCAAAAAGGTCTTTATCCACAAAGGACACGAAGTACCCAAAGGAATTCCGAAAGAGGAAATTCAAAATCCTGGAATTTGGCGCAAGATAATGTCAAGAAACTTCGTGGCGTT